>NZ_JAJOND010000001.1:916671-1222229 GCF_024700055.1 Rhizobacter sp. J219
GCTGCTCGTGCGCAACGACTTCGTGGTGATCGACTTCGAAGGCGAGCCGGGCCGCAGCTTCGACGAACGGCGCGAGCGCCAGTCGCCGCTGCGCGACGTGGCCGGCATGCTGCGCTCGTTCGGCTATGCGCGGGCGGGTGGCCTGCGCGGCATCAGTGCCTCGCCCGACGAGCTGGCCCAGCTCGCGCCCTTCGCCGCCGCCTGGGAAAGCGCGGCCCGTGCCGCCTTCCTGCGCGGCTACACGGGCGCGGTGCAGGGCAGTGCGCTCTATGAAAGCTTCGATTCGCAGCGCAGCCTGCTCGCACTCTTCGAGCTGGAGAAGGCGCTGTACGAGCTGCGCTACGAACTCAACAACCGGCCCGATTGGGTGGGCATCCCGCTCGCAGGGATCCTGGGGCTCCTGCCTCGCTGACGTGCCGGACGGAGAACCGACCATGGACCGAGTCGACGTGATGCTGGAGCCCGTGCGGGCCTTTCTCGTGCAGGTGGGGGCCTTCCTGCCCAGCCTGGCGGTGGCGATCGTGGTGCTGCTGGTGGGCTTCCTGCTCGCCAAGGCGGCGCGCTTCACCGTGCAGCGTGGCCTGCGCGCGATCAACTTCCACATCGTCACCGAGCGCTCGGGGATGGACGGCTTCCTCCAGCGCGGCGGCACGCAGGCCGACACCGCGGCGGTGCTCGCGGCCCTCGTCTACTGGCTCGTGATCTTCGCGGCGCTCGTGGTCGCCTTCAACGGCATGGGCCTCGCGCACGTGACCGACCTCCTGAGCAAGGTGATGCTCTTCCTGCCGAAGGTGATCGTGGCGGTGCTGATCCTCGCCTTCGGCGCGTACTTCGCGCGCTTCGTCTCCAACGCGGTCGTCACCTACTGCCGCGGCGTGGGCATCCGCGATGCGCAGGCGCTGGGGGTGCTGGCGCGCTACGCCATCCTCGTCTTCGTCGTGATGATCGCCTTCGATCAGCTCGACATCGGCGGCCGGATCATCTCCGCAGCTTTCCTCATCGTGCTCGGCGGCCTGGTGCTGGCGCTGGCGCTGGCCTTCGGCCTCGGTGGGCAGGGTTGGGCGGCGGCACACCTCGAGCGTTGGTGGCCGGCACCCAAGCCCGGCGACCGCGACGAACTCCCGTAAATCCAACGAGAACAGGACACGATGGCCCGCGACATGCCCATCACGACGGTCTGGCCTGGGCGACCGTATCCACGTGGCGCCACCTGGGACGGCGAGGGCGTCAACTTCGCGCTCTATTCGCAGCACGCCGAGAAGGTCGAAACCGTCTTCTTCGACGAACGCGGCCGCCGCGAGCGCCAGCGCGTGAGCCTGCCGGAGCGCACCGACAACGTCTGGCACGGCTACCTGCCGCAAGCCCGCCCGGGCATGGCCTACGGCTACGTGGTGCACGGCCCCTACCGGCCGGAAGAGGGCCACCGCTTCAACCCGCACAAGCTCGTGATCGACCCCTACGCGCAGGACTTCGTCGGCAAGCTGCGTTGGAGCGACGCGCTCTACGGCTACACCGTGGGTCACCGACGAGGCGACCTCTCGTTCGATCGCCGCGAGAGCGCGGCCTACATGCCCAAGTGCCGCGTGGTCGACCCGGCCTTCACCTGGGACGGTGATCGCCACCCCCAGGTGCCGTGGAGCGACACGGTGCTCTACGAAACCCACGTGCGCGGCTTCACGATGCGCCACCCGGGCGTTCCGGAGCCGTTGCGCGGCACCTACGCCGGCCTCGCGAGCGAAGCCTCGATCGACCACCTGCGCCGCCTGGGCGTGACCGCCGTCGAGCTGCTTCCGGTGCATTCGTACCTGAACGACCGTCACCTCGACGAGAAGGGCATGCAGAACTACTGGGGCTACAACAGCTTCGGCTTCTTCGCGCCCGAGCCGCGCTACGCCTTCAGCGCTGACCCGGTGCGCGAGTTCAAGAGCATGGTGAAGGCGCTGCACAGCGCCGGCATCGAGGTGATCCTCGACGTGGTCTACAACCACACCTGCGAGGGCAACCACCTCGGGCCCACCGTGGGCCTGCGTGGCATCGACAACGCCATCTACTACGTGCCCGCCGACGACCCGCGCTACTGCGGCGACTACACCGGCTGCGGCAACTCGCTCAACGTGCAGCACCCGCGCGTGCTGCAGCTGGTGATGGACTCGCTGCGCCACTGGGTGGAAGAGATGCACGTCGACGGCTTCCGGTTCGACCTGGCCACCACGCTCGCCCGCGAGAACGGCCACGTGGCACACCGTGGCGCGTTCCTCGCGGCGGTGCGCCAGGACCCGGTGCTGTCGCGCGTGAAGCTCATCGCCGAACCGTGGGACCTGGGTGAAGACGGCTACCAGGTCGGCCGCTTTCCGCCTGGCTGGGCCGAGTGGAACGACAAGTACCGCGATGGCATGCGCAGCTACTGGAAGGGCGACGGCGGCGTGATCGGCGAATTCGCCCGCCGCATCACCGGCTCGTCCGACCTTTACGGCTACGCCCGCCGCCGCCCGACCGCCAGCGTGAATTTCATGGCCGCGCACGACGGCTTCACGCTGCACGACGTCGTCTCCTACAACGACAAGCACAACGAGGCCAACGGAGAAGACAACCGCGACGGCCACAACCACAACCTGTCGTGGAATTGCGGCGCCGAAGGCGTGACCGACGACCCCGACGTGCTGGCCCTGCGCGAGCGCCAGAAGCGCAATTTCCTCGCAACGCTCTTCCTGTCGCAGGGCGTGCCCATGCTGCTGGCGGGCGACGAGATGGGCCGCACGCAAGGCGGCAACAACAACGCCTACGCGCAGGACAACGAGATCAGCTGGCTCGACTGGGAGATGACGCCCGAACGCCGCTCGCTGCTCGCCTTCACGCAGAAGCTCACCGCCTTGCGGCGCGACCACCCGACCTTCCGCCGGCGCGACTTCTTCGGCGGTCATGCGGTGGGCGAGAGCTTGAAGGACCTGATCTGGCTGCGCCCCGACGGCGAAGAGATGACCGAGGCCGAGTGGGCGACCGACTTCGCACGCTGCCTGGGCATGTACCTCCCCGGCATCGCCCTCGCCGGCCACGACATGCGCGGCAAGCCGCTCTTCGACGACGACTTTCTGCTGCTCTTCAACGCGCACCACGAAGACATGGACTTCCGCATTCCCCCGATCGGCAACGCCCCGTGGCAGGTGGCCGTCGACACCTCGGTCGACAGCGGCACGCCGGATGTCACGCCCCTCGCCCCCGGCGACACCTACACGATGAAGTGCAGGGCGATGGCGGTCTTCAGCCGGCCGGCCCATGGGCGGGAGACACCATGACCGCGCACGCCATGCCATTCGGCGCCACGTTGCGCGACGACGGCCGCACCGACTTCCGCCTGTGGGCGCCGGCGGCGCGCCAGGTGGGGCTGGTGCTCGGCGACGATCAGCCCGTGCAGATGCGGCCGGCGGCGGACGGCTGGCACGAAGCCCTAGCCGTCCACGCACCTGCCGGCACGCGATACCGCTTCGACGTGGGCAACGGTCTGCTCGTGCCCGACCCGGCTTCGCGCCACAACCCGGACGACGTGCATGGCGCCAGCGCCGTGGTCGACCCACGCGCCTTCCGCTGGACCGACGCCGCCTGGCGCGGCCGGCCGTGGCACGAGGCGGTGGTGTACGAGCTGCACGTCGGCACGTTCACGCCCGAAGGCACGTTCAAGGCGGCGGCCACGCGCCTGGCCGAGCTGGTGGCACTCGGCATCACCGCCATCGAGCTGATGCCGGTGGCCGACTTCCCGGGCCGGCGCGGCTGGGGCTACGACGGCGTGCTGCCGTTCGCGCCCGATGCGGCCTATGGCACGCCCGACGAGCTGAAGGCCTTGGTCGACACCGCCCACAAGCTCGGCCTCATGGTGCTGCTCGACGTGGTCTACAACCACTTCGGACCCGAAGGCAACTACCTGCACGCCTACTGTCCGCACTTCTTCAACGAGGCGCACCACACGCCCTGGGGCGCGGCGATCAACTTCGACGGACCGCACAGCGAGAGGGTGCGCGACTTCTTCCGCCACAACGCGCTGTACTGGGTGGAGGAATTCCACTTCGATGGCCTGCGCATGGACGCAGTGCACGCCATCCACGACAGCTCGCCGCAGCACATCGCCTGCGAGATCGCCCAGGCGCTGCACGCGGTCGGCCACGGCGCGGGGCGCCGCCTGCACCTGGTGCTGGAGAACGACGCCAACAAGGCGAGTCTTCTAGAGCGTGGCGAAGACGGCGAGCCGCTCTTCGCCACCGCGCAGTGGAACGACGACCTGCACCACGCCGCCCATGTGCTGCTGACCGGCGAGACCGACGGCTACTACGGCGACTACGCCGAAGGCCCGATCGGCCGTTTTGCCCGTGCGCTGGCGCAAGGCTTCGTCTACCAGGGCCAGGCCTCGCCCCACCGCGGCAACCTGCCGCACGGCGAGCCGAGCGGGCACCTGCCGCCGAGCGCCTTCGTCTCCTTCTTGCAGAACCACGACCAGATCGGCAACCGCGCGCTCGGCCAACGCCTGTCGGACCTGGCCCACCCGGCGCGGCTCGAAGCGGTGTATGCCTGCCTGCTGCTCTCTCCGCACGTGCCCATGCTCTTCATGGGCGAGGAGTTCGCGGCGTCCACCCCCTTCCTCTACTTCTGCGACTTCGGGCCCGAACTGGCGCAGGCGGTGTCGGACGGTCGGCGCAACGAGTTCGCGCGGTTCGCCGCCTTCGCGGACCCCGACGCTCGCGCCCGCATCCCCGACCCGAACGACGAGGCCACCTTCCGCAGCGCGCAGCTGCGCTGGGACGAGCGCGAGCAGGGCGCCCACGCCGCGCGGCTCGCGCTGGTGCGCCAGCTGCTGGCCCTGCGGCGCGAGTGGCTCGTGCCCCGCGTCGACCCGGCGCTCGGGCCGCACACCGGCGGCCGCTACCGCTTCGACGGCGGCCTGCTGCACGTGGACTGGCCGCTCGCGCGTGGCGCGCAATGGCACCTCGTCGCCAACCTGACCGACACCGAAGCTTCGTGGGCACCGCCCCGCCCGACGGGCGCATCGTGCACCGCCAGCACATCGACGAGGCCGGCCGGTGGAAGCCCGGCTCGGTGCTCGTGGTGCTGGAGTCGGAGGTGGACCATGGCTGAGCACCGCGCCGCCGTCGAGCGCCTGTGCGCGGTGCATGGCGTGCTCACCGAGTACCACGACGTCTGGGGCCACCGGCACGAAGCCTCGACCGAGGCGCTGGTGAAGCTGCTGGCCGAGCTGGGGGTGGATGCGAGCAGCGCCGAGGCCGCGAGCCTGGCCGAGCGCGCGGCGAGAGCCACCCGGGAGCGGGAGATTGCGCCGGCGCTGGTCGCGCTGACCGCCGGCAGCGCCGACTGGGGGTGCCGGTGCGCCTGCCCGCACCGAGAGACGCGCTGCGCTGGACGCTGATCGAAGAGAACGGCACCGAGCACAGTGGCCAGACGCGCCTTGGCGACACCGATTCGCGCACGTTCGAGCTGCGCATCGCGCAGGCGCTGCCGATGGGCTACCACCAGCTGCGGCTGGACGGGCTCGGGCAGACCGTGCAGCTCGTTGCCGCGCCCGCGCACTGCCACGAGCCGCCCGCGCTCGCCAACCCGCGCGAGGGCCGCACCTGGGGCCCGGCGGTGCAGCTCTACGCGCTGCGCTCCGAGCGCAACTGGGGCATCGGCGACTTCGGCGACCTGGCCACCGTCATCGAGCAGTGGAGCCAGCAGGGCGCAGGCATCGTGGGCGTCAACCCGCTGCACGCGATGTTCAGCCACAACCCGCAACACGCCAGCCCCTACAGCCCATCGTCGCGCCTGCAACTCAACACGCTCTACCTCGACGTGGAGGCGCTGCCCGACCTGCAGGAGTGCGAGCCGGCGCGGCAACGCCTGCGCTCGAGCGAGTTCCAGTCGCGCCTGGCCACTCTGCGTGCGGCGCCGACGGTCGACTACGCCGGCGTCGGCGAGGCGAAGACCGAGATCCTGCGGCTGCTGTACCGCAGCTTCCGCGAACGGCATCTGGCGAGCGGCAGCAGCCGCGGCATCGAGTTCCGCCGCTTCCAGCTGGCGCGCTCGCCCGAGCTGCGGCTTCACGCGAGCTTCGAGGCGCTGCAGGCGCATTTCCATTCGCAAGACAGCCTGGTCTGGGGCTGGCCGGTGTGGCCCGAGGCCTATCGCCAGCCCGACGCGCCGGCGGTGCAGCGCTTCGTGGCCGAGCACGAGGAGGAGGTGGAGTACTTCGAGTACCTGCAGTGGCAGGCCGACCAGCAGCTTGCACGCCTGTCGCGCCGCTGCCGCGAGCGGGGCATGGCGGTCGGGCTCTACCTCGACCTCGCGGTGTCGGTCGACCGCGCCGGCTCCGACATCTGGGGCCACCAGGGGGCGTACGCCAGCGGCGCCACGGTGGGCGCACCGCCCGACGAGGTCAACCCCAACGGCCAGGGCTGGGGCCTGCCGCCGCTGCGGCCCGACGGGCTCCAGCGCGACGTGAGCCTCTTCGTCGGCACGCTGCGCGCGGCGATGCGCCATGCGGGCGCGGTGCGCATCGACCATGTGATGGGGCTGATGCGGCTGTACTGGATCCCGCCCGGCACCTCGGCCCGCGATGGCAGCTACGTGCTCTATCCGCTGCAGGCGCTGCTGGCCATCGTGGCGCTGGAGAGCGAACGCAACCGCTGCATGGTGATCGGCGAAGACCTCGGCACGGTGGCCGACGAGATGCGTGCGGCGATGCGCGATCGCCAGCTGCTGTCGTACCGGCTGCTGTATTTCGAACGCGAGCATGGCGGCGGCTTCAAGGCTCCTGAGGCCTACCCGCAGAAGTCGCTGGTGGCGGTGAGCACGCATGACCTCGCCACGCTTGCCGGCTGGTGGCGCGGTCACGACCTCGATGTGCGCCAGGCGCTCAAGCTCTTTCCCACACCGCAGCTGCACGAGCAGCAGCGCCAGGAACGCGCGCATGACCGCTTGCGCCTGCTCAATGTGCTGCAGCAGCGCGGCCTGCTGCCGAGCGAGGGCCACATCGACGCCAGCGGCACGCAGCCCATCGCGCCGGCCGTGTCGGAGGCGGTGCACGCCTACGTGGCGAGCACCCCGGCCCAGCTGATGATGGTGCAGCTGGAAGACGCGCTCGGCGTGCCCGACCAGGCCAACCTGCCCGGCACTGTCGAGGAGCACCCCAACTGGCGCCGCAAGCTGCCGCTCGGGCTGGAGGCGATGGCGCACAACCCGCGCGTCTCGGCGCTGTGCGCCCGCCTCGCGTCGATCCGCCCCTCGCCTGCGCGCACCGCGGTGGCACGGCCGCAGGGCAGGGCGGTGGCGGTGATCCCGCGTGCCACCTACCGCCTGCAGCTGCACAAGGATTTCAGCTTCGACGACGCGGTGGCCGTGCTGCCCTACCTGCAGCGCCTGGGCGTGAGCCACCTCTACTGCTCGCCGATCTGGCGTGCGCGCCCCGGCAGCCTGCACGGCTACGACGTGGTGGCGCACGGCGAGATCAACCCCGAGCTGGGTGGGCGCGACGGCTTCGAGCGTTTCGCCAATGCGGCACGCGAGCGGGGCCTCGGCCTCATCCTCGACATGGTGCCCAACCACATGGGCGTGCTCGGGGCCGACAACCCCTGGTGGACCGATGTGCTCGAGAACGGCCAGGCATCGGCCTACGCACGCCACTTCGACATCGACTGGCACCCCGTCAACGCCGACCTCGAAGGCAAGGTGCTGCTGCCGGTGCTGGGCGAACACTACGGCGACGTGCTGGCCGGCGGGCAGCTGAAGCTCGCGTTCGAGCAGAACCGCGGCCGCTTCGTGATGCGCTACTTCGACCACTGTTTCCCGCTGGCGCTGCGCAGCTATGAGCTGCTGCTGACGCACGCGGCGCAGCGCCTGGGCGACGGCCATGTGCGCGGACAGGTCGAGGGCCTGGCCGAAGCCTTCGCCGCATTGCCGGCGCGCAGCTGCTTCGATGCCAGCGTGGCCCGCACCCGCGAGGAGCTGAAGTCGCGTTTCGCCGAGCTGGCGCAAGGGCACGCCGAAGTGGCTGCGGCGGTCGATGCGGCCCTGGCCACGATCAACGCGGAGGCCACCCGCGACACCCTGCATGCGCTGCACGAAGCCCAGCACTACCGCCTGGCTTATTGGCGCGTGGCGGCCGACGAGATCAACTACAGGCGCTTCTTCGACATCAACGACCTCGCCGCGCTGCGCATGGAAGAGCCGGCCGTCTTCGAGGCCACCCATGCGATGGCGCTCGAGATGGCCGCGCAAGGCGTGGTCGACGGCCTGCGCATCGACCACCCCGACGGCCTGCACGACCCGGCGCGCTATTTCGCGCAGTTGCAGCAGGGCTATGCCGAACGGGCCGGCATCACGCTCCCCCCGGCACCCGATGGCGAGCGCCCGGCGAGGCCGCTCTACGTGGTGGCCGAGAAGATCGCCGCGCCGCATGAAGACGTGCCGGAAGAGTGGGCCATCCACGGCACCACCGGCTACCGCTTCGCGATGGTCGTCAACGGCGTGCTGGTCGACGGCAGCGCGACCGAGCGCTTCGACCGCATCTGGCAGCGCTTCAGCGGCGAGCGCGAACCGTTCTCGGAGCTGGTGTACCGCGGCAAGCGCAGCGTGGCGCGCACCGCGCTCGCCTCCGGAGCTCACGGTGCTGGCCACCGCGCTGATGCGCATTGCCCGTGCCGACCGGCGCACCCGCGACTACACCTTCAACGCACTGCGCGACGCGCTCGCCGAGGTGGCCGCGTGCATGCCGGTCTACCGCACTTACATCCTCGGGCGCGCGTCGGCGCAGGACATCCGCTTCCTCGACTGGGCCGTGGCCCATGCCCGCAAGCGCAGCGATGCGCCCGACCGCTCGGTGTTCGACTTCGTGAGCCACGTGCTGCGCGGGCAGGGGCCCGACGGTGCGCCCTTGCCACCCGAGCATGCGGCGTGGCACTTCGCGGCACGCTTTCAGCAGTTCTGCGCGCCGGTCGCGGCCAAGGGCGTGGAAGACACGGCGTTCTACCAGTACCACCGCCTCACCTCGCTCAACGAGGTGGGGGGCGACCCCGGCCCGTTCGGCATGACGGTGCGTGCCTTTCACGGCGCGAGCAGCGACCGCGCGGCACGCTGGCCGCACACCATCCTCGCCACGTCGACCCATGACAACAAGCGCTCGGAAGACGTGCGCAACCGGATCAACGTGCTGTCGGAGATGCCCGCCGCCTGGCGGCTCGGACTGGCCCGCTGGAAGCGCCTGGCCCGCAGCCACAAGAGCGAGCTGAACGACAGCACCGTGCCCACCGCCGCCGACGAGTACCTGCTGTACCAGACGCTGCTCGGCACGCTGCCGCCCGAGGGCCTGGACGAGAGCACGCTCGGGCCCTACCGCGAACGCATCCTCCAATACCTGCTGAAAGCCGCCCGCGAGGCCAAGCGCCACACCAGCTGGACCTGCCCCGACGAGGCCTACGAGAACGCGTTGGCTGCGTTCGTGCGCGGGGTGCTCGCGCGCGTGCAGCCCAACCCGCTGCTGAACGACCTGCAGGCGAGTGCGTCGGCGCTGGCCTGGTACGGCGCGCTCAACAGCCTGTCGATGGTGCTGATGAAGTTCACCGCGCCCGGCGTGCCCGATGTGTACCAGGGCAATGAGTTGATGGACCTGAGCCTCGTCGACCCCGACAACCGCCGCCCTGTCGACTACGCCCTTCGCGAACGCCACTTGGCCGCGCTGGAAGAACTCGCGCAGTCGCCCGACCGGGCCGCGCAGCTGCGCGGCCTTGCCGCAGCCCCGCACGATGGCCGTGCCAAGCTGTGGCTGACCTGGCGGCTGCTGCAGCTGCGCGCCGAGCGGCCGGAGCTTTTCCGCGACGGCCGCTACCTGCCCCTCGCGGCCACCGGCGAGCAGCAGGAGCAGGTGGTGGCCTATGCGCGCGAGCACGGCGAGGCGCTGCTGGTCGTGTTGGCCTCGCGCCTGCACACCCGGCTGTGCGCTCAGCCGGGTACCCTGCCGCTCGGGCCGGAGGTCTGGGGCTCGACGGCGGTCGAGCTGCCGGGCCTGGGCGCGGGCGCGCCGTGGCAATGTGTCGACGTGGTGAGCGGCCAGGCGGTACCGTTGCACGGCAACCAGTTGCGCCTGGCGGAAGCCTTCAGCACCTTCCCGGCAGCAGCCCTGTTGCTGACACGGTAATCCGTGCGGCAAATCGTGTGACGGGAACACCATGTGCCATGGATTCCGATGCCGCGATGCATCCGATACCCGCTTACCGCCGTACAAGGAGGACCCCATGAGCGAACGCAAGACACCCAAACAATCGACCAGGCCCACCGCGCCCCGCGACCCGCGCGACGTGAAGCGCTCGGAGGAGCGGCTCGAAGGCAAGGGGCAGGTCCCATCCGACAAGGTGCCCACCTACCAGGAGCTGCTCGACGAAGCGCTGGACGAGACCTTCCCGGCCAGCGACCCGATCTCGCCGACTGCAGCGATGGCGGCCGAGAAGCGCATCCGCACCGAAAAGGACGCGACCGACTGGACCCTGCGCCCCGGCGCCTGCCAGCCGCCCGACTGCCCGGACACTCCGCCGTCCAAGGACCGATGAGCCCCCGCCCTGCGAGACTGCGCCGTTGAGCCGCGCCTTCACCCACCACGGCACCGACCACGCCACCTCGCTCGTCGACGAGTGCAGCGCGCGGTCGCTGCAACTGCTGCGCGACAACCTCACGCCGCAGGGCATCCTGGCGGCCAGCCGCACCGAGGCGGCCGAGGCGCGCAGCTACACCCGCATCTTCGGACGCGACGCCGCCATCTGCGTGCTCGCGATGGCCGGCACCGGCGACGAGGCGTTGGAAGTGGGCGCGGTGGCGAGCATTGAATCGCTGGCGCTGCTGCAGGCGCCGAACGGGCAGATCCCGAAATACGTCGACCCGGAGGGGCTCGACGCCGATTTCTGGTACCTCGGCTGCATCGACGCCACGCTGTGGTGGCTGATCGCCATCGACCACCTGCGCCGCCACAGCCGCATTGGCGGGCTCGACGCGCGCTGGGGCCCGCAGATCGACCGCGCGCTGCACTGGCTGCTGGCGCAGGAGCACCAGCGCTTCTTCCTGTTGCAGCAGAACGAGGCCAGCGACTGGGCCGACATCATGCCGCGCTCGGGCTTCGTGCTCTACACGAATGCCCTGTGGTACCGGGTGAAACTGCTGTACGAGCTGCCCAACCTGGAGCAGACGCACTACCACTTCAACCACCTGTTCCACCCGTTCAAGAAAGACCTGCCCGAATACCGCCGCGGCCGCCTGCTCGGCCACTATGCGCGCCGCGGCCTGCGCGACCCGGGGCTGTACCTGAGCTTCGTCAACCTGTCGTTCGCGGGCGAGGAGGGCGATGTGTTCGGCAACCTGCTCGCGGTGCTCTACGGCCTGGCCGACGAATCGATGGCGCGCGAGATCGTGCAGACCTTCAACGAGGCGCGGGCCTCGCAGCCGTACCCGATCCGCGTCGTCACCCACCCCATCACCCCCGACGACGAGCTCTGGCGCGCCTACATGAACCGCCACCAGCAGAACCAGCCGCACCAGTACCACAACGGCGGCATCTGGCCTTTCGTGGGCGGCTTTTGGGCGATGGTGCTGGCCCAGCTGGGCAAGAAAGAGGCCGCCCGGCACGAACTCGCCAAGCTTGCCCAGGTGTGCAGCCTGGACGGCTGGCGTTTCACGGAGTGGTTCCACGGCCAGACGCTGCAGCCCATGGGCATGGCCGGCCAGAGCTGGAATGCGGCGACCTTCCTGATGGCCCAGAAAGCGCTCGAGTAGGCCTTCAGGGAGAACGGCACGCCGTTTGCCCGGTTTTCGCCATGACGACGAGAACCGAGCCATGAACAAACCCAACGACAGCGTGCTGGCTTTCGTGATGGCGGGAGGAGAGGGCACGCGCCTGCATGCGCTCACGGCACACCGATGCAAGCCCGCCGTGCCCTTCAACGGCAAGCACCGCATCGTCGACTTTGTGCTGAGCAACCTCGTCAACAGCGAGATCTACTCGATCTACCTGCTGGTGCAGTACAAGTCACAGGCGCTGATCGAGCACGTGCGGCAAAGCTGGCAGCTGGCGCGATTTATTCCCGATCATTTCGTGACCGTCGTGCCGCCGCAGATGCGCAACGGGCCCGAGTGGTTCCAGGGCACGGCCGACTCGGTCTACCAGAACCTCCACCTGATGGAGACCTTTAAACCCGACATCGTGGCCGTCTTCGGCGCCGACCACATCTACCGCATGGATGTGCGCCAGATGATCGCCCACCACAAGGCGCACAACGCCGACGTGACGGTGGCCACGCTGCCTGTGCTGCGCGAGCAGAGCCCGCATTTCGGCATCGTCGAGACCGACGACAACCTTCGCATCACCGACTTCCAGGAAAAGCCGCAGACCTGCCGCCCGATGCCCGGCAGCAAGACCCACGCACTGGCCTCGATGGGCAACTACATCTTCTCGGCCGACGTGCTGGCGCGTGAGCTTCAGACCGCGCATGACAAGGGCGAGAGCGACTTCGGCAAGCACATCCTTCCGCGTCTCATGAAGACGCACAAGCTGATGGCCTACGACTTCGCCACCAACGTGGTGCCGGGCGTGGCCGACTACGAGGAACAGGCGTACTGGCGAGACGTCGGCACCATCGACGCCTATTTCGCCGCCCACTTCGATACCCTCGGCGCCACGCCGCGCTTCAAGATGACCAACGCCCAGTGGCCCATCTACGCGAGTGCCGACCAGTCGGAGTCGGCCAAGATCGAATGCGGCGTGATCCGCCGCTCGGTGCTCGGCTCGGGCTGCGTGGTCAACGACGCCCAGCTCGACCATGTGATGCTGCGCCGCGCGGTGAGCGTGCAGCCCGATGCGGTGCTCGAGCGCTGCATCGTGATGGACCGCAACGTGATCGGGCGCGGCGCCAAGCTGCGCAACGTGATCGTCGACCTCGACAACCACATCCCGCCCGGCGAGACGATCGGCCATGACCTGGCGCGCGACCGCGAACGCTTCCATGTCAGCGAGAACGGCGTCGTGGTCGTGCCTCGGGCGCACTTCCCAGCACCGGGTGCATGAGCGCGGCGGCTGCGCTGAAGGTTCTCTTCGTCACCCCGGAATGCGCACCCTGGGTCAAGACCGGCGGCCTGGGTGACGTGAGCGCCGCGCTGCCCGCGGCACTGGCCGAACTGGGCCACGACGTGCGGGTGCTGATGCCCGCCTACCGCTCGCTCGCAGCACTGGCTCGCGAAGGCACGCAACGCGTCACGCTCCCGGCCGATGGAGTGTGGCCCGAGGCCGAGCTGGTGCGGGTGGCACAGCCCGGCTTCAGCCTCTGGCTGCTCGACTGTGCGGACCTCTTTGGCCTGGCCGGCGGGCCGTATGGCGACGAGCGCGGCGTCGACTACGCGAGCAACGCCGAGCGCTTCGGCTTCCTGAGCCACGTGGCGGCGCGCATTGCGTCGGGCGCCACGCCCTGGAAAGACTGGCAGGCCGAGGTGCTGCATGCGAACGACTGGCCCACCGGGCTGGCCGCGGCCTACCTGCGCCGCATGCCGCCGCCGCGGGCACGCAGCCTCTTCACGATCCACAACCTCGCGTTCCAGGGCAACTTCCCGCCCGACCGGCAGCAGGTGCTCGACCTTCCCGACGCCTGGATGCAGGTCGAAGGCGAGGGCCTCCTGCACTGGGACCGCATCTCCATGATGAAGGCCGCCTTGCGCCATGCGGACGTGATCACCACGGTGAGCCCGACCTACGCCCGCGAGATCCAGGAAGAAGCGCTCGGCTTCGGGATGGACGGCATGTTGCGGGCGCGCCAAGCCGACCTGCACGGCATCCTCAATGGCATCGACACCCGCGTGTGGAACCCGGTGAGCGACCCGCTGATCCCGGCGCGCTACGGCGCAGGCTGTCTGGACGACAAGGCGGCCAACAAGCAGGCGCTGCAGGTGGAGCTGGGCTTGGCCGTGTCGGATCACGCGCCGCTCTTCGGCATCGTGAGCCGGCTCACCGACCAGAAGGGCATCGACCTCATCCTCGACAACCTCGACTGGTTGCTCAAGCAGGGCGCGCAGCTCGCCGTGCTCGGCAGTGGCGAGCCTCGCTACGAGAAGCGGCTGAACGTGCTCGCCGCCGAGTTGCCGAGTCAGGTGGCCGTGCGAACCGGCTTCGACGAACCTCTTGCCCACACCATCGAGGCGGGGGCCGATGTGTTCCTCATGCCGTCACGCTTCGAGCCCTGCGGCTTGAACCAGATGTACAGCCAGGCGTATGGCACCTTGCCGGTGGTGCGCGCCACCGGCGGCCTGGCCGACTCGGTGCGAGACGCTTCTGGGCCCGATGGCACGGGCTTTGTCTTCCAGCGCGACAGTGCCGCCGACCTGCGCGAGACGCTGATGCGCGTGCTGCGCTGCTACCGCCAGCCCGCCCTGTGGCGCGGCCTGCAGCAGCGTGCGATGGCGCAGCGCTTCGGCTGGGCGCAGAGCGCCGAGCGCTACGTGGCGCTGTACAAGGGTCAGGCACGAAAAGCATGACTTCCTGCACAGGCGGCAGGCCTCGACGGGAAGGGGGGCTTCAACTGCCGGGGTGCGAGGCCGAAATGCATTCCAGGAGTCCGCGTGGCTCCTCTCTGCAACTCGACCATGTCCCGCCTGAAAGACAAGCTCGCCGACTGGCTCCTGGGCCCGGAAGGCCCCCAGCGTTTCAACACCAAGGTGTCGGCCACCGGGCTTGCGACCTACGTGCCGTGCATGCTGCTGGTCATCTACTGCGGCTGGGCCGGCTTGATGGACCCGAAGCTCGTGGCGCCGGTCGTCGTGGCGATGCTCGTGACGATGGCCGGCTTCTTCCTCGCCCTGCGCAGCGGGTGGTCGCGGCGCTTCGCCGACCCCGGCCTCATCCTGCCGCAGATGCTGGCCTCGGTGACCTGGGATGCGATCGGCTACGCCCTCATGCGAGAGGCCCACGCCGGCATGCTGATGCCGGCGGCGCTGACCGTGACCTACGGGGTGTTCGCGCTGCGCGGGCCGGCGGTGTACGTGGTCCAGGCCTACACCTTGCTGCTCATCGGCGCGACCATGGCCACGATGAGCGCCCTTTACCCGGTCATCTACCCCGTCAGCGAGGCAGTGTTGGTCTACGGCAGCTTCGTCGTCACGGTGCTGATGCTCGGTTGGTCGGGGCACCAGATCGCGCAGCTGCGCCAGCGCGAGCGCGAGACGCGCAACGAACTCAGCGCCACGCTCGACCAGATCCAGCAGCGCGTCAACCATGACGGCCTGACCGGGCTGCACAACCGGCGCTACATGCAATCGGTGCTCGCGCACCACCTGGCGCGTGCCGAGCGCGACGACGCACCGCTGACCCTGGCCATGCTCGACATCGACCACTTCAAGCAGGTGAACGACCAGCACGGCCATGCGGCGGGCGACGCGGTGCTTGCCGCCTTTGCCCGTGTGGCGCAGGCGGTGCTGCCCGCCACCGAGGTGATCGGGCGCTGGGGCGGCGAAGAATTCCTGGTGCTGAGCACCCGCGGGCTCTCATGCGAACAGCTCATGGCGCAGGTCGACCGGGTGCGCGAGCGGCTGCTGCGGGAGCCGCTCGTCGTGCCCACCGGCACGTTGACCATCAATTTCTCGGCCGGCGTGGCCCTGCATCGGCGCGGCGACCCGGCGTCGGCCGTCATGGACGCCGCCGACCAGGCGCTCTATGCCGCCAAGCAGGGCGGGCGCGGGCGCAGCGCCATCGCGCCGGTGCCGCCCTCGGCACTGCCCGGCCCTCACACCCAGAGCACGGTCCATGCACACGCTTGACCCCACCGACGTGCACACCGCACCGGACAACCCGGCGCCGGATCGCTGGCACTGGCTGCTGGGCCACGACCGCAAGATGCGGCTCTACATCTCACGCACGCTGGTCAGCGGCCTGCCCTACATCGTGGGCACGATCATCGCGGCCTACTGCGCAAGTGTCGGGATCATGTCGACGGGCCTCGCGGTCGCGCTCGTGGTCGGGCGCGCCCTCACGCTGCTGGCCGTCTACCTGGCGCTTCGCAGCGGGTGGAGCCAGCGCTTCCGCGACCCGTCGCTGGCCCTCGTCCAGATCGTGGTCGCGCTGTTGTGGATCGCGATCGTCTACGCGCTGACGGGTCCGATGCACGCGGCGATGCTGCCACTGCTGGTGCTGTCGATGGCGTCGGCCGTCGTCAACCTCGACGTCCGGCAGGCGAGGTTCATCACCTTGTTCGCCATCCTGCTGATGACGGCCGTCATGGCATTGGCAAGCGCGCTCGATCCCGAGGTCTACGTGCCCAAGGTCCAGTTCTGCCTGTGGGGGCTGATGGCGTGCACGCTGCCCACGGGCCTGCTCAACAGCATGCAGCTCAAGCGCCTGAAGCAGCGGCTGAAGACGCAGCGCGAAGAGCTGAAGGTGGCCTTGACGCGCCTGCATGACCTCGCGACGCACGACGAACTCACGGGCCTGTCGAACCGGGCGCACGTGAGCGAGCTGCTGGCGCAATACGTCGAGCGCCATCGCGACGGCGGCGAGCCCTTCAGCATCGCCTTGCTCGACCTCGACTTCTTCAAGCGCGTGAACGACACCCACGGCCACGGCGTGGGCGACGAGGTGCTGAAGGCGTTTGCCCAGGCGGTTCGGCAGACGGTGCGCGAAAGCGACGTACCGGCCCGCTGGGGCGGTGAGGAGTTTCTGATCCTCTTGCCACAGACGGGTGCCGAGAACGCCCGCGTCGTGCTCGAACGCTTGCGCGAGCGCTTCACCACGCAGCAGGTGTCGGCCAGCGTGCCGTCGCTGCGGGCGTCGTTCTCGGCCGGCCTTGCGAGCCCCTCGCCGGGCGACACGCTCGCGGTGATGGTCGAGCGTGCGGACCAGGCGCTGTACGCCGCCAAGACGGCCGGCCGTAACCGCTGCTGCGTGGGGTAGCCGGCTCAGTGCCGCGCGGGGCCGTCGGGGCCTTCGTCGGACTCGTCGACGCCGTCGATCTCCTCGTCCTGCAAATCGTCGTCGGCCACCAGTTCGTCGACCTCCAGCCGGTCGGCATTGTCCAGCGCATCCGAGGTGCGGATGATGCGGTTCGGCAGGATGTCGTCGCCATCCCGGGGGTCGGCTCCGGTGGCTGCGCCACGCTCGCCGGTGCCGGTGGAATCGGTGTCGCTGTCGAGTCTCGACGGGCAGGGCGCCTGCGCCACCGTCGTCGATGTCGGTGGCGAGGCTGCGTTCGCCCTGCACGTCGCTGCCGGAGTCGGAGCTGTCGCTCGGGCCCAGCAGGTCGGTGCCAGTGCCGCGGGGTCGCTGGGGGGCGGCGTTGCCGCCGAGGATGCTGCTCGTTGCCATGGTGGGTCCTCAGATGCGCTGTGAAAGCGGTGAGGCCACTGTGGCGCGCTCGTGGCGTGAAGGCCATCGGAACACAGGGCGCGTGCGTGTCGGGGATGTCCCACGGCCGCCCGAGCGTGGCGCCTTGAGCTGGCGCAAAGTTGGGCTGCCCCTGCGCTGCCAGCATCGTGCATGGGCAAACGAATCCTCATCCTCCAGGGCCACCCCGACGCCACGGCGCGCCACTACTGCCACGCACTGGCCGAGGCCTACGCCGACGGTGCACGCCGGGCCGGCCACAGTGTCGAGACCTGCGAGATCGCGCAGCTCGACTTTCCGCTCCTGCGCAGCAAGGCCGACTGGGACGATGGTCCCACCCCCGACAGCCTGAAGCCGGCGCAGGAGGCCATCCTGCGTGCCGAGCACCTGGTGTTCGTCTTCCCGCTGTGGCTGGGCGGCATGCCGGCCTTGCTGAAAGGCTTTCTGGAGCAGGTGGCGCGCCCCGGCTTTGCGCTGTCGAAGATGGACGGCCAGGGTTTTCCGAAGAAGCTGCTGGCCGGCCGCTCGGCGCGGCTCGTGGTCACGATGGGCATGCCGGCGCTGGCCTACCGCTGGATCTTTCGCGCGCACAGCCTCAAGGCCCTGGAGAGAAACATCCTCGGGTTCGTGGGCATTGCTCCCATCCATGAGACCTTGATCGGCATGATCGAAGGCGACGCGAAACACCGCGAACGTTGGCTGGTGAAGCTCGGGCGACTGGGCGCCCGGGCCGAGTAGGGCCCCGTCATGCCCGGTGTGTGAACCCGGGCCCGCTGGCTGTGATCCCAGTCTCTCGCACATCTAGGAGACCGACATGAACTACAAGCTGCATCTGCTCGACTCGTTTCCCGCGCGCGGCGCCGATGGCCAGACGTACAAGGTCTGCGCCTACGAGCATCTCGTGCAGGACCAGTCGCTGACCACCGATGGCCAGGAGCACTGGGAGCCCAACGGCGAGGTCGAGTACCGCCTGGCCGGTGGCGAGAGCGTGGAAGAACTGGCCGACGGCAGCCTGCGGGTGCGCAGCTCGGCGCTGATGCTCACGCCCGAAGGGCAGCGCCACTGACGGCGCACTGAACTCGGCTCAGCCTGGGTCGCGCTGCGGTGCGGCCGCCAGCGCCCGTGCGCCCATCGCATCGGCCTCGCTTTCGAGGGCGTGGTCGTCGTTGATGCCCACGCCTTGCAGCTGGGTCGTCGCCTGCACGCGCCCTTCGCGCTGCTGCACCACGTGCCAGGCCTCGTGCGCGAGGTGGGTCTCCTGGCCCGGGCCGAGGTGGATGTCATTGCCCTGCGCATAGGCGAGGGCGTTGAGCTGCGCCGGCTTGTCGGAGTTGCGGTGCACGCGCACCGACGACATGTCCATGCCCGAGAGCGACTCGATGCCGGCCTTCAGCGTGTCGGGCATGCCGGTCTGGTTGGACTCGGCCTGGGTCTCGGTTTGGGTGATGGCTTTCGCCTGCAGCGGCTCTTCTTCCTCGATCGCACGCTGCAGCGGGGCGATCTTGCCCTGCACGGGCAGCTCTTCCTCCTCGGGCCCGACGCGCTGCACCGCTTTCATCTGCAGCTCTTCTTCGGGCATCGCCTCGCGCTGCGCGGCCTGCCCGAACGCGGCTTCCACCTGGCGGCGCTGGGCCGTCAAACGCTCGCTGGACTGCAGCTGGGCCGCACTCCGCGCCGCCGTGGCGGCGCGGCGCTGCACGTCGGCCGCCGCCGCGCTGCCGGAGGCGGGCGGTCGGTGAGAGAGACGGGTCTTCATGGGCGCTGCTCCTTGGGGTTGGCAGAAAGGTTCAGTTGTCGAGCACGTGGTGGGGCCCCAGCACGCCACCGCGGTCGAGGCCCCAGCTGGCGACGCGCTTGACGTCGAGCTGAGGCACCTGCTGGGCGTTGAGCACGCCACGCCGGTAGAGGAACTTGATCAGGTTGATGTTGGCCTGGTCGCGCAGCTTGAAGGTGCCGCTCTCGTTGTCGATGTAGATGACCTTGCCGTTGGCCACGCCCATCTCGCCGGCCCAGGCCGGAAAGCCCACGTGCGCATCGCCGTGCTTGGCCATCTGCTCCTCCAGGACGTGGGTCTGGCCTTGGCCTCCGTAGAGCCGGCCATCGGTGCTCAGCACGAAGGGCGATTTCGCCACCGTCAGCAGGTGCTGGCCGGTGCGCTCGTACAGGTTGCCGCCGTTGATCTGGACGCGGTAGTCGGCCGGGTTCGCCGCGGAAGGCTTGCCCAGCCCCAGGGGCCGTGCGCCGGGGGCGACGCCGGGGTATTCGAGCGCTTCGTCCTGGGCCTGCTGGTGGGCATTGAGTTCGTCGATGCTGGTGGTGGCAGGGGCTTCCGCTTGCGTCTGGCCACCCCGCGTGCTCACGCCGATGGCCACGCTGCGGGTGGGCGTGGGTGTGGGCCGGGTCGTGCGCAGCGGCTCGAGCGCCAGGTCGTCATGGGCCGGCGCGAGCTCGGGCACGGCGGTGCCGAGCACGCTGTCCTTGAGCCAGCCTTCGCGGCCGAGCACCTGCGTCCAGGTGTGCGCCTTCGGCCACGAGAGGCCGGAGAGCTTGAAGGTCTCGGTGGCGGCGCCGGCCTGCACACGCGCTTCGCTACCCTGCTTGACGTTGACGATCACGGCCTTGTGAACGTCGCGCAGGTTGCCGTCTTCGGTGGTGATGTAGCGCCCGGCCGGCACCCGCTGCACCACTGCGCTGCTGCTGTGGTCACCGCCAAAGGTGGCCGCGATGGCGGCGCGCTGGGCGACCAGGCGCGGGCTGTGCCACAGCGGGTGGTCGGCCCCATGCTGGGCCGAGCCGCGCGCCGACTGCGCGGCCGCCGCCGCATGGGCCGGAAAGGGCGAACGCTGTGACGCCGTGCGCATTCAGCCCACCCGCATCACCACGGTCACGTTGTCGCCGGCCCAGCCGCGCACCATCTCGACCCGCGCCGCCAGGTGGCGGCAGAAGGCGAGCACCTCGTCCACCGGGTGGCCGACGAGCAAGGGGTGCTCGGGAAAGCAGGCCGCATCGAGCACGTTGAAGACCACGGTCTGCGCCGCGGCGGTGTACATCCTGGCGATGGCCTGGTAGAGGTGGTTAGGGTTGCCGCTGCGGTAGCTGAGCGAACCGCAGGCCACCACATGGTCGGCACGCGGCAGCAGCAGGGTGTTGAAGTCGCCCAGCTCGAAATGGGCGTCATCGTCGTCCGCGTGCCGCTCGCGCGCCAGTGCGATGAACTCGGGCACGTGGTCGATGCCGAGGTAGCTCACGCCGTCGAAGCGCGTGTCCAGGAATGTCTTCAGGTCGCCGGTGCCGGAGCCGAGGTCGATCACGCAGCCGTGGCTGAAGTCGACGGCATTGGCCATCACTTCGAAGCGGTCGTGCTGGCTCGCCTCGCCCACCCAGCCCAGGGCCTTCACGTCGCCGCAGCCGTGCTCGGCGATGCGCTGGCGGTGGTAGTGGATGACGGTGGCGCGTTCGATGAGGTTCATGGCGGCGCAGAAGGGCTGTTGGAGCATCGCAGCCCGCCGGCCGCGGCGCCATCGGTGAATTGCTGAGATTGGCCCGCCAGAATCCGCAAATCACCGATGGCCCGCCGGCAGCGCGCTTCCTAGCATCGTGCGAGCCCATGCCACACGCCGAGCAGCCCGCACCGAAGCAGCGCGAGGAGCGCAGCCCCGCCACGCGCGAAGGCGGCGAGGGTGGCCTCTTGAGCGAGCGGCTCGGGCAGTCGGCGCGCATGGTCGCTCAGCGCCGGCAACTCGCCGCAGCCTTTGGCACCCAGGTGCCGGTGATGCAGGCGAAGTGGAAGCAGTTCGACGACATCGTGATGGTGTGGGACCGGCCGCTCGGTGGGCTGCGCTGGTTCTTCAACACCGAGACCCAGCTGATGTGGTTCGAGGTGGTGACGGCCACGGACGATGAAGACCTGCAAGGGCTGATCAACCAGCTCGGACGGGAGGATCACACCTACGCGGAGTGGATCGGCATTTGGGCGCAGCTGGGCTGGATTCAGCCGGGCGGCGAGAACGACATGCGTTTCTTCAATGAGGAAACCGGCCGCATCGAGTGGTGGCAGGAGCCCGACTTTCCCTACGACTGGGAATGGTGGGAAGACAAGGCGCTCTACCGCACCGAGCTGGAGCCACGCCCCTTGCCGACCTACCGCCAGCAATGGAAGGAGTCGTGCAGCATCGAAGCGATGCGCATGGTGGTGGAAGGCCTGACCGGGGTGCCGGTCGACCGCAAGGACCTGCTCGCGTACCTTGACGAGCGGGTGATGACAATCGAGCAGATCAGGAAAAGCGGGCTGCTCTTCCACAACCTGCCCAAGGTCTTCGACGAGTACTTCGGCCTGCCCTTCGAGGAGACCGCGGCGAAGGGCCCGGAGGAACTCGCCGGGCTGCTGACCGGCGGGCGCGCGCTGCTGCTGGAGGTGAAGGCGCACGTGATCGTGGTCGACGCGGTGTCGGGCACGGTGGGCCACCGGCGCTTCGCCATCCGCGACCCGGCGCATGGCGACATCGAAGACGTGGCGCAAGACGACCCGCGCCTCAAGGGCACGGGCCGGGTGCTCGTCGTCTACGGCAGCTAGGGCCTGTTGGCGCCACGCATCATGACGCGCCACCAGCACGCCGCCCGCGCCGACGGCGCCCACCGGCACGCGGTGCCGGCGCTCGAACACCGCCCGGCCGCGCCCGCGGCCCTCGACGCCAGCCCGCGCTGCGTGGCGCAGCGTGAGCAGCTGTCGGCGGCGTTCGGCGCGGCGGCCGTGCAGCGCTTCGTCGGCATCTTCGGCGTGAAAGACGATGACGTGGAAGGCAAGATCACGGCCATCGTGCAGACCTGCGCGGCCAAGCCCCCGTACAAGGCGCTTGTCGCGAAGCACGGCGACGCGAAAGTGCAGGCGGCGATCCGCGCGATGGTGACCGACCCCGAGCCGCATGGCACCTTCAACCTGAGGGTGCCCGGCCAGCCGGGCACGCTGCTCTCCAAGCTCGCCCACTACATGGAGCCCAAGGCGCTGCCGAGCGAGCCGCTGGCGCGCGATGACGTGGTGGAAATGCAGGACGGCTCAGTGGGCATCGTGCTCGAGGTGAAGGGCACGAGCGCCAAGGTGCAGTCGATCCGCAGGCTCAGCTCGCCACCTGACAGCCGCGAGTACGCCGACGGCGACCCTGAGTGGATCGACTTCGATCGCCTCAAGAAGTCGACCGCGGTGCTGAACCTTGCACCCGAGGCCGACACCGCGCGCCCGCTCACGTCGTACAGCCTCGGTGCCCGGCCCAAGCCGGCGGTGCGGCCCTTGCGCGGCTCGGCCACAGCGCCGGTCAGGTTCGGCCTCGGCAAGGAGAAGCTGCCCGAGCCGGCGCCTTCGTCGAGCAAGGGCGGCGACACGTCGCGCGTGGTGCCCAAGGATCTGTCGTTCAAGCCCTCGGCCTTCCACATGAACTGGAACCCGAGCGAAGGCCGCGTGGGTGCGCGCTACATCCGCCAGATGGCCCTCGCCGGGCGCGCCGAGGGGTTCGTCGTCGTGGCCACCGTGCCCGAGGAGCGCATCCAGAAGTTCTACGAACTGGTCGACGACCCTGCCGCGCTGGAGAACATCCAGATCCGGCCCGTGCCCCACGAGCACAACCCGTGGGCGGAAGACAGCGGCGACTTCCACACCGATGGCTCGGTGCACATCCCGCGGCGCATTCGCCTGGCCGCCGAGTCGCCGGGCAGGAGCATCCCCGAGGCGCGCGAACGCCGCGGCTTCTATGGCCGCCCGAGCGACCGCGAGAAAGACGACATCGGCCGCATCGGCGCCTCGGTGTCCGAGAACCGGATCGAGCGCGACAAGCTCGAACTGGCCCACGCCAGCGGCCTCAAGGCCTACGAGAACGCGAGCCACATCGAGGGCGGCAACCTGCTGAGTGGCACGACCGTCGATGGCAAGGGCTACGCGCTGGTCGGGCGCGACGGCGCCGAGGCCACACGCGCCGTCATCGCGGCGCGCCTTGGGCGCGACGTCGAGACGGTGAGCGATGCCGAGGTGCGCAAGGCGATCTCGCTCGACTACCGCGTCTTGCCCGAGCTGATCTTCTTCATCGAGCAGGCGGGGGAGTTCCACCTCGACATGTCGATGGTGCTGATGGGGCCGGGGCAGGTGATCGTCAACGACTGCCTGGCGGTCTTCGAGCTGCAGCAGGAATGGATGTACGCCGACTACCTGAAGCTCAAGCCGGCCTCGGAAAGCGAGGCCGGCTTCGCAGCCTGGCTGAAGCTCGGCGAAGACCTCGAAGGCGAACTCGCGCGCCTGGCCGCGCATGCCAGCCGCATGTTCGGCTACGAACGGCGGGCGGTGCAGCAGCTGGTGGCAGCCGGCCTCGACGTGCGGCGGGTGGCGGGTGCCTTCCCGGGCGGCAGGTTTCTGCCCGGCATGAATTTCCTGAACGGCGAGGGTGGCATCGGCGCCGGCGACCAGCCGTTCTTCGTCACCAACGGCGGCGACCCGCGCGCCGAACAATACGTGGCCCGGCAGTACCTGCTGGCCCTGGGCACCGGCCTGAGGCGCCTCTATTTCATCGACCCCGAGGCCTCGCGCCAATCGATTGAACAAACGAGCGGCGGCCTGGGCTGCCGGGCCAAGGGCGAGGGCACGGTGTGACGCGAACAGGCCTCAGACGGGAAGCCAGCGCCACCAGAACGGCTGGCGCGGGTCCTTGGCGCCGAGCTCGCGCAGCAGCGTGACGAACTCCTGGCGCCCGTGCTTCCTGGCCGCCTGCAAGGGCGTCAGGTTGTCGAGTTCCGAGACAAGGCTCGGATCGGCGCCATGCGCAAGCAGGTAGTGCGCGATCTCCCGATGGCCTTCGACCAGGCTGGCCACCAGCGGGGTGCGCAGGATCTCGGGATGCTGGTAGTTGGGGTTGACGCCTTCCTTCAGGTGGTACTGCAGCAGCGACAGATCGCCATCGACTGCGGCTTGGTAAAGGTCCTTCCAATCTCCTGCTGACATGCTGACCCTCTGGCGGTGTTCGGGGAACCGGAATATAGGGTGAGTCGTCCGCTTCCTGGTTGGACCGGGATCCAGCGTTCAACCCACATTCAGGTGCACCTGCACCAGCTTGCCCAGCACGAACATGTTGACGTTGGCCTGCACGTCGACGCCTCGGTAGATGCTGCCCTTGCCCTGCTGGGCCTTGTTGCTGGCCTTGTGAGCGTCGCGGATCACGATGCCGGTGCGCTCGTCGCCTTCTTTCTTGTCGGGAATGGGGATGAGTTCGAAGTTGTCGAAGTCCAGTTCGTCGATGGCGTCGTTGACCTCGCTCTGCGTCCATGAATCGCCGATGCCACCGTTCAGGTTGCCCTCGATGTACAGGGTGACGCCCAGCTTGAGCGCACGGGTGGCGATGTCGCCCAGACCGGCGCCGTCGATCTCGCTCAGCAACTGGGCATCGCTGACTTTCTTCTTGCGGGCGGCAATGCGGGCGAGGCGCAGGTTTTCCGCGGCAGTGCCGAACATCAGCTTGAGCGCGCTGTCGGCGCCTTCCTCGCGGTTCATCGCGAACTCGATGCCGAGCTTCCAGTCGGCCTCCTTGAGGTTGTCTTTCGATGCGCCCAGCTCGGCCTCCAGTGCAAGGCGGGCCTTGCCTTCGTCCTTGAAGATCCAGATGCCATTGATCTTCTTGGCGCCGTGGTCCTCCCAGCGGGCGAGCTGGAACACCTGCGCAGCGCCGGCGGTGTCGCCCAGTGCGTGTTCCCCCTGAGCGGGCACGAGGCCGAGAGACTGGGGGTCGACACCCGCTTCGATCTTTTCGGCAAACGGGCCGGGCTCGCCATCGCGCAGCTGTGCGGCCGGGCCGAAGCTCGCGTGCAGCTGCCGGCGCTGCACCGCCAGGCGCTGGCTATCGCGCAGGGTGTTGCCGGTTTCGGTGGCGCGGTGGGGGTCGACTTCGCGCTGCGCGACCCCGCGCGTCTCGGAGGGCGATCTCGCTTGGCGTGTCTTCTGGGCCTTCATCGAGGACATGGCGGTGCTCCCTGGGGTTCAAGGCGGCGCGATGCGCGGGCGCAGGCTGTAGTACATGCCGCCGGCGACCGTGATGGCCAGCAGTGCGATCAGCAAGGCGTTGCCGCGGCGCAGGTGCTCCAGCTGCGGGTCGCAGCTGAGGAGTGCCAGGCCGACCGCGAGCGCGAGCACACCGCACAGCCACAGGCCGGCGATGTAGGGCCGGCCGAAGCGGCGCACGGCGCACACCCAGACGTAGAGGCCGAGCGCGAGCGCTTCGGCCAGCAGCAGGCCCATGAAGAGCAGGCGCACGCCGGTGCGGTGCGGGCAGACGAAATCGCACGCGGCGCCCAGGCTGCCGGCGGCACTCGCGAAGCCGTAGTTGTGGGCAAGGGCGGCGTTGATGGCCTGGCCGTTGACCGTGTCGGCCTCGGGCATCGGCCACACCGCGGCGCCGCCGTACTGCCACTTGAAGTAGGCGAGGTCGAGGTCGAGGCGGGGCTTGTCGACGCTCTCGATCGGCGCCTTGGGCTCGCCGCCCGAATGGAAGATCACCGGCGACACCGCGTTGAGGAAGGCCACGCGCCGGTGCCCCTGGATGACCTCGGTGTTGTCGATGCGCGCCCGCAGCGCCTTCTTGGCCGCACCGGTGGGCTCGTGCATGAGCACGAGGAAGTTGACGGTGATGTCGGTGGTGCCGATGTAGTCGGCCGTCTCGGCGCCATCGGGCAGGCGGTGGCTGTCGGGCCGCTGGGCGAGGCGCAGGTAGTCCATGAGCTGCTCGAAGCCGTAGGCGCCGTCTTCGCCGATCTCGTGGTCGGGCACGACGATGCCCAGCATGTAGGGGCGCTGGGTCTTCTGCATCGCGGCGATGAGCTTGTGCACGAAGCTGCGGTAGAACGCGCGGAATTTCTCCTTGCCCGCGGCGTCGGTGGGCGCGTTGTCGAAGAAGAGGGTGACGCCGTCGAAGGTGTGGACGGGCTGGTCCCAGAACGGCAGCAGGAAGTTCTTCAGGCGCGTCGAGAAGTCGGTGTAGGGCGCGTCGACGAGCGCCACGGTGTCGCGCACCGCGCGGTCGACGATCACCTCGCCGTCGGGCAGCGCGAGGAAGCGCGCCCATTCGGCCCGGTGGATCACGAGGTCGACCTTGGTGCCGAAGCGCCGCGCGTGGCTCGCGAAGCCAGCGCTCTGCGGCGTGAGCGAGGTGGCGGTGACGATCTCGCCGGTGTCGGTGATCTGCGCGCCCAGGTAGCCGATGCGGTTGAAGAGGTTGAACTGGATCTGCTGCTCTTCCTTCGGGCGCGCCTCCCAGAAGGGATAGAAGCCATAGACCAGCTCGTCGGTCAGTGGCGGCACGCAGCCACAGCCGTTGTCGGTCCAGCTCACGGGGGCGGCTTCGGAGAAGAGATGCGGCCATTCGGCACGCGCCACCAGGTCGCGCTTCACGGCCGCGGGCAGCAGGTCGGCATAGAGCGTGGGCGGCAGCAGCGCGTTGCCCGGGTGTGGTGGGGCGTTGCCATCGGCGCTCGGGCATCGCAGCTCGTTGGCCATGACCGCGGTCTTGGTGGCCTCGGCGAGCTGCTGGGCGTAGTAGGTGCAGCGGCGCGCTTCAAGGGCGCTCGCGAAGAGTCTGGCGGTCGGGTAGTCGATGTTGAGCATCGGCGCCAGCATGGCCTGCATCTTTTCGGCATAGGGCGGCGGTGGGCCGTCGTGCCGTGGCCTCACGCGGCGGCGCGGCTCCGAGGCGGCCGGGGCAGGCGGTGACACGCCGTCGGCCGCATCGGACGCGGCGGGTGCCGGGGCCTTGGGCTTGGGGAACATGTCGTCGAGGTCTTCCTGCAGCAGCATGTAGCTCGTGACCTGCGGCAGGCGCGGTGCGGGTGCCGGTGCGGCGACCACGGCGGGCGCCGAGGCCGGGGCACTGGCGGGAGCGGGGGGCTTGGGTACGGGCGGCGGCTCCACGCGCAGCGTGTAGGCCTGGCGCACGGTCAGCGCCGGCGACGACGCATCGGCCACCTGCACGGTGAAGCTGTAGGGCCGTACCGGGCCGATGGCCTTGCCGGCGAGCGTGCCGTCGGCGGTGAAGTCGAGCCCTTCGGGCTTGCTGCCGTCGACGACCTCGAAGCGGTAGGGTGCGTTGCCGCCGTTCACCAGCCGGCGTGTCTTGTAGGCGAGGCCCATGCGCGCGGTGGGCAGCGCGATGGGGCTGAGCGAGAGCTGCAGACCGGGCTGGCAGGCGGCCACCAGGTCGCTGGTGCGCAGGCAGGCGGCGACCGATGGCGCCGGGGACGTGGGCGCAGAAGCGGGGGCGGAAGCCGCGGCCACCGATGGGGGGCCGACGCCGGCAGCAGCGGCACGAGCACGGCCTTCACCGCGGACGCCGCCACGTCAGCCGGTTTCGGCGTGGTCTTCACCGCCTCCTTCACGGCCGAGGCGGCTTGAACCGCCGGCTTGGCCGCCTCGCCGAGCACCGAACGCAGCGCTGATGCCGCAGCGGCGGCCGGCGCGGGCAGACGCTCGGCCGCCGCGAGATAGAGGCTTGCGCCGGCCAGGGCCGCCAGCCACAGGCCGCGCCACACATACGAGCGGATGCGCAGACAGTTCGAGCAGCTCATGCGGTGCGCCCCTCCTTGCGCAGCTCCTTGACGATGCCGCGCTGCAGGTCGCTCGCCTGCATGCGGCTGCGCCCGGCCTGCAGCGCGTGGATGGCCGCGTAGCGCACCACGTTGGCAATCGCACCGCCGGCGAGTTCATGCGTGTCGGCGAGCTGGTGCAGGTCCACGTCATCGGCCAGGCGGCCGGTGTGGCCGACCATGCCGTCCCACAGGCGCAGGCGCTGCTCGGCATCGGGCATCGGGAAGTGCACCATCGACTGGAAGCGCCGCGCGAAGGCCTCGTCGATGTTGGCCTTGAGGTTGGTGGCGAGGATCACCGTACCGGGGAAGTCTTCCACCCGTTGCAGCAGGTACGAGACCTCCTGGTTGGCGTGGCGGTCGTTGGAGTTGGAGGTGTTGGTGCGTTTGCCGAAGAGCGCGTCGGCCTCGTCGAAGAAAAGGATCCAGCGTCGCGTCTGCGCCTGGTCGAACACCTGCGCCAGGTTCTTCTCGGTCTCGCCGATGTACTTGCTGACGACCATCGACAGGTCGATGCGGTACACGTCGGCCTGCGTGGCCTGGCCGATGAGCGTGGCGGTGAGCGTCTTGCCGGTGCCGGGCGGGCCGAAGAAGAGCGCGCGGTAGCCGGGCTTGATGGCCTTGTGCAGCTGCCAGCTGTGCAGCAGCGTGTCGGCATGGCGTATCCAGGTGGTGATGGCGTCGATCTCTTCCAGTACCTCGGGGCCGAGCACCAGGTCTTGCCAGCCGAGCCCGGTGGTGATGAGCTTGGCGGGAAACGAGCTGCTGAAGTCGGGCTTGTGCCGCTCGCCGGTGGTGAACCACGACAGGTACTCGGCGCCCACCCCGAGCGCCCCGCTCAGGAAGGGTTCGCCCGGCGCTTCGTGCTCGATGCGCAGCACGCCGCGTTGGCGCAGCGGGTGGCCGTCGTCGAAGAGCCTCATTACCGAGAACCGCTGGGCCAGGTCTTCGCCGGCGAGGATGAAGGCCGCGGTTTCGCAGGTGGGCAGGAAGCCGCCATGGGCGCGTCCTTTCCAGCCGCCGAACTCGGTGAAGCCGCGGTCGAAGTTCTTGTTGCGCACGAAGAGCGTGTCGAGCAGCGCCGGGCGCAGGTGCGGCAGCAGCGCGAGCACGAGCACGATGCGCTCGCTGAAGCCCAGGCGGCACTCGTGCACCAGCTGCGCGTAGGGCGAGCCGTCTCCGGCCAGTGCGGGCGGGTCGATCTCGCGCACGTCGGCATGGGCGCAGGGCTGGCGGAAGTGCAGGCAGATGCGCGCCTGCAGCACAGCGTCGAACCACGCGATCTCACGCTCCAGCGTGGCCGCCGCAAGGCCCAGGCCGGCCGCTTCGGTGAGGGCGGGAAGCTCAGCGCCATTCGACATGGAGCGGCCTTTCCATCCACGGGAACTTCTGCAGGCTGTAGCCCCAGGGCAGGTGATCGAGCAGCATGTCGTAGCTGCGGGGTTCGACCGTGAGCTGCCAGCCGTCGTCATCGTCGAAGCTGAGCCGCCCTTCGCGCTGCAGGAATGATTCGCGCAGGCCTGCCACCGAGGTGTGGCCGATGATTTTCCAGTGGGCGATCATGGCCTGCAGCAGGCCATCGATCGCCTGCGACTCTTCCGGCGTGGGGATCAGCGCGCCAATGAGCGGCACCGTGAGCCCGATGCCGCACATCACCTTGTGCAGCGCGAGCTGCGGCTCCGGCGCCTCGGTGCTGCCGGTGGCCATGAAGTGCATCAGCAGCACCGCGCGCTCGGCCGCGGCGGGCGAGACGAAGGCCTCGTCGCGGGTGAGCTGCAGCATGCCGAAGAGGCGCGGCAGGTAGGCGCCGGCGAGCACGATGCCGGCGCTGGCGACGTGCACGGTGTCGCGCTGCAGCAGGTCCTCGAAGCGCAGCGCTTCGGGGGTGGGCGCGGGCGCCGCGGGCTTCGGCGGCGGCGTCATCGGGGTCGGTGGGGTGTGCAGGGCCGCGGCGGTCTCGGCGATGGCGGCGGCGATGCGCGGTGCACTGTCGGGGCGCTTCTGGCGGCCGGCTTCGGCCGCGATGCGGGCCAGCCAGGCCTCGGGCTCGGGCAGGTGCAGGGCCTCGACGAGGTGCCGCGCCAGCCGTGCCGGGAAGGCGACCGATTCGTAGCGCCGGCCTTCGTCGACCAGCTCGCGTTTCGCGAACGCCCACGCCAGCCGCGACAGGGTCTCGTCGCTGGCGGGCAGGCCGGCGTGCTGCGCGGCCTGCTGCACGAGCCGCAGCTCCTGCCGGAGCATCAGCTGGTCGGCAGGCGACAACTGCACGAGCCAGGACGCGCCGTCGGCAAGCACTGCGCCGGCCGGGCGCTCGCCAAGGGGGTGGGCGGGGGCCGCCTCGGTCGTGACGTCGGCCAGCCGCTCGCGCAGGCTTCGCAGGTAGGCGTCGACGTGGAAGAAGCTGCCGGGCGTGAGGCGCATCAGGTGGGCGATCAGGTCTTCCCACAGCGCGAGCCCGGGGCGGCTGTCGCCGGCAGCCGCCAGCGGTGCGTATGCCGGGTCGTCGAGGGCGGCGAGCATGGCCGCACGCTCGGGTGCGAGCAGCCACAGGCCGATGAGCTGGGTGCGCGCGAGCCGGTTCCATTCGCGTGCCATGCGGCGCTGCAGGCTGGGGCGGCGGCCGGCCTGGCGCACCTGGTCGAGCAGCCAGGCGGTGTCGTCGCGCAGCGCGTCGAACCAGTCGTCTTCGGCGCCGGCGAGCAGGCCTTGGGCGAGCGCGGCTTCCAGCCGCCCGCGCCGCTGGCCGAGCGGCGTGGCGGCACCGGCCTCGGTGAGTCGGCGGGCCCGCAGCCAGGCGCGCAGCAGCGGTGCCGCGGTGCTGCCGTGGTGGCGGTGGCGCCAGGCGGTGTCGAGCGAGCGCAGCAGCACCGGCACGGCCTGGTGCTCGCGTTCGCTGCGCTGGGCGATCAGGTGGTCGAGGTAATCGGCGCCGTTGAACAAGGCCGGCGCCGGCAGCAGCAGCACGTAGCCGAGGGTACGTTCCCAGCGCTGCGCCGGGTCGAGCGGGGCGGCGGCCGGCCCCCACAGTGCCGCCTCGTCGGCGGCGGCCTGCAGCAGCCCCTGCTCGGTGGGCCCGAGCCAGAGGGCCATCAGCGCGAGCAGCAGCGCAGGGGGCAGGGCCTGCGCCATGCGCTGGCGAGCGGCGGGGCTGCGGCCGAGCTGCAACAGCACCTCGCGCGCCCACGAGGGCTCGGCCTGCAGCAGCGCGTGCCAGGGGTCGAGGTCGTCGTCGCGCGCGTTCGGCGGCAGCCAGGCCTGCAGGCGCTGCAGCAGACGGGCCTGCTCTTCGCTGCGCGAGCCGGGGGTTGCCTGGGGCTCGTTGTCGCTCGTCCGCGCATGCGCGAGGGCGGGCACCCGCGCGGCCAGGCAGGTGCGCAGCACGGCCTCGCCGAGCGTGGCGGTCGGGGCCGGCGGCGTCCCGTCGAGCGCGCGCCGCGCGACGGCTTGCAAGGAGTGCCAGATCGCGGCCTGGTCGCTTTCGGCGGGCGCGAGGGCCTGCACCATCGACTGCAGCGGCTGGCTGCGGTCGAGCACCCCGGCGTCGGACCACAGCGCGCTCAGCAGGCCTTCCCACAGCAGGTGCGGCGCGGGGGCAGGGCGCAGCTTGCTTTCGGTCCACAGGGCGACGAAGCCGTCGACCCAGGCCTCGGCCTCGCGGCCCCAGCCGGCGGCGGCGCCGGCGCCGAGGGCCCGCGCCAGCTCGTGCGCCAGGCGGGCCAGCCAGCCGCGCGGAAACTGGCGCGCCGCACGTTGCACCATGCGCAGCGCCTCGGGGCTGCCGCGCCAGGCCTGCACCAGGGCGGCGGCGTTGTCGCGCAGCACTTCGTGCGCCAGCTGGCCGAGCGGCGAGGCAAGAGCGAGGTGCTGCGGGGCATGCCAGGGCAGGTGGCCGTGGCGCAGGAAATGCAGCAGGGTGTCGAGCTGCACCTGCTCCCGGCTGTGCAGCTCGGGGCAGGGGTCGGGCGTGGTCGTCGCCTCGGGGCGCAAGCCCGGCGTCACGCTGCGCGGCATCAGCACCCGCTCGGCGAGCAAGGCTTCGGCCAGCCGCTCGCGAAGGCGGGCTTCCCACTGCGACTCCAGCTCATCGTGGGCGATCGGGCCGAGGTCGATGTCGAGCAGCGGCAGCCGCCACACCTCGCCGTTGCGCGAGTGCTGGTCGAACACCTCGTCGATGATGCGCGGCGCGTACCGGCGGGCGAACTCGGCCACACGCTCCTGCGTGTCGAATGCCTGCTCGGCACTCTCGAAATCGACCACGAACTGCAGGTCTTCGACGCAATGGCTATGCATGGCCGGGCTCCGTGCTGCGCGCCCACACCGGGCGCAGGCACTCGATCACGCGGCAGGCGGCGTCGTTGACCCGCGCGGCGGCCGCAGGGTCGGCCGAGGCTTCGTCGAGCGCGGAGGCGGTGGCCTCGCAGAAGAGGACCTTCGCCTCCAGCCATTCGGCATAGGCGGTCTCGAACGTGGCCATCGCCTCATGGTCGAGCCACAGGCAGCGGGCCGCCACGTGGGCCGGGCAGTTGATCTGCACCGTCTCGTCGGCCAGGCGCTGGAAGTTGGGCTGGGCGCAGCGGGCCGTCCAGCTCGGGAAGACGGCGCTCAGGCGCAGGGCGTAGAAATCGGCCGGCAGGTCTCTCAGCGCGGCATGGCGCGGGCTCTCGCCCACCGGGCGCAGCAGCACATGCTCGACCACGTGCAGGCCTTCGCTCTCGAAGCTCAGGTGCATCAGAAAACGGCGCAGGCTGTCGGCGGCACGCGAGGCGGCCTCGGGTGTCGCGAATTCGCCGAGAGGCCACCAGCGCCCGGCTTCGTCGGGCCCGAGCACGAGCTGCTGCGGGCCCGCCGCGGCGCGACCGTGCGGGTGGACGTCGGCCTGGTCGTGCGGCTCGCCGCGCACGCGGTAGCGGTCGCGGTAGAGGCCGCAGCGCAGCACGGCCGCGCTCAGCAGCCCGCCGCGCAGAACCGGCATCGCCGCGAGGTCGGCGCGCATCTCGTCGCGGGCCAGCGGCTGCAGGTGGGGGCGCAGCGGGCGTGTGGTGCCGGGGTCGGTCTCAGCCCCGAGCGCGCGGTCGGGCCCGACGCCGTGCAGCGTGCGCCGTTGCTGCTGGAAGGGCTGCAGCAGCGGGCGGCTGTGCACCTGGCGAAAGCCGAGCAGGTGGCCCACGCGGCGCTGCAGTCCAGTGCCGCTGCCGGGCACGCCCCACGAGCGTTTGGCGTAGTCGAGCCCCGCGGCACGGTCGCGGTTGAGGGCCACGATGTCTTGCAGGAAGGCGGCCTTGTTGTCGATCAAGGCCAGCTCCAGCTCGCCGGGCGAGAGGTAGTCGCAGAACTGGCGCATCGAGTTCTGCGTGAAGGTGTTGCCGTGCAGCGCGAGCAGGTGGTCGAACGCTCGCGAGCGGCGTTCGATGTGCGGGTCGCGCGATTCGTAGACCTCGGCCTGCACCGCGCTGCGCACGTCGGCGGGCGACGCGCCCGGCGGCGCGTCGTCGGGCGGGCGGTAGATCGCGTCGAGGCCGGGCACGGCGCTGTCGTCGAGCATCTGCCACCAGTAGCTCGGGCCGCGCGGCGCGGCGGCGCTGTAGAGATCGCGCAGGTGCTCGACCTGCGCCGTGCCGTGCGCGATGACCTGCTCGAAGAGCGCGAGGTAGCTCTTGAGCTGCACCACCTGCGCCTTCTGCTGCATGCTGGCCGAAGCCGGCAACCCATGCCGGCCGAGGCCATAGACGAGCGGGAAGTCGTCCTGCACCGAGGTGTAGTGCCGCAGGTCGCGGTACTGGCCTGCGGGCAGCGGGGCGGTGCCGCTGCTGGCGGCGGCGCGGCGGCGGGTGCGGCTGGCTGCGTACAGGTCGGCCAGGCGGTGCGACAGCTCCACCGGCGACACGCTGAGCCGCGCGCCGCGGCGGCGCAGCGTCACGTGCTGCTGCAGGAGCTCGCGCACGGCCTCTGGCGCGCGGGCATCGGCCAGGCCGGGCACACGCAGGCGCAGCGACCAGGTGTCGCCACGCCAGCGCATGGCGCTGCTGTGCTGCGTGTCGCCGTCGCGCAGCAGGCTCAGGGCGCGCACCTCCTGCACGCCGTCGATGCCTTTGACGAGCAGGCCGAGGTCGCTGACGAAGAGCAGCTCGGGTGCCGGCTCGTCGGCGTGCGGCGCGAAGCCTTGCTCGGTAACCGGCCCGGTGTAGACCTGCTCCAGCGTGAGCCCTTCGGCCAGCAGCTCGTCGAGGCTGTGGAAGCTGAGGCCCTGCGCGAGGTGGCGTGCGCAGCGGGCGTAGATGTCGGCCAGCACGTCGACCGGGTCGCGCGGGCCGGTGAGTTCGACGTCGACGCGCAGGTTGCACAGCACGTCTTCCATCAGGCTCACCCGGCCGTCGATGTCTTCGCACAGCGTGCGCCGGGCGCGGTAGGCGGTGCGGGCGTCGGCCACGCGGGTGTCGGCGCCGGTCATCACGCCCTGCGCCAGCTTGAGCTGCAGGCGGTAGAGGCCGCGCAGCTCGCCCAGGCTCACGCCGCCGGCCTCGCGCGGCGGGCCGGCGGCGAGGGTCGCGTCGTCGAGGCCGGGCACCTGGTCGAGCAGCACGCGGCGGTAGTCGGCGGCACTGGTGGCACGGCAGGGGAAGACGTCTTGCGGCGGGTGCAGCGAGAGCTTGGCGTACTCGATGCCGGCGCTGCGGGGGGCGCGCAGGTGGTCGGCCACCGGGAAGTCGGTGCGGTACACCAGGTCGGTCAGCGCGTAGCAGAGCTGCTCGAGCATGGTGACGCCGGGGTCGTGCAGGTTGTAGTCGGTCCAGGTGTGGCCCGAGAGCGTCTGTGCGAGGCGCAGGCCTTCGGTGCGCAGGCTCTCGAAGCTGAGCGGAGAGTCGGCCGCGCCACCGCGGGCTGCCCGGCGCTTGCGGGGGATGGTGGCGGTGGGGGCTCGGGCGGTCATGACTCCGTTCCCTGCGTCGTCTCGTCGAACCACAGCTGCGTGATGAAGACCTTGATGCGCACGCCTTCGCCGTAATCGCAGCCGCTCTTGATGCGCAGCTTGTAGGCGGCGTTCTTGCCGCTCGTGCCTTCCCAGCGCAGCTGCAGCTTGTCGCAGCGGCGGCCGTAGTAGGCGTGGTGCGGGGTGATGCGTTTGCGGCGCGACAGGAAGTCGAGCCAGCCGCCGTCGGGGTTGTAGGTGTTGAGCGCGATGGCGTGCATCAGCGCGTAGCGGCCCGCGCCCGGGTGGCCGGCGCCGGCCATCACCTCGAAGGCCTGGCAGCCGGTGAGCGTGTCGGTGAGGTCGTGCCAGTTGCCATCGGCCAGGATGGGCACCGGCTGCGCCACCTGGTAGGTGCCGCGCCGGCCGGTTGAGGCCACCACGCCGGCCACGTCGAGCGTGTGGCGCGGGGCGCCGGTGTTGATGCCCACGCGGGCCTGCGCATCGAGCGCGAGCACCGGGTTGCGGCCCCGCGCGGCGGCGGCGCTGCCGGGCTGGAAGTGCAGCATGTCCTGTCCACCGCCATAGCTCACCGACCACAGCGCCGACTTGGGCCGCTGGTCGCGGTAGAAGCTCATCAGGGCGTCGTGGCCGATGGGCGTGGAGATTTCGACGCCGTTTTCCGCTGATTTGCGGAACCCCTCGTCGCTCATGTTGAGCATCGAGTCGATCAAATCACCGAAGTGGTAGCGCGTGGGCAGCTTGCCGTCGCCGAAGTAGTTGCGCAGCGTCTCCCGGTTGCGGAGGGTCATGACACCGCCTCGCCCCGGGGGCGGGTGACATCGCCCGAGGGGCGGCTGACATCACCCAGGATGAAGGTGTGGCCGAGGCCGAGCCGCGCGATGCCCGTCGCCTCGGGCCGCTCGTCGGTCGGCACCTCGACCGCGCTCACCATGTGCTCGCGCATCGGCAGCACGATGCTCCACGCCGAGCGTGGGCGCGCCTGGGTCGAGAGCAGGCCCTGGCCGCGGGCGGTGTCGCCGAGGGTGTAGACCTGTGCGTCGCTGCGTGCCACGTGCAGCAGCGAAAGCTGGGTGACGAAGGCCACGCAGTCGAGGGCGCGGATGTGCGCTTCGACGTCTTCGCAGCGCACCGTCCAGTCGAAGCTCGGGCGCAGGCCGCCTTCGCGCCACGGCGAGAGGTAGTCGGTGATCGCCTGGTTGATGCGCCGCAGCGCCTGCCCCTGCTGCACGCCGCGGGCGAGCTTGACGGTGCAGCGCACCTGGATGCGCTCGTACATCGGGTTGCGCACCTGGATCTGCGCGAACGGCGAGGCAAGGCCGCGCAGCGTGTCGCGGATGCGCGCCAGCTCCACCGCGTTGAGGTGTGGCTCGGCGGTGGCCGAGAGCAGCGGCGCGGCGCTGTCGTCGCCGGGGGCCTGGCCGGCCTGCGCGACCGGCGGCGCCGGCACCACGACCACCAGCACCTCGCCGGGGCTCACACCGTCGACGCTGGCGAGCTGGTGCGCGAAGCACTTGACCTTCAGCACCGAAGGGAAGCGCTCCAGCACCAGGCGCTCGTAGTCCCACGGGGTGCTGGCGCGCTGCCGGTGCTGCAGCCGCTCGCCCACGCGGGTCAGCATCTGGCGGCGGTCTTCGACGGCGCGCATGCCGAACGACGGGCCGATCTGCTGCACCGAGGCAAGCCCCGCCACGGTGACCAGCGGCTCGGTCACGCGGCCGGCCGGCAGCGGCGTGGCGGCGGCTGCACCGGCCGCCGGCGACACCCGGCTCGCGCGCAGCGCCTGGGTGCGCACGCCGTAGAGCCCGGCGTAGTGCTCGAAGCCGTGGTCGACCGACAGACGCAGCCAGTAGCACGCGTTGGGCAGGATGGTGCTCAGCCGGTCGGCCTGAGGCGGCAGGTCGAGCGTGACGATGCCCGAGGTGAGAAAACCGCAGGTCGTGTCGGCCACCACCTGCGAGGGCGAGAGCGGGCGCCACTGGTTGGAGGCGAGGTAGGCCCAGCTGGGCGGCTCGCGCGTTTCGCCGTTGAGCGACTCGACCGCGCTTTCGTCGCGCAGGTGGAAGTGCAACGTGAGCGTGCCCGAGAGGCCGTCGGCCTCGGGACCGACGCTCAGCCCGATGTAGAGGCTGCCGTTGTGCGCGAAGCGCGGCCACAGGCCCGGCCCCGCGCCGGTGGCGCCGGGGTAGACCTGCGAGAGGCCGTAGGGGTGCAGGTGCAACACACGCTCCAGCTCGGCCTCGCCGTCGGCACGGCGCTCCTGGCCGAGCACGATGTGGCTTTGCGCTTCGTAGTCGAGCGTGATGCGTTCGATCAGCGGCGTGTACGGCGGGTTGGGCAGCACCAGCGGGCGGCGGCTGCGGCGGCGCAGTGTGTTGGCTGACACGGCCTCGGTCAGCAGCACCGGATAGGCCGCGTGGCCGAAGGCGATGGCCGGTGCGTGGAGCTGCACGCGGTAGTAGCCGTTGCGTGCGCCGAGCTGGAAGTCGAGCGGCTCCTGCGTGGCGCGGCCGTAGGTGCGCAGCGCCGCCTCGTCGAGCGACCAGCAGGCGCGGGCGCTCAGCCGGCCGGCGGCATCGGCGGTCTTGAAGAGCGCCAGGCTGCCGGGCGTGCCGGCGGTGTGCCACTGGCCGTCGCGCAGGATGCTCGCGGTGGCGGTGTAGGTGCTGTTGCGCAGGTGGCTGTCGTAGCCAGCGTAGTAGCTGGCCCAGCCGCCCTGTTCGGTGGGCAGGCCCGACCACTCCACCTGGATGTCGAGGCTGGTGACGTTCTTGCGCGCCAGCTCCTCGCTGCCGAAGACGCAGTACGACGCCAGCGTGGGCAGCGGGCCGAAGGGCATGAAAGGCTTGGAGGGGTCGAGCCGGCCGAGGTTGTTGTGCATCACCACGTCGCGCACGCCCTGCACGCGCACCGCCATCGCCACTTCGGTGAGCACCACGTCTTCCATCAGCGAGTAGGGGTGCAGCCGGCCTTCGTCGCACAGTTGGATGCGCAGCACCGGCTGCTCTGTGGGCCACTCGGCGCCATGCACCGCGGCGTTGCAGCCGACCACCGGCGGGTCTTGCGGGCGCAGGCGCAGCACCACGCGCAGCGCGGCGCAGGCGCCACCGCCGTGGTTCTCGCTGTCGCCGTCGCCCCGGTCGACGAAGAAGTCGTTCACGGCCAGCCAGCCGCTGGGCGTGCTGAGGTGGAAGTGGAAGATGCTGCTGAAGAGCTGGCCGAAGATCAGCGCCCGCTCGGGGCGGTTGGGGCCTTGCAGCAGGCAGCGCGGGTCGCCTGCGACGGGCGGCGGGCGGTCGGTCTCACCGAGCAGGCGGGCAGCGGTGTCGCGCAGGGCCTTGAGACGGGCGTCGGTGAGCCAGTCTTCGCGGGCCAGCAGCCAACGCGAGAAGAGCTTGCCCAGGCGGCGGAAGAAGAGCTCGCGCGTCGGGGCGCGCACGGTGAGTTCGAGCAGGAAACGTTCGTAGAGGCCGATGGTGTGGCCGTCTGCCGCCTCATCGGCCCGGCGCTCCTGCGCCTGGCGAGCCAGTCGCAGCGCGAGATCGTTCAGGTCGGCGCGGTCGAGGGCGCTCAGCAGCTCGGGCGCGAGCTGCAGGTACCGCTTGAAGAGCACCGGCAAGCGGCGGCGCATCGAGCGCGGCTCGACGACGGTCTGCTCGGCGAGGTGCTGCAGGCGGTGGTCGACGTCGATGGCCTGCGCCAGCTCGAAGCGCAGGTCGATCTCGCGCTGCCCGCCGGCGAGCAGGAAGAGGGGCGACGCGATCGCGAGGCCCACGCGTGTCTCGGCCGGGCCGCCGGCGGGGCCGTGCGGCGTGCCGCCGAAGAGCGGCCAGTGCGGGTGCGGTGCATCGGGTACCGCCAGCTCGGGCGCGGGCCAGGGCAGGCGGGCGGCGTCGATGCGGGTGACGTAGCCGAACTCGCGCTCGGGCGAGATCAGCGGGTCGCGGTCGAGCCGCAGCGTGAGCAGGGCGGCGACGCGGCAATCGGTGATGCGCAGGTCGTCGTCGGCCTCGAACTCGATCGGCTGGCCTTGTGCATCCTTGCCGGCGCTGAAGCGGGTACCGCGCGGCACCAGCACCTCGCCCTGCGCCAGCGGGTGGCGCTGGCAGACGAGGTGCACCGCGTCGGGCGTGGCGGGCAGCGGCTCCACGCGCAGGCAGTTGTCGTAATAGAAGTCGGTGTGGCGCTCGGTGAAGCGGTTGAGGTGCGGCTGGATGCGCTGCTGGTAGAGCTGCAGGAAAGCCATCAAGAGCCCGGCCGCCGGTGCGTGCGTCTGGCTGTCCAGCGAGACCGGTAGCAGCTCGCGCGCCAGGTCCTGGATGCGCTCGATCGCACTCACGAAGGAAAAAAGCGCCGGCGCAGCATCTCGCGGTCGCTGCGTTGCGCGGAGGGGTCGCGCATTTCGGGCCGGCGGAACCAGGCGGGGTCGAAGCGGCGACGGGCGAGCGCCATCGGCTGCGAGCGGAAGTGATGCGTGCCGAAACGTTCGAGCACCCACTGCAGGTCGTCGCCCAGCGGCTGCTCCAGCAACTGCTCGATGCGCGCCAGCACGTTGCGCCCGGCCAGGTGGCGGCTGGCACGCAGGGCCTTGAGCCAGCCGTCGATCTGGCTGGCCAATGCCATCACCCGGGTGGCCAGCTCGGGCAGCGGCGCGGCATCGGCATCGCGCACGAACTGCTGCTGCGCGGCCTGCAGCCGGGTGGCGGCGATGCGCGCGAGCACCAGGGCTTCGTCGCCGTCGAAGAGTTCGCCCCACGTGCCCACCTCGCGCATCGAGACATCGTGGAAGCGCAGGTGCGAGGCGAGGCCGGCGCTCATGGCGATGAGCGTTTCCAGGCTCGTTTCGTCGGGCCTGAAGTAGCCTTCCTGCAAGGCTGCGGGGAAACGCTCGCCCTGTTCGCACCCATCGCTCATTCCGGCAACCTCAGGTTGGTCCCCTCGCTCAGGTAGAACGGGTAGACCATGTTGGTGCGGGTGTTGGTGGTGCGCACCGTGTAGTCGAGCTTCAGGCGCAGGAGGCCCTCGGCGATGTCGCTCCAGTCGAGGTCGACGCCGTGCAGGGTGATGCGCACCTCGAAGAAAAGGATGGCCTTGGCCACGATGTCGCGGATCTCGGTGGCGGTGCTGTCGTTGAGGGTCTCGAAGACCATGCGCTTCAAGCCGCAGCCGTAGGCGGGCTGCATCACGCGCTCGCCGGGCACCGTGCCGAGCAGGATGCGCAGGCTCTGCTCGATGTCCTCGACCTGCGAGACGAGCACGGCCTCCTTGCTGCGCCAGTCGAAGCTCGGCGGGAAGGCCCAGCCGGTGCCGAGGAACTGGGTGTCGGTGGTCATCGCGTCACCCGCCGATCATCACCGTGGGGCAGCCCATGACGATGCTGCCGCCATGCGCGGTGCTGTCGCCGATGCGCGCCGCGGGCTTGCCGCCGATCATCACCGTGGCCGAGCCTTTGACGATCGCGTCGGGCGGGCCCACGCAGACTGCGTTGTCGCCCAGCACGGCGGCCGGCAGCTTGCAGATGAGCACCGTGGGCACCCCCGGCCCGATCACCGGCCCGCCCACGTGCGGAATGGGCGGCAGGCCCGGCGTGACCATCGGGCAGGCGTGCATGTCGGTGAGGCGGGCGGCGGGCGGCATGGTCGTGGCTTCAATTGATCATGACCATCGCGCCCTTGACGACGGTCTGCCCGGCGGCCGAGAGTTCTGCGCTCGCGTTGCCCTTGGCGGTGAGGCCGACCTGCGCTTCGCTTGCGATGTTGAGGCCGGCGGTCTTCACGTCGGCCTTGGAGCTGATGCTGATCGCGCCCACCGCGTCGACGGTGATCTTGCCCTTGGCGGTGATGGTGATGTCTTTCGGGCTGTCGAGCGTGATGCCGCTCGGGTTCAGCTCGACCTTGTTGTTGTTCTGGTCCTGCAGGAGGATGGACTTGTCTTTGTCGCTGAGCACGATCTTGTTGTTGCCCGGCGTGGTGACGGTGATGATCTTGTCGGCCTCGTTGAACTCGATCTTCGACTTGCAGCGCGTCACGATGGCCTTGGTGTTGTTGGCCGCCTCCAGCGCATAGGGCGGCACCTGCTTGCTGCTGTAGAGGCTGCCGAGGATGACCGGGTGCGAAGGGTCGTTGTTGAAGTAGCCGAGCACCACCTCGTCACCGATCTCGGGCAGGAAGAAGGTGCCGAAGGTGTTGGAGCCGTGCAGCTGCAGCAGCCGCGCCCACACGCCCTGCGTCTCGGCCTGCATCACCGGCAGCTTGACCTGCACGCGGTGCTCGCCGCCGGGGTCGGCATCGAGCTTCATCACCACGCCCACCTGCAGCCCCTCGACGGCGGGCAACAGGCCGGCCGCACGCGGCGCGCTCACGTCAGGCTGGTCGGTGAACCATTGCGGCGCAAGGCCGAACTGCACCTCGGTCACCCAGTCGCCATCGGCGATCTCGTGGGTGACACCGCTGATGTAGACCTTGCCGCTGAAGCGCTGGCCCACGCCTTCGAGTTCGAGGATGCCGCCCACCGCCGCCTTCGCGCTGCCCTGGAAGCTCAGGCGCCCGCGCAAGCGCGCGAGGCCTGACTTGAGCTGCTGCGCCTTGGCCCACTGGGTGAGCATCTCCTTGGTGGTGGGGGCGGCGGTCTGCAGGCGGAACGAGGCCAGGCCCAGCACCTCGGCAAGCGTGGCCGAGTCGAGGTTGCCCTGCGGGTTCAGCGTGGCGGGGGCGGCCTCGCTGCCGGTGATGACGTCCTGCGTCTTCAGGTCCCACGAGACGGCCTGGGCCGCGGTGTACTGGTGGCGTGCGTCGACCTCGGCGTGGAACTCCATCAGGTCGATGCCGTAGGTGACCTTGAGCACGGCCTCGGCGCTGGTGGACGGCGCCTTGACGGCCACCGTGCCGTCGGTGGCGATCACGAGCAGGCCGTTGGCGTCGGCGCGGGACAGCATGTAGTCCCAGTCGCTGCAGTAGAACTGCACCATCTCCTTGTGCTGGATGGTGGTGGCCTCCACGTCGGCGGTGAGGCCGGCAGCGCCGATGAGCGCGGAGAGGATGTCGCTGTCGGTCTTGTCGATGTAGTTGGCGTTCTTGCGGCCGGCGGTCATCTTCACCGCCTTGTCGCGGCACTCGACCACCAGGCGGGCGTCGTTGTGGCCGGTGATCTGCACCGAATGCTTGAGGGCGATGCCTTCGAAGAGGGTTTCCTCTTCGTCGCCGTAGCCCGCAGCGATCTTGATCGCAGCGCCGGGCTTGAAGTCGGCCGCATCGCTGGCTGGGAATTCCTTGTTGGGCATGTCGCCGTCGGCGATGACCAGCCGGGCCATCGGCACGCGGTTGATGGCCCGGTTGACGCTCACCGAGATGATGCGCATGGCCTCGGGCAGCGCCGTGCCCTCGCTGTACACGGTGATGCGGACGACGCCCTCGGCGCCTTGTTCCGGAGAGGTGGCGGGCATCGCTTACCCCAACGGAGGAAAGTGCAGCTTTGCGCCCGGCTTCAGGTTGCGAAAGTCGGTGAGCTGGTTGTGGCGGGCCACGTCGAGGTAGTAGCCCGGGTCGCCGTAGATGCGGTTGCACAGCAGCGGCAGGGTGTCGCCGTCGAGCACCTCGATCACGTGGGTGAGGTCGGGCGACGAGAGGTTGGAGACCAGCTCGGTCTCGCGCTTGCTCATGGCGCCCACGAACGACAGGTCGACCTTCGCGCGCAGCGGCGCACCGCCCGGCTTGAAGAGCGTGTAGTGGGTCGACATGCTCTGCATGCGGCCGAAGAAGATCAGCGTGCCCCACAAGAGGCGCACGCGGCCCGGCTCGTGCTGCTGGCCGTCGTACTGGTAGACGACCTTGTTGAGCTGGTCGAGCTGGGTTTTCACGTCGCGCCGGGTCTCGCCGGTCTGCAGGGGCACGACGCCGGTGCCGTCGATCACGAGCGCGAAGCTGAGCGTCTCGGTGTCGGTGGCGCTGTACTTCGGGTCTGTCGCCGGCTGGCCCTGGGCCTTCTTCTTGTCGTAGACGATGCCGCGGCTGTGCTTCACGTCGGCCGGGTTGAGCATGACGGTGAAGGAGACCGAGTCGTCGATGGTGGTGGTGCCGGTGTCGCTGACCTTGTAGCGCACCAGGGTCATGCGGCTTTTCTCGGCGAGGCTGGTGTCGGGCATGGCGCAGGCTCGTGTCGTCTCGTCTCGGTGTTGTCTAGCGCTCGCGGGCGTCTTGGAGTCGTTGGGCAAGCCAGGTCTTGCACTCGGCAAGGATCTCTTCCTTCACCTCTTCCTTGACCTGTTCGCGGGCCTGCTCCGTCCACGGGGCCGGCGCATGGCCCGGCACCGGCGCGGTGTTGACCTGCGACTTGATCAGCAGCTGCCGCACTTCGATCGTCATGGCCTAGACCTCCCGCTTGGAAAACGCATAGCTCAGCTCGATCTTCTCGACTGCCACCTCGTTCTTGGTGGCGTTGAAGGGCTCCACCTCCAGCTTGACCGGCCAGGCGTTGTCGAACGACCAGGCGCGCAGCGGCCGGCCCAGCCCGTCGAGCAGGAAGAGGTGCACCTGCTTCGGGAACACCGGCCGGTTCAGTCCGCCGTCGAGCACCGCCTGGCACCACATCAAAAGCCGCGAGCTGTTGGGCGCGATGCCGCGCTTGAGCACGAGCTTCGGGTGCTTCACCGCCTTGGGCAGCGCGAGCACGTAGCGGTTCTCGCCGCCTTCGACCACGGGTTCGGTCTCCATCTCGGGCGCTATGCCGCTCACCTCGCGGAACGAGCTGTCGGCATCCTGCGGATTGGTGCCGAAGGTCACCGTGAAGTAGAAGGCCGCGGGCGGGTCTTGCGGCCGGGTCCACAGCACATCAGGCATGGGCGTCAGGCATTCGCGATGGTCAGGCCCTCGTGTGCGATCACGATCGTCTCGACCGCGACTTCATTGCCGGTCGACTTGAGGTCGGTGCCGGTGATCTTGGTGGGCCAGGCATTGGCCAGCGTCCACACCATCGTGGGCGAGCCGGCTTCGTCGAGCAGGCTGATGGTCACGGGTTTTCGCTTGATCGTGTTCATCTTGATCTCGTTGAACCAGTCCCAGAACTTGTTGTCGCTCTTGAAGACGCCTTTCTTCATCGTGACGTCGCTGTATTTCTTGATGCCCGGCATCTTGATGACCGAGAACGAGGGGCTGTCGCCGTGCCGGTATTCGAGCGGCTGCGACTCCACGTCGAGGCCCGAGACTTCCTGGAAGGACATCACCGCCGAATCCCACTTCACTTCGAAACGGAACTTCGGAAGAGGCCACACCGTGGTCGATTGCGCGGAACCGTCGTCTGCCATGTCTTACTCCACCTGGTTATGTGTTGAATGAGGGGCGATCAGGACTTCTGCATCTGCTGCTGGAAGGTGATCTCGATGAACTCGGCCGGGCGGCTGATGGCCACGAGCACGGTCACGCGCAAGATGCCTTCGAGCACGTCTTCGGGCGTCATCGTCTCGCCCAGGCCCACGTGCACGCTGAACGCGTCGTCGGGCACCGCGCCGGCGAGACCCCCGCGCTTCCACACGCCGGTGAGGAAGTTCTGGATCATGCTTTTGATGGTGACCCAGGTGTTGGCCACGTTGGGCTCGAACACCATCGCCTTGGCCGCCAGCCGGCACGACTCTTCCAGCATGATCATCGTGCGGCGCACGCTGATGTAGCGCCAGTCGAGGCTGTTGCCGTCGAGCGTGCGTGCGCCCCACACCAGCACGCCTTCGCCGATGAAGGAGCGGATGGCGTTGATCGACTTGCCCTGTGTGGTGACGTTCAGGTCTTCCTGGTCGTCGGCCGAGAGGTTGACCGCGGGCGAGATGACGCCGTTCACGCTCACGTTGGCCGGCGCCTTCCACACGCCGCGGGTGTTGTCGACCATGGTGTAGATGCCGGCCATGGCGGCGCCCGGTGGCAGCAGGTTGAGCTTGTTCTTCAGCTCGCCCATCATGGTGTTGAACATCGGGCTCAGCGCTGCGAGGCTCTTGTTGAGTAGCGCCATCTGCATGCGCGCGGTCTGCTTCTTGTCCTTCTCGGCCGACTTGGTGTCTTCCTTGATCCAGTCGTCTTCCGACTTCGGGATGTCGTTGACCGCCTTCCACTGGGCTTCGAGCTTGGCGGGCGCGTTCTCGGGCAGGGCGTCGGGCAGGCCGAGTTCGGTGCGCAGCAGCTTTTGCAGCTGGTCGGGGTTGGCAATGTTGCGGTAGGTCAGCTCGTTGTCCTGCACGACCGTGGTGTTGACCCACGGGTAGTAGGCCGCGGCGTAGTCGAGGAAGTTGATGCCCAGGTCGTTGCGGAACTGGCCGATGCACTCGACCGGCGTCTTCCAGCCCTGCCACACGTCAAGGATGGCGACGCGGTTCTTCATCTTCCCGCAGTGCATCAGCATCGCCTGCTGCACGCTGATGCTCTCGGGCTGCTTCATCAGCATCGCATCGGGAATCACGATCATCGTCGGCTCCTGCTCCAGGATGAGCAGGTCGATCGCCTTGGTGAAGAGGTCGGGGTTGATGCTGTCGGAGTCGTAGTCGCCGACCGAGATCACGTAGCAGGGCCCGCCGCCGTTCTGGAAGAACTGCCGCATGCCGTAGTAGAGGAGGAAGCGGCCGCCGTCCTTGGCCACGGGCTGCTCCAGCGTGAACTCGTCGTCGCCGAGTTTGAAGGCGGTGGGCTCGGTCTTCTCGGGCGCCTGCGGCTTGATGGTGAACCTGGGCGACGGCCCGAAGCCGAAGTACTGGTGGTACTCGGCCAGCGAGCTGATGCGCCAGGGTTTGCCGGTGAGGCTCTTGCCCGCGTTGTCGGCAGTCTGGGTGTAGCCGATGAAGGCTGGCACGGCGGTCGCGACTTCGACCACCGAGTTGGGGAACGCGTTCTTCTCAACGATATAGACACCGGGTGTCTTCATCACGCCCATGAGAGCCTCCTGTGGTTAGACGGTGGATAGAGAGGGGTGCACGTAGATCTCCGAGACCCAGGTGGGCACCCCGCCCAGGGTTTCGCGGTTGAGTTGCGATGGCGAAGCCACCGGCAGACGTTTGACGAGCACCTTGTCGGCGCCCGCCGCGCCGGCCCGGCGCAACTGGAAACGCTGGGATGAGCGCTCCTGCAAGGTGATGGGTTCGGCCGAGCGCACGACCAGCATCGGCCGTCCGTCGGGCAGCCGCTCGTCGACGGGCGGGCCGAAGCGCAGCGACTGGCCGAGGTCGACCACCTGCAGCGCATCGGGCTCTTCGGCCAGCTCGCCGAAGAGGCAGTATTTCCAGACGGTGGCGCGGGCTTCGAGCCGGCAGACGTAGCGACGCGGCACGTCGAGCGCTTCGGCATCGAGCGACAGCCTGACGATGAAGTGCGGCGGCACACGCCGGCCCAGCGCGCTCAGCACGCCATCAAACTCGGGCGCGTCGAGCGGCAGCGTGTCGGCCTTGAGCCGCCAGCGGCCGTCGTCGCCGCGTGCGGTGCCCTGGGTGTGGAACACGCGCAGCGATTGCTGCGAGCCGAAGTCGCCCTCGGTGTAGTTGGCGAAACGCGCATCGGGCCCGTGGCCGCGGAAGTGGAACACCAGCTCCGACTGCTCGGCCAGCCGGCCCAGCGCCAGGCTCATGTTCACGTCGCAGGCCACGAAGAGGCCACGGTCGGTATGGCGCAGCAGGCCGCCCGCACGCCCGATGAGCCGTTGCGTGGCGGGCGTGGGCGTGAGCTTCAGGCCGCGACACACGCCGCCGGGGAAGTAGGAATGCTCCACCTCCAGGCTGAAGAGCGGCTGGAATGCACCCATGGCGTCTGTTCTCGCGCTATGCCGACACGCCGGCCTGCGGCTGCGCGACGTAGGGCGCCTGGCCGCTCAGCTGGGCGGTGTCGATGGCGACCATGCGCACGCGGTAGAGCACCGAGGGCATGTACTTGCCGCTCAGGATGCCCCAGAGGTTGCTCAGGTCGGCGATGCTCAGGTTCTCGATGTCGAGCATCAGCTTCTCGATGCGCGCGTCGAGTTCCGGCGTGTTCTGGTGGTCGAGCACCGGGCGGCTCTGGAAGAACGCGATGGTGTGCGAGATGAACTTGAGCGCCTCGGGGTAGTTGGTGCCGCTGAAGGTGGCGGCAAAGAGCACCAGCAGGTTCAGGTGCACCGGCGCCTGGCTGATGCCCGCGCGGCCGAGGCCGCCGTGGCTGAGCGCCGAGGGGCGGTAGGGCAGGGCATCCTTCTCGATGTTGACGAGGAAGAGGGCGAGCTTGTTCGACACCTGCGAAACCAGGTTGCCGTCGGGCTCGGTCAGGTTGGAGACGACCACCAGGTCTTCACCGACCTTGAACGTGCGGCGCAGCGACTGGTTGAGCTGCGCGGCAATGCCGGTGATGGCGGCCGCGATCATCGGGCGCCTCTCCTTGCTGGCCTGCAGACTTCGTTCACGCCCTTGCCTCCGTGGTGCTTCTTGGGTGCCCGGCGCAGTGCTGCCAGGGCGCTGCCACGTTAGCGGCGCGTGGCGGCGGCGTTAATCAGCAGAAAACGGAGATTGGGTCGCCGGAAGTCTGAGCGCGGCGCAGTGTGGTGCTGAGGTGATGCCGGCCTGCGGCGACCTCGCCGACGGCGTGGATCAGCTCCGCCGGTGGGTCGTCCTTCAGCACATAGCCGTGGCAGCCCGCCTCGGCGGCTGCGCGCACCAGCGGCAGGTCGTCGTGCCACGAGAGCATGAGGATGCGCAGGCGCGGCCAGCGTGCCAGCAGCAGGGCGGCGACCGAGAGGCCATCCAGATCGCGCAGCTCCATGTCGAGCAGCACCACGTCGGGCGGCTGCGGGGCGCAAGCGGCGATGGCGCGCACAGCGGCGTGGCCGCCGTCGGCCTGCACGACCACCGACCAGCCGGGCTGCCGCTCAAGCAGCCGCTGCAGCGCGCCACGCATCGCAGCGTGGTCGTCGACGAGGGCGATGCGAAGGGTCATGCGAAGTGCGGGGTTCGGCGCCCGGCATCTTCAAGCGCGGGCAAACCCGCGCCCATCCGTCAAATGCTGAAAGCGCCGTCGGGAAAGACGGACTCTGCGCTGCCCGCGGTCTGAGCGGGGTCAGGTGGCCGGGTGGGCCTTGGCGCGGCGGGGCGGCTTCTGCGTCGCGTGTGCGAGGCTCGTGCGGCAGGGCGCTTCAAGCGGATTCAGTCCCTCGCGGATGGCATAGCGGGTGGAAACTCGGCGATGCTTTCGATGTGCAGCTTGTGCAGCACGTTCTCGCGGTGGGTGGCCACCGTCTTGGTGCTCAGGTGCAGCTGCTCGGCGATCTGGCTGGTGGAGTGGCCTTCGGAGAAGAGCTGCACGATCTCGCGCTCGCGCGCTGTGAGCTGCGAATGGGCGCTGCCGGCTACGCTCGCCCCGCGCGAGCGGTAGCCTTCGACGAACACGCCCACCAGCGCCGGGCTCAGGTAGATCTGTTTCGCCATCACCTTGCGAATGGCGTGGGCGAGGTCGTCGAACGACGAATCCTTCAGCACGTAGCCTGCCGCACCGGCGTCGATGCCGGCGAGCACCATGCGGTCTTCGTCGTGCACCGACAGGCACAGCACCTGCACCGAAGGCGCTTCGGTGCGCACACGGCGGATCGCCTCGATGCCGTTGAGCCCGGGCATGGCGAGGTCGGTCACCAGCACGTCGGGCTTGAGATCGCAGGCCAGGCGCACGGCGGCGAGGCCGTCTTCGGCTTCGCCCACGAGTTCGAAGCCGGGCTCGCGGCGCAACAGGGCGCCCAGGCCGTCGCGCACGATGCGGTGATCGTCTGCGAGAACGATGCGGATGCTCATGGTGGGGCTCGTCAGGCGTGGGGTTCGGAGGGCACGTCGGCCCGCGGGCGCGGATAGACCGGCACCGGCGCCTCGGCCAGCGGCAGGCTCAGCACCGCCTCGGTGCCGAGGCCGGTCACCGACTCGATCGACAGCGTGCCGCCGATCGACTGCATCTGCGCCTCGATGCTCACCAGTCCGAAGCCACCCTCGGGGCTGAAGCGGCCGGTGACGGCGTCGACGTCGAAGCCCACGCCGTCGTCGACCACGCTGATGCGCAGCTCGCCGGCCGGCTGGTCCATCGTGATCCACAGGTTGACGGCCTGCGCGTGCTTCTGGGCATTGAGCACCAGCTCGCGCACGGTACGCAGCAGCACGGAGCACACGGCCTGCGGCAATGCGGAGGTCGACGGCGCCGGCGCAGGCTCGCACGACAGGTGCACCCGCATGCGCGAGATGCGCTGCATGCGCTGCACCAGGCTTTCGATCGCGGCGGCGAGGCCCAGCTGGCGCAGCACGGCCGGGTGCAGCTCGAAGGTGGTGGCGCGCGTGGCCTGCGCGGCCTGGTAGAGCAGTGAGCGGATCTCGTTCACCACGTCGGCCTGAGCCGGCTCGGCGACCAGGCTGTGCCCCAGCTCGCCAAGGCGCATCTGCGCCATCGCCAGCAGCTGGCCGATCTCGTCGTGCAGCACATGGGCGATGCGCTGACGTTCGCGCGCCTCGGCAACGGTGAGTTCGTAGGCGAGCGTCTGAAGGCGGCGGCTTGCGGCGCTGCCCCCGGGGTCAGGGTGGAACGGGAGAGGTGACGCGCTCGACATGGACGCCTTTGTCGATGTGCCTGTAGTGACGAGGGGACGAGAGGGGCGCCAAGGTATCGTGCGGCCCCTGTTTGCGTCAACCTGTAAGCGTTGACAGCTTGCGCTGCGAACCCCCTGGGGCTGTCGCGCAATCAACGCGGATGCTCCGGCCCCGACGCAGGCCACAGCGGCCCGCATGAAGCTCATTCGTTCGCTGGCGCTGACGGCGCTTCTTTTCACGTCCATGGCGGCGGTCGCAATCACTCCTTTGAGCTTCGCCGGCCATGCTTCTCCGGAGGCAGCATGCGCTGCTTGGGCGAACAGGCCCTCGGGAACGTCACAGCCAGAGATACCGGACGCGGTCATATCGGGTGCACATTGAAGGACGGAGATCAGACCTTCAGTCAGGAAAGCATCGGCACGGCGATGTGCCCTGAAAACTCCGAGCCGGTTTCGTTGCGTCAATGCAAGTGCAACGAACGGAGAACACGGCCCTCATCGCCGACCCTGCGAAAGCCGGCCATGCGGTACCGAGTTCAAGGGCCTCGGAGCGCTGAGCAGCCTCCTGATGGACATCACGACGGCCCAGGAGCAAGACCGCAAGCTTTCAACAGATGGCGGCAAGTCCAACTACAAATACCTCACCTATACGCGCGGCCTCTGCCGCGATCCGAAAACGCAGATGGCCGTAAAGATCCCGCCTGGTGCCGACCGGAGCAAGATCAAGGGGAACGGGGACTGTCCTTCCAGTTGGAAATAGCCGGCGCGGACTGAGCGTGAAAGAGGTGCGGATGTAAGGAGGCTGGCGCCACAATGTATATTATGTAAACTAATGCACTCGCGCGTTGAACAGCGGAGACACTATGCTCGCCGCCACCCCATGAGCCACCCTCGAGCCGCCGATGCAACTCAAACGCGTTTTCTACGTTAGCCAGTGCGACACCGACCTGGCGGGCGTGCAAGCCATCGTTGCGGTGGCGCGCGAACGGAACGCGCGCGAGAGTTGGACGACATAAAGCTCCATAACGTTTGAGCCGATTTGCGACAACAACTTCCAGACTTTTCGTTGGTCACTGTTTTGTGATTGCACGCACCTTCTCTGCATTTGAGCTTGCACCCCGGTCGCCCAGTGTTGTCGCATGAACCATGAGTCGGACTCTTGTGCCTGGGTCAGGCGGACCAGACTTCTGACTTGAATCCTGCTTCGCTACGGCCTAACCAACCAACTGAACCACAGATGCACGTCTGCTAAGAGCAGATCCTATCTATGCACTGCGCAAACGGCACGCAGTTTTTTTGGGTCGCTCCTTTGCGTCGCAATGAGGCTCCTAGCGCCATCGAAGTCGCAGGATGATGTCCCGGATGACTACTCCGGTCGCAAGCTTCTGATCAGTTAGTTAATCCAGGATCAGCTGCACAAGGTTCAGGCTGGCCATCGCTTTTTTTGGGCAGCCTGAACCGATCCACGGGTACCCCGTACGCTTAGCCCTTGTGGACCACACAAGTTCGTACATGGGCGAATTCCGTCAACGCAACACTTGTTACGAATACTGGTTAACATTAGTCCGCTAATGTTCGTTCGCTATCGTCCGGGTTTTCCGGCGAGCCCTCCTGAAAGGGAGCTTATGAAGTACCCCGAGTTCAGCGAGTCCAAGATGTCTGGCGACGACATCCCGAAGGTGGCTGCAGAGGCTGGTTGGCACGCGCATAACCGAGCCATGAATCGCCTTGGAAAGGTTGTGCGAAGCCTGAATGGGCAAATCGTCGAAGCCAGCGCCGATGGGACTGTTCGGACCCTCGCGCCCTTGCCTAAGCCGACTTTGGTCAAAAAGGGCTTGGTGCTCAAGCGCCGAGCCAAGTGACGTCTCCTGATCAGCCGCGCTTGCGGCTATTTGCTGGGCCGAACGGCTCCGGCAAAAGCACTGTGGTCGAAGTACTGACCCGGAGTCAACTGGGCGTCTACGTCAACGCAGATGACCTGGAGCGAGCTTGGAAGCGCACCGGCTCGTATGACATTGCAAGGTATCAGCTTGGCGAGGAACAGGCCAAACGCTGGTGGCCAAGTCTTCAAGCTTCGCCGTTGATGAACGCTACAAGGCTGCAAGCCTTGGAAGGCGCGATCAAGGTGGAGGGAACCACCTTGTTCGTGGACCCCGGGAAGGTCAACTCATACCTCCCAGCCGCCACGACGGATTTCATTCGCCAAGAACTGCTCGAGCTGAGGATGACGTTCACCTTCGAAAGCGTGATGTCTCATGCGAGCAAGGTAGGCTCTTGCGCAAGGCTCAAGCGTCCGGCTATAGAACCTACCTCTACTTCATCGCGACAGACGATCCGGCTATCAATGTGGCTCGGGTCAAGCAACGGGTGGAACTGGACGGGCACCCGGTGTGTGAGGAGAAGATCAGGAAGCGCTACTACGAGTCGATCGCACTCTTGGAAGACGCTGTGGCCGCCACGAACCGTGCCTACATCTTCGACAACTCGGGGGATCGCCACGTCTGGCTTGCCGAGATCACGGATGGTGAGGAGCTGACGCTGCATAGCGACGAACTTCCCCAGTGGTTCACCACCAGCTCGCTCTGGCAGGCTTTCCAGGGCGATGCGGCTTCGTCGTAGCTCGGTGCGGACCAGCCGCTCCATCTCAAGTCGACACAGCTGAACATCATCGCGAGGCGGTCTCCGCCTGGCGCGGTGCAAACTGCTCACAGTGCCGGCGGTAGGCCGTCCGCAGCAGGTCTATTGCCTTCCAGGCGGTCGTGTCGACCACTTCTATGCTCGGCGCAGCAAGCCGACCGACAAACCCCTCTGCGGTCCTGATCAGGTAGGCGTGCGGTCTGCCCTTCTCGAACAAGCGAAACCGTCGAATGTCCTGACTATCCAAACCACGGTGTGGCTTTGCGGCGTCCATGACTTGCCACCCGTTCTCCCAAGAGAATCTGAGGCAGGGGCCGCGAGCGACGGCTTTGAGGGAGTCGGACCGGCCCGACTGTTTCTTCGCCTGCCGCTCCCGACGCACATGTTTGCTCGAGCGTGGTGCGGGCGGCAACCTCCCCGGCACGGAGCCAGTGGGCCTGCGAAACGTGGCAGAGCCGTCTGCCCTCACCTGCCCTCTCAGGATCGGTGGGTCCGCCTCGATGCGCGATTCCCTGGTGGCAAACCCACATGCCGCCATGTCTTCTGCGGCGCTGACCGCCCTTCCCCATAGATCGAGCAGGACCGTCTCGGCGGCGTGCCACTGGAGCCACTGGGCCTGCCCCTTCGACTTCGCTTCGCGGTCGATGCTGACGGGCAGGTGGTGCAGCAATTGACCAAAGTCCAGGTGGATGGACTGCCTGGCGAAGCTGCCGCGCTGTGGAAGACCGGCACGCTTGCCCCAACGACGTTGCAAGACGTTGGGCTCTATCGAGCACAACCACAGGAGAAACGCCCAGGCGAGCCGATCTTTCTGGCACTTTGCGATCTGCTGCCCTAACGCGCTGGGGTCCTGCAGCGCGATGAGCCTGGCGATCCGGGCGTTCGCCTGCGGCACCACGTGGCGGCTGATGTGTCGCTGCAGAGCGTGGTACACGTGGTGCATCGCACGCTCGGCCGACCCGCCCCCTCCCCACATCGGGCGCTCGCGATCACAAAAGCGTGCGCCGTCTGCCGAGATCTCGCTGAAGCCCTTCGGTCGCCCCATACGACGCCCATCAGGGCAAAGGCGCCCACAAGTGCTCCGCCAGCGACCAGTCCCAGAGGCTGCGCCGCTTGTACGTCAGGTTCATCGCGCCCAACAAGTCAGTCTGGTACCCGAGATTGCTTGTCAGCTTCCACGCTTGATAGTCTTCCGGCGCGCGACGACAGTGACGCTCGAAGGCAAGCCTGAAAGACGGCACCGTGCGTTCTTGCAACAAGCGACCGACGCTTGTCTTGCCCGCGTCCAGAGCCTTGCGAGAGGCGAGGCGCAAGACGGCGCGGGCATGCCGCAGTGCTTCGTCGGCTGTGCACCCGACCAGCGACGCGCCATCCTTGCTCAACCCGGGAACCGACGAAGAGGCGGCGACCGACGGTTTTCTGCTTGGCCTTGAGCCACGCTTCCAAGGTTTGGGCCAGAGGAGGCGGCAAGAAGAACATCGAACCGCCACGCGCGTTACTCCGTCCGCAGACATTCAAGTACCAGCACGGGCAGACTCGACTTGGCTGCTCCACATCGGCCTCATCGAGTTCAATCAGTTCCTGCACGAAGAGCCCGCCGTAGTACAGCAATTCGACCACCAGGCGGCCTCTCAAACCGTCAGGACGCTCATCCATCTCTGCCATGGCTCGCCGTACCCAGACCCATTCATCGAGCGTGATGGGTTCTGCCGACTCTCTCACCTGAGAGCGTTGCGCTTTCGAGGCGGAGCCCGCAATGCGGTAGTTCCGGTCGTCCCAGTAGCTGCCCACAAGGAGGTCGGCATAACGCTGTAACCGCATCCAGGACGCGAGCGATGCCACATGGGCCATCGTGGCGTAGAGGCTCGGAATGCTCAGGGGTCCCCTGAACGGGCGCCAGTCGGACGAGCTGCGCTCAGGCGACAGCCTGGTCACCCAGGTGGCGTAGGGAATCGGCGCTAACAGGAAGCGGGCGAACTCGTCTAGCTCGTAGCGCTCGAGCGAGGAGACGGGCTTCTTCATCTGGAACACTGACCAGTTGAGCAGCTTCTCCGCTGCGGAGCGGCGGCCCTTGATCGTCGCGAGGCTTTCCGTGTCATGGTGGATCCATTGCTCGATCGCCTCGAGATCGGTCTGCACGGTGACACGGCATGGCTCTTCGCAGCGGTACTTGCCATTGCGACCGTCCAGGCCCGGTGGGAAGACGAAGCGCTCGAGCGGCGCGATGCCGGTCCACTTCTTCAGTTGTTCGGCCGCCTCCGGATCGGGAGTTGGAGTTTTAGACGGCTTCATCGGCCTCGACCTCCCGTTCGTTTCGGATCACTCGCGCCACCACCAGCCGAAGATCGCCGCTGCACTCGGAGTTGTGTTCCGGCCGCAAGAGCAGGTGCGTGACGCTTTGAGGCCAGGCTTGCAGCTTGATGCTCATGCGTGCCTGCCAGGTCGTGAAGTGCTCGAGATACGTCGCACGACGTGCCTTCGCCGCATCGTCTCGGGCTGTGGCACTGGAGAGCGGGTCGCCGAGGGACGACGTGCAGGCTTGCCAGCGCCGAGCCGTCCACAGGTCCTCCACCAGGCACGCATGCACGAAGTGACCCCAAGTGCGCGCATCAACTCGCCAATCCAAGGGCCAGCAAAGCAAACGTTTGCGCAGTTTCAAACTGCTCTTCGCACGATCGAGGGATCTCCAGCTCCGCTCAAGCGCTTCCGCGACGAACTGTTCTTCGAAGCGATGCCGCCATAGCACCAGAGCATGAAGCTCCGCCGGAGATGCACTCGTGACGGGGACCTTCGCGTCGGTGTTCCAGTCGCTGTAGAACGTCTCGGATGGATCGAGCGTCTCCAGCTCGTGATGCAGACCATGCAAACGGGTGAATCGACGGCGAATCGACTTGTAGACGGCGACGCGCTCCTGCACGTCCTCAGTCGAGATGTACTCTTCCCTCGGGTTCGGGAGTTCGCACGGGTAGTGACGCACCTCGACAGGTGGACACGTTGACGGTTGACCCACGCTCGGTGCCGACGATTCATCGCCGGTTGGAGCCACCTGAGAGAGGGTGCGGAACACAGCCGCACGCAAGTCGCGCTCCGGCTCCGGCGAACGTGGATCTTGGTGCCAGCGGCTGACCTCGGGCCAGCTGATATCCAAGTTGTCGCATCGCTGCAGCTGTGACCACAGCGCGCGAAATGGCCCATCGTCGATCGGAGACGCGCACCGTTCCAGGTTCAGCCCCCATTCCCAGGCCTTGCCGTACGGCCGACCACAGGTGTTGCAGCACATGGGACGCTCGAAGCCCTCTGGCGTGAGCGCGTAGCGAGGGGTGGGTGCTGCGCATTGATGGCAGGCGTCGAGGAGTCGGCTTCCATGCAGCGGGCAACACGCCAGTGCGTCGATCTGATGCAGGGCGCTCTGGAAGCCCACGTCTGCGCATTCCTGACAGAACCGCAGACGCTGGTCGGATGCGACAAGCTGATACCACTTGGCCGTCGCGCGATCGAGCGAGGCTTCCACCAGTGACATGCCAAGCGGAGGTGCGTTGTGGGCGACCCAGGAGGTGTCCAGCAGGCTGTTGCCGTGCACACGCCGCGCATGGCTGGTTCGAAGGCGCCGCCCGAAGAGCAGCGGGCAAAGTTCGGACGGAGGCATCACGTTGATCAGCGTGAGCTTGGCTAGGCGGGTAAAGGGCCCTTCCAGCGCATGCGTCCATCGCTCGCAGCCGACGAGGCCCGATTCGAGAGGGGTGAACAAGGCGCCAGGCTGACCGTTTCGGCCCTTGCGCTCGTTGCGTCCGCCGACGGCCGATGTCGCGCCGTCTTGAAGAGGTAGGTCCATCTTCGCGGCTCCCTCAGCTGACCAGCACAAAGTCTTCGAACTCCGACAGGTGCACGCCCGCCGCCCAGATCTTCGGCATGGGTCAGCAGTCGTTGCGGGTCTGCGGCAGCGGTGAAGAGCACGTGCTGAACCGCAGCCATGACCCAGGTCATGCCCAGGCTTGTCACGGTCTTGCGATGGCGTGATGCCACCGACGAGAAAGCACCCCAAGCGATCTTGGCATGGTGCGCCAGTCGCCAGCCATCGCGAAACGGCCCTGGTGCGTAGAACTCCGAGGTGGCAAGCCCGCTTCCTTCAGGAAAGCTGTGCTTCAACGGATCGTCGAGCGCCGCGAAGATCTCCGCCATTTCGGCTTCCGACGAAATTCCGTCGAAGCGGTTCAAGGTGCGCATGAATCGCATGACAAGGTCCCCGCGGCGGTCGGACAGGAACTTGTCCTTCACGGCCTGGATGGCCTCGGAGGCAAAGATGACGGTGATGAGGGTGATATGTTCATCGGAGCGCAGGAGGTTGATCGCATCACGCAGGTAGGCGTATTCCTCCTCATGCCATTCCTGCCCCTCATCGATGAAAAGCAGGAAGGCTTTGCTATCGGTGCGCTTGGCCATTGCTGCCAGCGTCTTCACGAGCCGATCCTCGAGCTTGGCGACCCGGCCGGAACCGGAGCCGGCGTGCTTGAGCCCATTAAGGACCATCGTCGTCCATCCTCCGCGGGACGGCGTCTTTGAGCCTCGCGCCACCACCAGGCCGGTGGGAAGCTCCGGGAACGTGTTGGCCAGCTGTCTCACAACCATCTCGGTAGCGAAAGTCTTGCCGGCTCGCCATTCGCCGACGAACACCGTCCCAGGCGTTCGGTGAATGATCGCGGTGACGATCCTGTCGTAGACCGCTTTGACCTGTGGTGTTGCGATTTGCAGTTCGTTGTTGGTGAAGGGGTGCTTGGCGTACCAGCGGTCGCGCTCAGGCCCTTCATCAAGGGCGGACTTACGCAGCGACGCACGGGACGGGCCTTGCGTCTTGGGTTCTGTCGAGGGTGTGGACTGGACGTAATCGAGATCAGCGGTGTCGGAATCGGGCACGTTGGCGTCGGTCATGGCGGGGTGTGCGGATTGCTTGGAGGTCATGTGGATCAGGTGGGGTTGAGTCGAGTTCACCAAGCCGGAGGCTTGATATAGCCGGGTAGCGAGGCGCGCGTGGCGCGGTCCAGCGGGCGCGTGGAAGGCGCTGGGGCTGGCAACGCTGGGAGCGGCGCACCGGTCTGGCGAGCCGTGTCGGCAAGCTTCGTGGCGGACGGCGAGACGCTCTTGGGCCGGCTGCGGGCCTCGTCGGCGGCCTTCGCGGCCAGGTGCTCCATGTAGGTCGAGACGTAGCACTGCACGTCCAGCGGGATTTCGCCTGCATGGACCAGCCGCATGATGGTGCGCCGCAAGTCGCGGCTGTGCGGGGTTTGCGCCCATCGCTTGTCGAGCACCGTGAGGGTGCCAAGGCACTGTCCGTCAGGCGCAAACGCCGTCACCGTGCGCATGTCCTTCTCGGGGATGTGCACGCTGCAGTGCTGACCGACGGACTCGAAGCGGCGCTTCAGGTTGTCGTTCGTGTATTTCACATGATCGATCTGGATGTACACCCCGGCGGCGCTACCGCGCTTGAGGCGCCCTGCCACGCGCAGGTTTTCCACCGTGATGCCGAGTGCCGGCGACAAGGCTGAGACAGGCGGCGCTGTGCGGGGAAGGCACTGATGGGTCTCCATGTGACGCCGGATGACGTCCAGCGGCGATTGATGGCCGAGCGAAGCCTTGGGCGTGGCGTTGTAGTTGGCGACCGCCACATCGAAGAAGTCGAGCAACTCCTCCCAAGTCGCCTTGTGCTTGATCGCCTGGGCGGCCGCATCCTTGCGCATGGGGTCGCCCGGGCCGGTGCCCGTCCCAAACGGCAAGGCCTGAATGCCAAGCGCCTCCAAACTACCGAACAGGCGCTCGACAAAGCCGTTGTTCCACCAAGAGCCCACACCGCCGAAGCTGACCATGCAACCGAGCGAGCGGCGCATACGCTCGGTGACTCGGGTGCTGAAGTGCACCGCGGCGTTGTCGAACACCACGACGGACGGGCGAACCGCGGTGAGGCCCTCGATCGTGCCCACCGGAAAACCCGCTCCGTCGATGTATTTGAGCCCCTTGATGCGGATCGCCCTGGGCGTCCACCGAGTGGAACAGGCAACAACGGCCTCCTCCACCACCGCCGAGGAGATCTCCGTGGTGATGGACACGGTGTAGCCGCAGACTGCCGTGCTTTTGCGTTCGACGACCGGGTAGAACCAGATGCGCTTGATGGGCACGATCTGTGGTCCGACGGGACCCTGCAGCATCAACACGCCGACACAGTCGAACTTGTGCGCGTCGGCACCGACCACGTCGAAGACGGTCGAGAAGAAGTCGAATGAGTGATGGCCGGTTTGCAACGACAGCTGGGCCGCTGCGGTTTCTCCGTACCAGGCCCTGATCGCCTTGGTGTCGAGCGCCAGGAACTTGCGGGCGTATCGCCGTACAGACTGGCGAGCCTTGTCCGGGAAGTTGAGCGGATAGTCGTTGTCCGTGAGGTGGCCGATGGTGTAGCAAAGCTTGAGGAACGCTGCAGCGACGCCCTTGAAGGACGGCTTGGAGGGGATCGCACTGCCGCTGCCGCCACCCTTGCGAATGAGATCGTGAAGTGCCTCGCGAAGCTTGGGGTGCTCCTGCAGAAACTTCTCGAAGGCGCCGGCACCTCCCTTGTTCGCGTCGCCGTTTGGTACTGGCAGCGGCGCGCGTCGCGTGTAGGTGGACACGCGGAGGTTCGCGATCAGCCCAGCCCACCCATACGGCTTGCCATCGGGTCTGAGCGTGACGCACCGCGTCACCTGGTCCAGAAGAGTCTGTCGGGCACAGTCGGCAAGCTTCGCGCTCTCTACCAGCTTGCCGGTGTCCAGATAGTGGCGAATCGCCGGCACGAACCGCCAGAAGCGGTCCTTGTCCTCATCGCTGATTTGGATCTTGTCGGCCGCTTCCCACGTGCTGTGATCCTTCAAGGCAAGCGGGATCCTCTTGAAGCTGGTGGTACCGCGTTTAGGGCAGCCGCTGCTCATTTGCCGCCCTTGCGAATCAGCTCGAGGAGTACCTCGCGTAGCTTGGGGTGCTCTTGCAGAAACTTCTGGAAGGCGCCGGCGCCTGCCTTGTTTGCATCCCCGTTCGGCACTGACGTCGGCTCCCGTCGCTCTTCAGTTGACACGCTGAGGTTTGCGATCAGTCCGGCCCACCCATACGGCTTGCCGTCGGGTCTGAGCGTGACGCAACGCGCGACCTGGTCCAGGAGAGTCTGTCGGGTGCAGTCGGCCAGCTCGGCGCTCTCTGCCAGCTTGCCGGTGTCCAGGTAATGGCGAATCGCCGGCACGAACCGCTGGAAGCGGTCCTTGTCCTTATCGCTGATTTGGATCTCGTCGGCGGCTAGCCACGTGCTTTGATCCCTCGAGGCGAGCGGGATCCTCTTGAAGGAGGTGGCGCGGCGGCTCATGCGGCTATTGCTCATGCCGGACTCCTTCCAGCTTGTACAGGCGCGAAATGGGCGACAGAGGCAGATGAGTGAGGTCGCTGTCCAATTGACCGCTCAAGACCAGCTTGCTCATCGCAGCCAAATAAAGGGCCTGGGCTGGGGAGGAGTCGAGGGCCATCACATCGCTTGCTGCTATCTCCCCGTTGGCGGCCACCAGCGCCAGAATCTTCTTGGACTCTTCGAGGAGCGGCCATTCCCTCGCTTGCGCGAGCCACGACACCATTCGCAAGCTGTTGTGGATGAGTTGCGGCTTGAGCCGGTTCTCTTCCCATATCCACTTCTCGTAGCGATCCGGCAGGTCGGGATGCGTCTTGTGGGCGATCAGGCGATTGAGGTTCGCTTCGATGACGTCGTGCTTGTCACCGGGGTTCTCTGCGCTTATGTGGCGCCACACCTTAGTGCCATCACGCAGCTTGATGCTCGCGTGAATAAACTCGCCCAGCTCATCGCCGGCGATTCCCTTGACCTTGTCCCGCGGGGCATAGTCCACCTCGACGATCCGCGCGTTGTACTCGACCGTGAGGAAGTGGCCAAGCTCGGCATGCCCCATCAGCACGACGTCACGTCGGCACTTGGGGCTGTAGTGATAGTTCAGCGTCCCTCGGGAATGTCCGCGGGCATCGTAGGCTTCGGCGAGCCTTCCGCGCATCTGGGTGCCTAGACGCGCTTGCTTCTCCGAGCTTCTGGCTTCGGCCTTTGCCTCAGCCGACTTCGTGGGAGATTTCTTCGACATTGCGATCCTCGAATGAAAGGAGGAGTCGCGCTGTCAAACCGGGGTGACCAAACCCTCGATGTGCTTCATGCAAATTTTTATGCCGTTCGCCGCGGCGCATGTAATGCATCGCGTGAGCGAACAGGGCCCATGACGCTTTTGGCACCATGTGTTCTCGCGTTCGCTGAGATGCAATGTTCTCAACGTGGCGCGAAACTTACGATTTCGTAAACTTTGGGCGGAGGACTCCCTCCGCTGTGTTGACACGGCGTCGGGCGACGCCTAATCTGCACACATCGTTCTTTGCGAAAAGGGGCGATTCGGGGTCAATAAAGAGGGGGTCGCGCTAACGGCCTTCCTCTTTACCCGGTTTGTTTCAGCGCTAAAGCCTCACTGGTTGCTAGAGTGGATTGCCAGTAAACAGGCGCGCGCACAGCGCTGTCAATGCCAGTCGGCGTTTTAGGTCCAAAGTAGTCTTCAGTCGCCCTGTTGTGTCGCAAATCTCGTTGCATTTGCGAGACGTGCTGCTGCAATTGATCGCTTAGTCCCGTCTGCGGGCACTTGACGGATCACGGCGACAATGAAGGCGTGAACACGCCCATCTCCCCTGCCCTTCACAAAGAGCGGTCGACACGTCAGCGCGGAGCTATCCGCATGGCGATCGAATCGGCTGGACGCCCCCTCAACCCTCACGAGATCCTGGACGAGGCACAGCGGGACGTGCCCGAACTAGGCATTTCGACGGTCTACCGCACGCTCAAGCTCTTGCTCGAAGCGGGCGAAATAGACCTTGTGATGTTGCCCGGTCAGGTCGCGCGCTACGAGGCGCCACGCATCGGACCCAGGCACTACTTTCTGTGCAGATCGTGCCAGCGAGCCTATGTTCTGAAGGAGTGCAAGCTGGATGTCTCGAAGGTCCGGCAGCACAGCGTGGAAAGCCATGAGGTGACCCTGCATGGCCTGTGCTCGCAATGCAAGCCGGGCCGGAAGAAGAACTCAAGGGACTTCCCAGGCGATCTGCAGTCACATTTCCGGCTGCAAGGCATTCGGACTGCCACGGTACGTCGAAACACTGGCGCTTCTCGCTAGGCGTTCAGTGAGGGGGAATCGCGCTCCAGCGATTGTTCAAAGAGTTCAACGGCAGCACCGCGCGTGAAGCGGGCCATCAAGCCCCTTTTTCTCTTCCGCCAGCGAGCGACGAGCGCATCGAAGTGCGTAAAGGATCAGCCCATGGACCCGCATCGTGACCCGGATTCCGGACTGCTTTACGTCAGCGCACCAGGCTTCCACGTCGTGGCCGTCGATCAAGGCAGTGATGAGGCATTGAACAGTGCCGTTTCCCTGGTCGCGAGACTTCGTGGCGCCAATCCCTTGGACATTGGCATGCTCGCGTTCGACGACGAAGTTCGGTGTCCGGCGGCATTGGTGAATAGTTTGGCTGAGCTGTCCATCATGGTTTCCCGTTCTCGCGCCGAAAGTGCGCTCGCCAAAGCACATGTCGAGATTGCAAGATACCTCGATCTCCGTAAGCAGGGCGACGACAACATGGCCAGATTCATGCAGTCCATGAGCATGGCAGGTGGCCGATTCCGCACCGACTAAACCGGGCTAGTGCCTAAAGCGGCGTCGATCCGCCGAGGCAACACGCGCCAGCACGACGGGTGCACACTTCAGCTTGGCTTGGAGGGCTCGTGTGCGCGTCACTTGGCGTTGTCGACATGACGACGTGTGAACGGTGCGGTGTTCCATTTCCTGACAACCTCCGAAGAGCGTGAAGCCTACGTCCAAGCGGTGCTGCGTGCGGTCAAGCCAGGCGGTCACGTCATCGTGGCGACGTTCGCCGAGGATGGCCCAGAGAAATGCAGTGGCCTGCCCGTGATGCGCTACAGCGCCGACGGACTTCATGCGCAGTTCGGTGCTCCGTTCACGCTACTTGAGCAGGAACGTGAAGAGCACCACACGCCGTTTGGCACCGTTCAGAAGTTCATCTACTGCCTGTGTCGCAAGAATCAGAACTGATCGCAGGCCTCGGCCACGAATGGCGTTCCGCCTAACCCGGAAACATCTTGCCACGCGGCTGGGATTCACTCCCGAGCGACCAGAAGGTTGCGCCCGCGACTGGCCGGCGTGCCCATTCCCGGTCGTGCAACAGGTGGTTCGAGTCAATCCCGAACGAGTGCAGCCGCTCGGACAGCAACCGGGACCTCGCATCGAGACGGTCGCGTGTCTTATCCCGTAGGTCAAGGGTTCGAAGCAGGTTCAGTACCTGCCGGAATTCCTCCGCCGCGTTCAGCACCTGCAGCGGGGCACCATCGAAGTTGATTGCCATGGAAGCACTCCTATCGCCCATGAACATCCACGAAGACACCTCTGTGCCTCGTGACCTGGTGAGATGGATGGGCGCAGCTTCGTGCTGCTTGGAATGCTATTCGGCCAACTGCATTGGCTCTTCTTCTTCGCGATCCACGCTGTCAGTGTCAGCTCTGTGCCCCTGAGGCGTCAATGGGCAGCCGCCCCGGACCAGATGTCCGCGAAATTCCTGCCGCGGCGAGCAGAGTGAGATCGAGGCTTGGCAGACCCGGAACTGAAGTGTCAAGGCGAGCGAGCCAAATGGCGAAGGATCAGTGCCTCACTACATCTTCGAGCGCCTGACCTCTTCGCGTAGCCTGGAAAGCTCTTGCTGCAGTTCCTCGATGGCTTCGACGCTGATCCGAACGAAAGTTTCTAGCCTATTGATTGCAGCAGTAACCATCACGTCGCCGCCCTGTCCACCGGCGGCTTGACGAACCGCGTGCACAAGCTCCTTGCCCGCTTGCTGAGGGGTTTGCTTCTTCAGGTCCATGGTGGATGCCAGCTATGGTTGGTTGATGGAAACGGGGGTGGGTCTGGATCAGGCTCACATTGCTCTGCGTTCGTCGTCAGACCCATCGCCGCTGCCAGATCCCGGCGCTAGGCCAAAAATCAATCGGCGCATCCGTCCCGGACTGCTTTTCCTCAAGCTATTCGGACGGCCGACACTGGGTCTATCGCAGCAAGTTGAGTAGGAGGCCGGTCACCGCCGCCACGGCGTGGAGAAGTATGGGCGCCCATAGAGTGCCGCTGCGAATTCGCACCCAAGCAAATATCAATCCAAGTACGCCAAGCAACACAAACGTTGAAGGGTACATGTACGAATAATGAAAGGCGGCGAACGCGGCTGCGGTCGCCAGCCCGCCAAAGGCCGCCCAAAGCCAACTTCTCTGCACAGGAAACAATTCCAGTAGGAAGCGACGAAAGAAGAGCTTCTTCCCAAATTGGTGCGAGCACAACGGCAGACAGAAGCAAGCGAGACCAAGCTCCAATGCCTTCGGTGGCACGGATCTCCATCATCTTGGGCTCTACCGGCACATCAAAAAACATTGCATGTGCGAATGCAACGACGTGGATCGCGATGACACCGAGACTTCCAGCCGTGGCGATGCGCCCTGCCCTGCCTAACGCGCCGGTTGAGCTAATCGGCGTGTCGCTGTTGAAGTAGTGGTGCAGGGACAAGAGGATCAGCACGGCGGCCGCTTGAAAAACAACCTGCTGCGCCGGCTTGTCGAGGCTGTTTCCCACGAGTGCTGACGCCACCGACCAAACGAGCAATAGACCAACAACGGCGCATATGCCCGCACGCAGGCCACGCCAACTCCCCTTCGATATTGCCGCATCCATCTCTGCTCTCCTCCGCTCAACGATCAAGTCAGTCTAGTTGCCCGCAAGCAACCGATGAATGACTTCCTCCCGGCCGTTGCGTGACTTCAACATGTACGTAGTCGGGATGAGGCGCGAGGTCACGCGCTGCAATAAGGCAGTGCTGGAGCCAGCTAGAAGTTTGGAGCGTCCACACTATCCTGTTGCACCAAATGTTCGAGCAGTCAAGGCAAAAGCCCGGGCAACAACGCATAGCGCAGCAACAGCCACCACGCATAGAGAGGCTGGGTCGAATAGCACCCTTCGTCAGTCAAAAGGCCGTGCGAGGCCTCGTTGCGCAGGTTGCTTCCTATCGCCTCCGTCAGTAGGTCTTGCATCTCCAGTATTCCGGCTTGACCGAACGCTTTGACGGCCTCAGGCATTTCCAAAAGTGGACCCAAGGGCTTCTCCTGCTGAATGCGTTCGGCGTCCAGCATGGTCGTTGCACCGCCTTGGGCCTTCACAACGTGCCGCACCAAAGCTTCTATCTGGATCGGTACGAGCGTCGCGGCCACTTCCATGTCCAGATAGAAGCCAGCGATCAAGGCGCGCACGACGGTGCTCGTGTGATCGGAAGGGACCCAGGGGCTTGCCGAAACCAGAGCGAGGAGGTCCTGTGGGGTCGGGGCATGTAGCTCCACGACTCGGCGCCGAACCGGATTGATCACAACCTGAACCAGCATGCTCCTGCGCTCGCCAGCCAGCCTGAAGACCCGTCCCCTCAAGCCCGCGTCTTCGATGTTTGTGGATGCCGGTTCGAGGGCGGGTAGCTTCGCAACGACCTGACCCCTGGCATTGATGATGTCCATGGGCGCCAGCGAGCCCAGCACTTCCTTTTTCGCCCTCTCGTGGACCGCTGATATCAGGTCGGTTACCAAAGGCGGCTTGCTCATCAACGCGAATGTGATGATGGCGTCGCGCATCGGTTTGCCATCGATCGCCGCGAGGGCTCGTTGAACATGCTGCGAAGCGTCTTGCTCGACCCGAAACCCCTGAAGCTCGTCCACCGACGACTTCTGCAGTTCAAGCACTCGGCTATGAAGAGCATCGATCCGGTCTCTTCCGCCTCCTGCCTGACGCAGCATGTTCACGGCTTGCGAGAGGATCGAGCTTGCCGCGGCAGCGCCTCTGCCTTGTTGATGCGCGGCCTCTGCTTCACTGACCAACGACTCGGCAGCCAGACGATTTTGGGACTCTCGGTTGACCTCGTCGTTCGCCGCCTGGTAGCAACGCGCGGCGAGCTCGTGCAGGTCTTTGGCGATCCAGAACTTCCCCTCTTTGTGGTGTCGGGCGGCAAGTCCTTCGGCCACGGCGGCGTAGCTCGCAGGTTCCCCATGCCCGCTGTCCAAGAGAAACGGCACCAACTTCCAGAGCACATGCTGATGTGGCGGTACGGGGCTGAGCAGCAGTGCGTCGACGGCTTGAAGAACCTGCGCGCGTTCCGCGAGGGCTCCTCGCCCAAGGCTGGTTGCCAGGCGGAGCGCGCGCTCGTACCGCTGCGCGACCAGGACGTCGGAAACCTCCGCGTCGCCGAGTTGTCCTGCAGCTTCAACGTAGGCGCCGATTGCAGCTTGAGCGGCCTTGAAGTCGCGCGCCTGGAGCCAGATCACGTCGAGGAAGCGGCTACGCAGCTCGGCGTCGTTCAGTGCAAGAGCCCACGGCGTCAGAGACTTCAGCCACTCCTTCGGGAGATCCGTCGGGATCATTGACCGATGGTCGTCGATTTCCCACAGCGCGCCGAAGGGCTCATTGGGTGACCACGGCCGAAACGCCATTGACAGCACTTGCACCACGAAGCGCAACGTGGACTTGATCGCCTCATCGTTCTCTTCGTCCAGCGCCTTTGTCAGCGCCATAGCGTATGCATGGCACTCCCTTGCCGCGACACCGTCAAGACGGCGCTCCAGGTCCAGGCTTGAAATGCTTTCAGGTGTCAGAGCAGAAACATCGAACATGTGTGAGCTGGCTTTTGGCAACCTCAGGTGTCGAGTTGCAAATTGACGGCCGGTTGCAGCGTTTCCAGCACTGCATGGGCCTGGAGGATCTGCTGGTGAAGGTCGAGATGGCGAGGCGCATGTACGGTGATCACCAGCGCATACGGAATGCGTTCTGCGCCGGTGGCAGGCGCGCCTGAGTCTCTGGCGTTGTAGTGGACGTCGAACACCGACCCCTTCAAGCTCGAGCCGCGGAATGTGTGGGACGAGTGAAGCACGGTTTCCCATTTGTTCAGGTCGGCCCGCTGCTCCGCCTCGGTCCGCCACTCGTTGGACGGGAAGAAGCTGTAGGTGTTGGCGTGGGCCGCACCGTCCTTGCGCTTGTCCGCATGCGGGCGGAAGGTGATTGCCAGTCCGGCTTTCGTGTACGCACTGGCATCTTGCGGGTCCACGGGGCAGGCGTAGCAGAACGTCGCGGTGAGCGTCACCATTCCTGCCAGCGGCGCGAGAGGCAACGGAACCGGCATTCGAAGTAATTTTCCTGGGCGCAGCTCGCCTTGGTAGATGATCCGGGCGGCGCCATCGTCGCTTGTGATCAGGTCCATCACGTCGGTGGGCACTTTGCCCCAGCCGACGGATTCGGTCCCGTCGAAAACGCTCGCCTCGCAGCCGTGGATCAGGAGCGCCTTCGTCGTCAGCGGAAAGAGGTCACTGCCGAGCACTGCGCGGATGCCCACGGCGGCTCGCAATGCCAGGGGCGCCGCGAAGCTCGTGCCGAGCGTCGCCGACAAATCAGGGCGGGCTCCGGGGGCAACCACGTGGAAGTATTCGTGCCCTGATCCCCCAAACGCGACGACATCGGGTTTGCGTCGCCCCGGGCTGCGACCCGGACCAATGGCGCTGTAGTCGGCACGTTCCCAGCCGGCGCTGCTGCGGTCAGCAGCCCCGACAGCGAGCGCATTCACCGAGTCGGCGGGCACCTGGATGCGGTTGAGCCTGGCCGCCGCATCGGCGGTGCCATTGTTGCCCACGGCCACGCTCAGAAGCGTGTTGCCGTCGCTCAAGATCTCGTCGATCACGGCCGTCCAGGCGTGCACCTCGTGATCTTCCACGCACAGGTCAGGACCCATGCTGAGGTTGACGAACTGGTAGGTGCGCGAAATCAGGATGGTTTCGATGTGACCGAGGGTGCGGTACAGGTCGTAGGGGTCCTCGGTGTCCGACACCGAGTCGAGCACACGGTGGTGGTCGACCGCGGCAAAGGGCCGGGGTGCCTGGCCACCGGGTGGAATCGGCCCGAACAGCAAGGCGGACGTCACGCCCAAGCCGTGGGCCAGGTACTCGTCGACCGGATCAGCATCCTCGTCGGCTTCGAAATAGCGCCGCACGAAGCGGTCGAGGATGTGCGTTTGCGGCAGCCCACCATCCAAGACGGCGACCCGTGGCTCGCGACTGAGGACATCGCCCTCGGGCAGCCGAAACGGTACGGCCACGGGGCTCGTGCGCAGCATCGGTCGAGCCGCGCGCAGCTTGGGCATTGGGCGCACCACACGCATCAGAGAGAACTGCGCGAGCTCTTGCAGCCGATCAGCGTCGCCTTCGACCGGCACGAACAGCAGCCTGCCGGCGTCGAAGCGGAAGTGCGGGTTGAGTCTCGAAGCCACAGGTCTTGGCGAACGCGGCAAACACCTCACGCAGTCGATCCGTGGTTGCCACCGACGGCACGTGCAGCCCGACCTCGAACACGCCTTGACGGCTCGGAATGCGTTCAAGGTCGGCCGCGCCTCGGACGCGGTTGTCCGCTGTGAGCGCCTGAAAATCTTCGATCTGCGCAAACTCCGCCGCCTCGCGCGAACCCTCCGTCAAGTGCGCGGCGAAATCACGGAACGCGCGCATGGCCGAGCGACGCCCTGCCACAAACAGCTGCGTGGTATCGGCCTCGGGCGGTGCATTGGCGCGCGTGACTCGGCGCGGTCGGATGCGCTCGCTGCGACTGCCGAGCGACTCAAGCCCCGCCGTTTGCAGCAACTGCCTTGGGAAATATGACTTGGCAAGGTAGGCCGGGTGCAACGTCACCAACGCCACTGCGATGTCGCCTGGGCATGCCTGCGGCGGCAAGCGATCGAACTCATGCGTCGCCTCATCGATCTGGGGCAACAGCGCTGCCTTCGCCTGTGCGAGCGTGTACGGGTGGTTCTTCTCACCCGGCTCCTTCTTTGGCGCTCCGATCGGATAGGTCAGCAACTCACCTTTGGCGATGATGTAGCGGGTAGCCATTTATTTCATCCCCCTTCCCCGCCGCGGCGACGGCCCGGCATGCTTTCGAATCGTGTCGCGCGCCACACCGGTCAGCCGGCTGATTTCCTGGTGGGTGTGCTGCCCCGTGCGGGCCATTTGCACGGCGAGCTCGAGGCGCTGCGCTTTGCTGAGCTCGCCGGCGCCCTCGCCCACTGCTTGGCGTACCAGGGCCTCGAGTGGCGTGTGGTTCAGCGCGTGGGCGCGTCGAAGGGACGCAACAGTGCGCTCTACGTCCGACAGGGACTTGCCCTGCAACCCGGCGGCAAGCGTTTCCACCCAGGACTCGAGGTCATGTAGGTCCTGGCCAAGGTACCGACGAATCGCCACGGCGGTGGTGGCCGCCTCCGGTGCCGTGAAGGTCAACACGGCGTCAAAGCGACGCCACAGTGCCGGGTCCACCAGCTCGGGATGGTTGGTGGCAGCTAGGAGCAAGCCGGTGTCCGGCCATTGGTCGACCTCCTGCAGGATCACGGTGACCAGGCGCTTGAGTTCACCGATGTCGGATTCATCGCTGCGTCGCTTAGCGATCGCGTCGACTTCGTCCAACAACAGGACAGCAGAGCTTGCTTTTGCGTGGTCCAGTGCAGCGCGAAGATTGCTGCCGGTCTTGCCCAGCAGGCTACTCATGACCGCGGTGAGATCTAGCACCCAAAGAGGCTTGTTCAGCTGATGGGCGATCCAGCGCGCCGAGAGTGTCTTGCCCAAGCCGGGCTCCCCGACGAGGATGGCGGATCGGGTGGGCGAAATGCCCCGGGCGAGCAGTGCATCGCGTTGCTTGCGCTCCAGCACGATGGCCTCGATCTGCTGCATCAGCTGTGCCGGCAGAAGAGGCGGCTCCATGCCGCCGAGATCGTCGAAGACCTTGATCAGCTCAAGTCGGGCGTCTCCTGCATGCGCAGGTGGAGCGGTGAGTTCACGGCGCAAAGGCGAGGCGCCCGCCGCCCGCGTTTGGGTGGCTTTCAGGCTCTGGTCGAGTTGTGCGGCGAGCTGTGGATGCTGGCTTCGGTACTTGCGCACCAACCGAGCGAGCAACAGGCGCACGTCTTCGTACGACTGGGCAGATGCCAGGCGCGCCAATGTGGCGAAGTCTGATGAAATCTCGTCAAAATCTTGTGTCACTGCGGTACTTCCGTCATCCATTCCATTGGAGCCAGCGGCTCAAGAATTGACGAAGTTTATGACGAAAGCGCGGGATTGGGAACCATCAGCCCGAATAGTCTGTATAAATATACAGCTATTCCGGCAGGCCTCAGCTCAGGCTTCAGGCCGCGCGCTTGATGCGAGTTTTAGACCTTGCATCACGCCTCGGCTAGGCGGAGCCTCGTGCCACTTGGTTGACCGTCGATCGCCCACACTGTTCGGCCACTGGTGAACCTTGTGTCAGGTTGGCGCCGAAGTGGCTAACTTCGCAGCAGCCCGGCGCAACCGACGGCGGTTCGCGCAGCGCATCCGTACGCTTGTTTCGGCACATGGCGTGGCTGCCTTGCAGCCTGGATGGCATCAGCTTCATACTTGATGCGCAAAGGGGAGCCCATGGGAAAAAACAAGGGTAGCCGGCCCGGTGGCGGGGGCAACGCTGACCAGTTCAACAATTGCGAGGCGGTCAACATCGACGGCTTGCTGGCCTCGCAACAGCCCAGAGCGATGGCCTTCGTGAAGGAAGAGTCCGTCGTTACCTTGGAACTGGTCAGCCACGGGAATCGTGACATCGTCGAGGTCAAGCTCCGCGGGGCGCTCCTTGGGACCCTGTTCGCAAACGACCTCGACAAGCTCATCGACTGCATGAAGAAGGGGTACCCCTTCTTCGGCGTTGTGACCGAGATCAGCGGTGCGCGCTGCGTCATCTGGGTGCAGTCAGGAAAGCCGACGTCGTGATCGAGGTCGCTGGGGGAACATACGAAGAGCTTTGCCACTATCCCGCCTGGCATCAGTTCTTCGGGTCCGGCGGCCGGGCTGCAGCCGTCCTGGCAACTCTGGGCGTGCCAGCGCGCCTGCATACCTTCGCGGACGCGGCGAGCACCTCCCGTCGCAAGGCGCTGGCCGATGCCTTCGGTTTCGAGGCGCTTTGCACTACAGGCGCACCGGAAGTGTTGTTCGAGTATTTCCACGCCCTCACACCGGTGCAGTACGTGCCCTCCTTCGAGCCCCTGGAAGATCCGACCCGGCACATCCACGTGAAGGGCGACCAGGTCATCCGTTTCGGCATGTTGGAGGGTGACGCCGTCGTGGAAGCCCGGCAGTGCGTGTACGACCCGCAAACCCCGGTGTCGCCGGCGCCGTTCGCGGCCAACGGATCTCGGGCCGAGGAGTTGGCCGTGGTGTGCAACCTGGGCGAGGCCGAACAGCTGACGGCGCAGTTTGGACCTGAGGCTTGCGCTGTCCACCTGGGCAAGGTCGCCAAAGTGGCCGTGGTGAAGGCGGGCGCCGCCGGCGCCTGGGTCGTGTCCGACGGCCACTTGAACGTCATCCCCAGCTATCGCACCGCGTCCGTCTTCCCCATCGGATCGGGCGACGTGTTCACCGCCGCCTTCGCTCAGGCCTGGATGGCCCAAGGTCGACCGGCACCGGAAGCCGCGGACTTCGCGTCGCGGGCCACGGCCCTCTATTGCAGCTCGATGAGCTTTCCGACCCAGGACATCATGGCCACCGAAGCGGCCGCGCTCGTGCCGGTGACGCTTCGACGTCCGCTAGCACCACGGCCGCGGGTCTACCTCGCAGGCCCCTTCTTTACCATGGCACAGCGTTGGCTGATCGAAGAAGCCAGGCGGGAACTCGGCCACGTGGGCCTTGATGTGTTTTCGCCATTTCACGAGGTCGGAATCGGTCGGTCGAAAGAGGAGATCGTGGAGCTGGACCTGAAGGGGCTCAACGAGGCCGACGTGATGGTGGCGATGCTGGAAGACCTCGACCCGGGGACCCTCTTCGAGATCGGATACGCCACCCGCAGCGGCAAGCCCGTCGTGTGCTTTGCACGCTCGGGCCACGACGGTGACCTGACCATGCTCGGTGGCTCCGGCGCGGAGGTCACGGCCGACTTTGCGACGGCGGTGTACATGACCGCCTGGGCGGCCTATGGAACCGCCTGCACATGAAAGCCATCCTGCTCTCGGGCGGCCTGGATTCGATCACCCTCGCCTACTGGCTGCGGCCTCAGATTGCCGTGACCATAGACTATGGGCAACGTCCAGCGCGCGCCGAGCTGACCGCGGCGGCTGAAGTCTGCAAGGCGCTCGGCATGCAGCAGGAAGTCATCACGGTCGACTGCTCCGCCTTGGGGCGGGGTTCGCTAGTCGATGACCGGCCGGTACTGGACGGCCCGTCGCCCGAGTGGTGGCCGTTCCGCAACCAGTTGCTCATCACCCTCGCGCTGATGCGCCTGGTGAACAGCCAAGCCGATGAACTGATGCTTGGCACCGTGGCCGGCGACGAGCTCCATGCCGACGGGACACCAACGTTCTATGCGTCGATCAACCAGCTGGTGGCCGCTCAGGAATACGCACCGCGCATCACCGCGCCGGCGCAGGCCATGAGCACGGAGGCACTGGTCAGAACATCCGGCGTGCCGCCCGAGATTTTGATGTGGTCCCATTCCTGCCAGGTGTCGCACTTGGCCTGCGGCACCTGTCGAGGCTGCGTCAAGCGCCTCGACGTCCTAAATGCGCTCGGCCTGATGGACTTGCAGGCTAGTCGTTGAAGGCGATCCCGGCCCGCTCGCATGCTGCTCGAACGGCTGTGGGCGAGCGCCGCATCTGGCGCCACATCACGATGTCCAGTTGCGAGGCCTTGACGCCCAAGCCGCGGGCCAGCCGCAGGAAACGGTTTTCCATCGATGCGTAGTGCCGCACCACATCGTCTTCGGCCGTGAAGAGCCCCATCAGCCGACCCGCGCGCAGCACATGGATGTCGAGGATCGCGACGTCGTCGCTGCCCAGGTGGTTGCGAACGATCCAGGACGCGGTCTTCGGGCCGATCCCTTTGAAGCCGAGTAGCCAGTCCCGCAGCTCGCGCGGCTCGGCCGGACTGGCCACGGAGTTCAGCCGTCGATAAGCGTCGGCCAGGAACCTGGCTTTGACGCGCGGGAACCGATACCGACGAGCCTTCCCTTCGACCTGCAGCGGCTCGAGCAGCAGGGCCTCGATGTCTTCTGCACGAACTTCCCCGCTGCCGAAAACGCCACTGGCAATCAGGTGCTCGAACGCCATTCGATTCATCTCGAAGGTGATGCCATGGCCTCCCAGCAGGCAGAAGGCAATCTGCTGCCAAAGCGACGCGTCGGCCTGCAGCCCGTGCCCGTCGTCCCACAACTCTTCCGCCGCGCTGGCCTGATAGGCCCAGTAGGCAGGCGACAGGAACTCCTCCGGTCGACCGCAAGGCACCCCTGGCAGCACTTCGATTTGCGGTGATGGCAGCTCGATTTCGAAGATCTGGCGCTGCCGCAGGATCGGGTAGCGGGTAACGGAGGCGTTCATGCAGCACTGCCCTCGCCTGCGCCATAGGTGGCGGACAGCCACTGCATCAAGAGCGCGCGCTCCGAGGCGGGCAAATCGCGGATCTTGGCCTGCATGCGCTCCTGCTTGCGCCGGATGCGCTGGCGTTCTCGGAACGTCGAGCCGATGAAGCGCAAGTCACAGGGAACGGCCGGCGGTTCGTAGTTCAGCCAGAGCACTTCGCGGTGGCGCAGGCCATGGCTGCCGACGTCGAACTCGATCCGTTTCCAGTGGGCTAAACGTTGGTCGTAGAGCGGCGAGCCATAACCCGACAACATGACCTTGGCCGGGATGGCATCGAGCACATCGAGCAGTTCGCTGTGGGCTCGCTCATCAAGTTCGTGGCGGTAGACGCGACTGCGCCGTCGTGAGGCTGGGAGGTACGGCGGGTCAGCGTAGACAAATTCGTCGCCGACAAAGGGGAACGACCTCAGGAAGCAGGTGGCGTCTTGCTGGATGAAACCAAGCCGGGGAGCGATGCCCCTGCCCAGCGCTCGATCACTGCAGCGTCCACTTCCACGCCAAAGCTTCGGGCCGCGGGCGCTTTGTGCCGCAGAACGGCCCCATGGCCCAGGTGGCTCTCGATGTAGGTCGAGTGCACCGGAATGAGGTTGATCAGTTGGCGAAACAGTCCGCCCTTGCCGCCGGGGTAGCTCATGCGCCGGCAGCATCGTCAAAGCTGACGATGGCGTCAATTAGGAAATACCTATCGATAGCCTAACTTCGTTCGCCAGTGGCTCCGGTGCGGCGCCACTCAAAGCGGTTTGAAGATCGAGGCTCCGGTGCCGGAGATTCGGCTGTGAAACTCGGCGGCGTATCGATCGGTCATGCCCGCGATGAAGTCGCACAACAACCGCTGCCGATCCGCGTCGTTGGCGGCTCGGTGGTACATGAGCCGGTAGTCCTCCGGAAGGAGGTGATGCCCATCCGGCTTGCTGAGGCTGTTGAAGATCTCGCACACCAGGTCGTAGCCGCGGTTCTCCACCACCTTCAAGCGCGGCGACATGATCATCGTCTGGTAGTTGAGGTGCTTCAAGGATTCGATCTGCAACAAGATCCCCCGCTCGAGCTCCACCGCTGAGAACTTCCTGGCGCGGCCAGCGCGTGGTCGAACGCGAATGCCGTTGATGAAGTCTCCCACCAGATGCGATGTGAATCCGACGCGCAGCTTGCCTTGTGACGCCAGCAACGTGGACTGGTGATACGCGTAGAGCGCGTCGGCCGCGGGATCGCCGGATGGTGTTCCGTCACCGTTTCCGCTCAGATCGAAGAGATGCTGAAGCGTGGCGAACACCTCGGCCTCCGTGGTGTCCGGAACGGCGTCGACCACCTTGGCATAGACGCGCCCCACGAGTTCCGGGTTGCTCGACAGACTGGCTCTCACCGCCAGCGGGTGTGTGAAGCCGCCTTTCATGGCGTCCTCGAGGTCGTACGTCGAATAGGCGATGTCGTCGGCCAAGTCCATGATCTGGCACTCGATGGTCTTGAACGGCACCTCTGCGGGCGGCGCGCCGACCATTCGCTTGATTTCGTCGACCAGCGGCGCTTCAGACTGGTAGTAGCCCTTCGCCAGCTTGTCGCCCGTCTGTCGCCATGACGGAATCGGCCTGTCGTACTTCAGGACCGCGGCCAGGCTTCTGAACGTCAGGTTCAGCCCAGCGCGGTAGTCGGTGCCATCCTGACCGATGCCGCAATACGTGCCCTGACTGTCGTGAGGATCGCTCCCGCGGAAGGTCTTCTTCTCGATTCGCGCCAGCAGCCGAAGTGTCTGTGCGTTCCCTTCGAAACCTCCGCAAGGCTTCATGCAATCGTCCAGGGCCTCCTCACCGTTGTGCCCGAACGGGGGTGGCCGAGGTCGTGGGCGAGGGCCGCCATTTCGACCAAGTCGGTGTCAATGGGATCGTCTTCAAACTCAGCGACCGTCGCGTTGATGTGCAATGCGATGGCCTTGGCCACCTGCGCCACCTCCAACGAGTGGGTGAGTCGGTTGCGGAAAAAGTCCGACTCGTGGGTTGGGAAGAGCTGAGTCTTTCCTTGAAGGCGACGAAAGCAGGGTGAGTGCAGCAGCCGTCCGAAGTCCTGTCTGAACGGCGTTCGCCCCCCGGTAGAGTTTCGGCCCTCTTCTGGCACCACTCGCGCGGAATCAGGCTTCGTCTAGAGCATTGCCCCTCCAAAAAAAAGAGCCACCCTCGGGGGTGGCTCGTTCTTGTGCTTGGTCCTACTTCTTGTTGCCGTTCGCCGGCGGCGCCGGCTGACGCGGCAGCGGCTGACTGGACGTCTTCGCTTGCTGCATCATGGTTTGGTAGTACTGCAAGTGGCCAGTGGCCGCCTTTGCTGCTTCGCGGACCGCGGGAATGCGTGAGGTTGGCTTCATGCTTTCTCCTGTGTGACCGGTGCAACAAGTGTACTCGGATGCCCGGTGGCACCGAGGCCTTCCCTTGAGCGAGGGGTAGTAGATGCCCGAAGTTTGAGAAGGCTCCGACGTTGCGAACCGCATCTGCGCCATAAGCTCCTGACTTATTACCTACGCGGCACATTCCACCACAAACATTTGGTGCCGCCGCTCTCAGCCCTCGAGGCCGTGAGCGTTCATCTGGGAGCGCACATGTCTTACGAAGTCGACTTCCTGCCGGTCGGGGAGAGTTATGGCGACGCCATCGTCGTCCGGTATGGCGATGAAACCACTCGAAATACGCTTCATGTCGTCGACGGCGGCCGAATTGACACAGCCGACACCATCATCGAGCACATCGAGAAGCACTATCCGGGCTACTTCATCGACCACATGGTGCTTTCGCATGCAGACAACGACCACGCCTGCGGGCTGGTGGGCGTGCTGGAACACTTTAGGGTCAACCACCTGTGGATGAACCGTCCTTGGCTGTACGCGCACGAGGTCCTCCACCACTTCCATGGGAACTTCACCCTGGAGGGATTGATTGCGGACATTAAGGAGCGGCATCCCTACCTTGTCGAGTTGGAAGAAATCGCACTCAAGAAGGGAGCGCAGATCCACGAGGTTTTCCAGGGAGTCTCAGATCGGCAAGTTCAGGGTCCTTGCGCCGTCGCGCAAGCGCTACGTAGAACTGATTCCAGATTTCGAGAAAACACCCACCTCGTACCGGACTGAGGATGCCGGCATACAGCGTTCAGGCATTTTCAAAGCGCTCGTCGAGGCCGCCAAGAAATGGTTGGAAGAGAACTGGAGCGTCGAGACACTTTCCAGTAACCCGCAGCCACCGACGTCGGCGTCAAATGAAAGCTGCGTCGTGCAATACGCTGAGCTTGCGCCAGACGATCACGTGCTGCTAACCGCTGATGTCGGCCCGCAGGGTCTGGAAGAAGCGGCGGACTACGCAGCCGAACTCGGCCTGAATCGTCCGCGCTTTGTGCAGATGCCCCATCACGGGAGCCGACACAACGTCACCCCCGAGGTGCTCGATCGATGGCTCGGACCCCGCAAGGCTGAAGGCACCGTCGTTGGCGTCTCCTTCTGTTCCATCGGAGCTGGCAAACACGACTATCCGCGCGGACAAGTGAAAAACGCCTTTATTCGTCGGGGCTACAAGGTGTACACCAACAAGAACGGCTGGATCTCTCACTACAAGGGCAAGGGACACGACCAGATGAGGCCAGCGGTGCCGGAAGAGTTCGCGGTGAAGGTCGAAGCGCCATGATCAGCATGCTCAAGGTCTTCGACGCCTACTCAATGCGCGCCAGGCTTTTTCCCGCCAGCATTGCCGCCTCGCCCGCCCTGGCCGCCATCGCAATGCTGATTTCCTGGAAGTCACTCGAGCTGTCCAACACGGTTGCAACTTTGGCGTTGGTGGTCCTTCTCTTCGCCATCGCGGACTTCGCAAGAGAACGAGGACGGGCTGTGGAGCGCAAGTTGTACGCCTCGAAAGGTGGCATGCCTTCAGTCACCATGTTCCGGTACAGCGACCCGACGATCGACCAAGGGTCCAAGGAACGTTATCGGACTTTTTTGGCCGCCAAACTTGGCAAGCCCGTTCCCGGCCTTGAAGCGGAGCAAGCGGACGTTGGTGCAGCTGATTCGTTCTATGACCAATGCGGCGTCTGGCTACGTGAGCAAACCCGCGACACGAAGAAATTTGCGCTGCTGTTCGGCGAGAACGTGACCTACGGCTTCCGCCGCAATCTGCTCGGCGTCAAATGGCTGGCACTTCTGTTGAACCTCGGCGTGGTGGTCATCTGCACCGCGATGCTTTGGTACTCGGCCTGGGATCTGCGATCCGCAGAAGGCAAACGCATCATCGTGGTGTTGATCGTCGCGGCAGGTCACGCTGCCTACATGCTATTGGCCGTCCGTCAAGATGCGGTCTGGGACGCTGCCAGAACCTACGGGCGCCAACTCATTTTGTCGACAGAGGTCCTCTTGAAGCAACAGGGAGGGCCGAAGGAACCCGGCGCCGGTACCGCGGCCAAGACCACCTCGGCGCGCAAGCGCACGTCCACGAAGTCCAAGAAGCCAGAGGGTGAGGTCGGAAGCTGATCCAGCAGCGCGAGTCCGGCTTCGACGTGCTGAATCGATAGGCGTGACGGCGGCAGGCTTGCTTCGGACAGCGGTCAGCCAGATCTGCCTGTCGAACTCGGTCGGTACTACCCGCAGCCTTTACTACGGCGTCGTCCGCTTCTGACGTGGCGCCTTGGGGGCCGAACTTGGCGTAAGCCGGTTCAGTAGCGCCTGAACGGTCTCGGCTTCGGCTCGGTACCGGGTTGTCTCCTGCTGGCTCGCCTGGAGCTGGTCACGCAACTGCGCGACTTGGATTTCCAACGATTCGTTCGTCGCGCCCTGGTGCTGGGCCGCTGAACTGAGCGAGTCGACCTGCGCTTGGAGGCGGGCCACGGCCTCAGCGTGTGCCAGACCCTCGCGGCGCTCCTGTGCTTCCAGCATCGCCACTTGGCCGCGCAATGCCTCTGCTAGCTTGTCGGCTTTGGCACGCGCCTGTCGCTCCTGTTCCACTTCCATCAGAGCGCGGCGCTCGGCCGCCGCAGCCCTCTGGTCGGCCTGGGTCACAGCGTCGCGCACCTTAGCCAACTCCGCGCTGAAGCCGTCCTGAAGGCGCTGCTGCTGCTCACGGGCTTGGCCGAGCTGGGCTTGGACCTCCTGCAGCCGTGCCGCGGTTCCCGTGTGTGCACGGCGCTCGGCCTCAAGCTCGGTGCGTGCCGATTGCGCCGTCTCGTTGGCGGTACGCATGGAAGATGCAAGTTCCTCGTTTCGTGCCCGCTCCTCTTCGACCGCCGCGTTGGCCTCCTGAAGTTCTCGCTTCGCCTCGTCCAGTTCCGCGCGAGCTTCGATCCGAAGGACTTCCAGTTCGCCTCGGGCGGTCGCGATGGCGTGGTGCCAGATGCCGGCGATCGCCTCGGCGGCCGTCGCCTTGAGCTCCTCGGGCAGATCGGGATGGTCGATCTCCACTCGCGCCTTGCGGCGAAGCTCATCCCAGAACTTGCTCAGCGCTTCCGCCGGGGTGCTCATCGTGCCCTTGCGCACGTACTGGTAGAGCTTATTGGTCGTGGGCGTGATGCCGTACCGGAAGAACAGCAGCGCACAGACCTCGCGGTAGAGCGATTTCGTTTCGCTGAAACGCGCCTTCAGCGACTCGACTTCGGCCAGGATCTCGTTCTCGGTGCTCATTGGTTGATAGTACGACGTATTACGTTGACTATCTAACACTTCCGGCGAATCTATGGACATAAGTACTCTAATGTCCATAATGTCTACGCCGCCGCTTCCAAACGCCGCTCGTGTCCGATCTCGTCACCCTGGACAGCCTTCAGGTCCCCTCCAACCTCTCTGGTACCGCCGGCGCCAATCGTGCGCGCGGTAGAAGTCAAATCGCCGCGGCCGACGATCGCTCGGCGGTCCTGAGTTGGCTCGCGCGTTTCGCAGACTCGCCGGCAACGCTGGCGAACTACCGCAAGGAATCCGAACGCCTGTTGCTTTGGTGCGTGGTCCAACACGGTCGGGCACTCTCGGATCTCAGTCACGAAGATCTGCTCGTCTACCAGCGCTTCCTGGCCAACCCACAGCCGGCCGAGCGGTGGGTGATGGCGCCCGGGGCTCGCCAGCCGCGATCCTCGCCCCTGTGGCGGCCGTTTGCCGGGCCGCTGAGCCTGGGATCGCAGCGGCAAGCGCTATCGATCCTCAACGGCCTCTTCAACTGGCTCGTCGAGGCTGGCTATCTAGCTGGGAACCCTCTGGCGCTCAGCCGTCGCAAAGCAGCGCCCCGCGCCGCCCGCATGAGCCGCTTCCTGCCGCACGAGCACTGGCATGAGGTCAAGACCACGATCAGTGGCATGCCCACCGATTCAGAGCGCGACGCCGCGCGTGCCGCCCGCACGCGCTGGCTGTTCTCGCTTCTGTACATCGGTGGGTTGCGGGTCTCCGAGGCCTGCCTCACCACGATGCTCGGCTTCTTCAGCCGGCGCAGCCCCGATGGCCGGCAACGCTGGTGGCTCGAGGTGACCGGAAAAGGCGGCAAGACGCGGCTGGTGCCTGCCACCGACGAACTGATGGCTGAACTGATTCGCTACCGCCGCAGCTGCGGGCTCTCAGATCTACCGACGGCCGGCGACGACTCTCCGTTGTTGCGCTCCCTTATCGGCGAGCCAAAGGCATTGGCACGCAGCGCTGTGCACGAGATCGTCAAGGACGTTGTACGCCAGACCGCCACCCGCCTGCGGGTTCGCGGACCGGAGCATGAAGCCGCCGCCGCGCACATCGAGCGCGCCTCCACGCACTGGCTGCGCCACACGGCTGGCAGCCACCAGAGCGACTCGGTCGACTTGAAGGCGGTGCGCGACAACCTCGGGCACACCAACCTGGCCACAACGAGCATCTACGTGCATTCGGAAGATGACGCGCGACATGACGCAACGAACGCCGGTCACCGAGTCAACTGGGAGCCGGAAGCCCCTATGTCGCCGCCGGCGGGCTGACGAGTCCGCCGCTGGTAGAGCGGCGATGGATGATGAGGTTCAGACGAGTGCCGGAAGTTTGAAGTGGGATTCGCCTGTGCACATGAGCTTTTGGTTATTCGGCCGGCCGCTGGCCAAACATGATGATGGCCATGCCAGCGAGGCTGACGGCAACGCCCAACCAATCCGTGGTTGTCGGTCGAACCTTGTCGACCACCATGAGCCATAGAACCGCAACGCCTATATAGACGCCTCCGTAGGCAGCATAGACACGCCCGGCGGCGGTCGGGTGCAACGACAGTAGCCAGGCAAACAGCGCCAGGCTTCCTGCAGCCGGAACAAGCAGCCACACCGGTTTGCCTTGTTTGAGCCACAGGTAAGGCAGGTAGCACCCCACGATTTCCGCGACAGCCGTAGCCACGAACAGAAGGAAGGTCTTGAGCAGGTCCATGGAAGCGATTTTCGGTCGAGCGCTTGACCCTCAAGCCACTTGAGGTCCTACCGTCTTGGTGTGGGCGTTGTGCCCAAGCATCGGAGACTTGGCGATGAGACCTTGGAAAGCAGTTTTGGGCGTTGGCGCGGCCTGTGCCGCCTGCTGCGCAGTCCCACTTCTTGGTGGGGCCGCAGCGCTAACCGTGGGCACCGGCACCCTCGCGGCCGCGGGTTCTGCGTTGCTGGCGTGCGCCGATGAATTCGCGGTGCCAGGAGCCATCTTGCTTGGCCTGGCTGCTGTGGGCGGCGGGTTAATTTGGTGGAAGCGCCGAAGCCAACGCCAAACCGCCAATACCTCCAGCTGTGAAGGAGCTTGCAATGCGCGCAGCGCCTGACGCACCCCTCGCATGCACCTTGCCAACGGCTGCGCTGTCGGAGCGCCTGGCGTGGATTCGACAGGTCACCGAGCAACACCTGATATCGCACCACCTGAGCGAGCGTGCCCTTCGCCTGACGTACCAGCATGACGCCAAGGCACAACTGGAACGCATCGTTGCCGGGGAACAGGACTGCTGCAGCTTCCTCGAGTTCAACCTCGAAGGTGGGCCAGCCACCGTCGTGCTGACCATCCGGGCGCCTGAAGGGCTGGAACGGGACGCCCGCTGGCTGTTCGACCAATTCTTACCGCGGGCAGTGCCGTCAAGGCGCTGCGGTTGCGCACCAGGCGCCTGTGGCTGACCCTAACATGTGGTCATGAGCGCAAATCTATCCATCGGCTTGGTCGCGCGGCGTACGGGCGCAACGGTACCGACCGTTCGGTACTACGAGGAAATCGGCTTGCTGCCCCCGGCGAAGCGGACGGACGCCGGACAGCGAAGCTACGACGAGGCGACAGTCAGGCGCCTCGTCTTCATCAGACGGTGCCGAGACTTCGGCTTCTCCATTGACCAGGTGCGTGACCTCGTTTGCCTGGTCGACCAACCCGAGAGGCCGTGCGTGGAGGTTCGTGACATCGCTGCCACGCATTTGGAACAAGTGCGTCGCAAGCTGGATGAACTCAGGGCGCTGGAAGCGAGCCTGAGCGCATTCGTATGCAGCTGCGAGGCCGCATGTGCTGGCGGCCCAGCGGTCGACTGCACCATCCTCGAGGACCTGGCCGTCCCGGCGGAAAACGCGAGAGTCGTTCAAAGTCCTAAGTGCTGCTGACCTACTGTCTCTCAGGAAATGAGCGAAATGAAAGAACTGCAGAGCAGGCTGACGTGTCCCCACTGCGGTCATGCCAAGGATGAGGCGATGCCCGTCGACGCGTGCGTGTGGTTCTATGAGTGCGAGTCCTGCAAGACGCTACTGACGCCCAAACCCGGCGATTGCTGCGTCTTCTGCTCCTTCGGGACTCGCAAGTGCCCTCCTATGCAAAGCAACCAAACCACCTGCTGCAAACCTGCGTGAGCGCTGGGTTCTGTCGCCGGCGCTGGCTTTTCTGACGCAGCCGCGATGCACGCGGCCACGTCAGAGTGTCGACAGGCGCATCTCAGGCCTCAGAGACATAGCGAGAGGACCTGGGCCGCAGACCGTCTTCCGTCGCGCTACTTCAGCGTGAAGCGAGCAGTGCCGAGCGTCTTCCCGGCGTTGGTCACAACAGCGACCGCTTTGGTGCCGGGACCCACCTTGAAGGCACCCTTGGCTTCAAGTGCCGCTCCAGCAGGCTTCAGTTCCACCTCCTGCTTGTCGCTGCCACTTAGCAGCGTCACCTTGGCCGACCCCTTTGACACGTCCATCGGCTTCCCGTGGTCATTGACGTACAGCCGAATGAGGTCCGGCTTGGCGACCAATTCATAGTCAGCTTCCTTCCCCTCCACAAAGACCCCGCCGTGCTTGGCACTGTGGTCCTCGTGACCACTCTTCTGAGCAAGCGCCGGACCGGCAATGGCAGCAAACAGCGCGGTCACAAGTACAAACTTCTTCATAGCGTTTCCTTTCGGCGAGCAAGAGTCAAAGGGCTTCAACAGACTTCGTTTCCATCAGACGCTCGGCGTCCTCGCGGCCGAAGAGCCAGAACATCGCGGGTGTGAGGAAGGTGTCGAGCAGGGTCGAGCTGATGAGGCCCGAGAAGATGACGACGGCCACTGGGTGCAGCACCTCAGTACCGGGCTGTTCTGCCTCGAAGAGCAACGGTGCCAGCGCGACCGCGGTCACGAGTGCCGTCATCAGCACGGGTGCAAGGCGCTCGAGGGAGCCGCGCAGAATCATCTTGTGGTCGAACTCCTCGCCTTCGAGGCGCATCAAGTTGATGTAGTGGCTGACCTTCAAGATGCCGTTGCGAACGGAGATGCCGGCCAGCGTGATGAAGCCGACCAAGGCCGCCACCGAGAGCGGTTGACCGGAAATCCACAAGCCGACAACAGCGCCGACCAGAGCCAACGGGATGTTGGCCATGATGAGCAGCGACAGCCTCGTCGACTGGTAGCGGCTGTAAAGCACCACGAACATCAGCGTGAGCGACACAAGCGACAGCAGGCCGACCAGACGCGAGGCTTCCTCCTGCGCCTGGAACTGGCCGCCCAGCGTCACGAAGTAGCCCTCCGGGAGCTTGGTCTCCGCAACCACGCGACGCATGTCTGTCACGATGTCGGAGAGCGCTCTTCCTTGTGCGTTGGCTGACAGCACGATGCGGCGCTTGCCGTCATCGCGGCTAATCTGGTTCGGCCCGTCGCTGTCTTCGATGCTCGCAATCTTCGACAGCGGCACGCGGCCAGAAGGCGTCTCGATGAGGATGTTCTGCAAGCCCTCCGCCGAGCGCGCCTGCTCAGGCAGCTTCACCACCAGGGCGAAGCGGCGACCACCCTCGACGATTTGCGTGACCTTCTCGCCTTCGACAAGGCTTTGCAGTGTCGCGAGCACCTGAGGAACTGGCACCCCGTACTGAGCCGCAGCAGCGTAGTCCACCCGAACCTTGATTTGCGGCGCCAGCACCTGCTTCTCGATTTCAAGGTCGGCGACGCCTGGGATGGCAGCCAACTTTGCTCGCAGTGCATCGGCCTGGCCCCGCAGTGTGTCGAGATCTTCGCCAAACAGCTTGATGGCAATCTGCGACCGGACACCGCTGAGCATGTGGTCGATGCGATGGGAGATGGGCTGGCCGATGGAGACGGCGGCCGGAAGGTTCGAGAGCCTGGCGCGAATGTCCGCGGAAATCTCGCTCATTGGCCGCGTCAGCTCATGAGTTGGCTTGAGGCCGACGTCGAGCTCGCTGACGTGCACGCCCTCGGCGTGTTCGTCCAGTTCGGCTCGGCCACTGCGACGGCCAACGTGCGTCACCTCGGGCACCTGCTTGATGAGCACCTCGGCCTGGCGAGCCAGCGAAGCACTCTCCGCGAGCGTCACCCCGGGATTAAGGCGGAGCCCGACCAGGTACGTGCCTTCGTTGAACGGCGGCAGGAAGGTCGTCGGGAAGAACGGCACCGCGATGAGGGCGACAAGCACCGCCACGCCGCCGGCTGCGAGGGCCGCCTTCGGGCGGTCGAGCACTTTCTGAAGGCCGGTGGCGTAGTTCCTCTTCAGCCACGCCAGCAGCTTGGTGTCCCCGTGGTCCAGCGACGTCATCCGCGGCAGCAGGTAGTACGACAGCACCGGCGTCACCGTGACCGAGACCACGAGGCTTGCCAGCGTCGACACGATGAAGGCGATGCCCAACGGGATGAACAGTCGCCCCTCCATGCCTGGCAGCGCGAACAGCGGCACGAACACGAGAACGATGATGACCGTGGCGTACAGGATGGCCGACCGCACCTCCATCGTCGCGCGCGCCACCAGCTCGACCGGGTGCAAGCGATGGTCGTGGTGCTTTGCGCGGTCTTCCTTCAAGCGACGCAGGACGTTCTCAACGCCCACCACGGCATCGTCCACCAGGCCGCCGATGGCGATGGCCAGGCCGCCAAGGGTCATCGTGTTGATGGAGAGCCCGAAGTACTTGAACACCAGCGCCGTGATGAAGATGGACACCGGGATAGCGGTGAGCGCAATGACCGTCGGGCGCAGCGTGCCCAGGAAGAAGAACAGGATGGCGGCCACGAACACTGACGCGCCGATGAGCTTCATCGTCAGGTTGTCGATGGACGCTTCGATGAAGCTCGCCTGGCGGAAGGTGACCCGCGGCGCTTCCATGCCCGCGGGCAGCGATGTCTTCATGCCCACGAGCGCTTCTTCGATGGCCTTGGTCAGGCCAATGGTGTCGGCGGTCGGCTGCTTCTGGATGCCGAGGATGACGGCGGGCTTGCCTTCGAACCCTGCATCGCCGCGCTTCAGCGCAGGTGCGAACGTGACGTCCGCAATCTGACGCATGAGGATGGGCTGACCGTTCCTTGCTGTCAGCGCCAGGTTCTTCAGGTCGTCGAGCAGCGACGTCCGGCCGATGTTGCGGATGAGGTACTCACGGCCGTTGAGCCCAGGAACCCACCGGAGGTGTTCGACGAGTAGCCTTTGAGCGCTGCCTCCATCTGCTCGTGCGTGATGCCGAGTTCGGCCATGCGTGTGGTGTTCGGCTGCACCTGGAACTGGCGCACCTCCCCACCGATGGGAATGACCTGCGCGACGCCCGGCACCGCCATCAGCCTTGGGCGAAGCACCCAGTCGGCGTACTCCCGCACGGCCATCGGCGAAATCTTCGCCGTGTCCACCGGGATGGCGATTTGCATGATTTCGCCCATGATGGAGCTGATGGGTCCCATGCGTGGCACGACGCCTTCGGCGAGCCCTTCCTCCATCGAGGCAAGCCTCTCAGAGACCATCTGACGCGCACGGAAGATGTCCGTGCTCCAGTCGAAGGTCACGTAGACGAAGGACAGGCCCGCCGACGAAACGGAGCGAACGGTCTCGACGCCGGGAAGCCCGTTCATCGTCGTCTCAAGCGGAAAGGTGATGAGCTGCTCGACCTCTTCCGCTGCCATGCCGGGGCGATGTCGTTTTCAATGCAGCACACGCCTTTAACGTTTTAGCGTAAACCCGCCCAACTGAATCCCCAGTTTGTAGTCCGGGATCCATCTCGAAAAAGCGATAGTTGCCGGTTGCTTGACTACCTCTGCCGGGAGGCCGTGTGCCCAGCTACCACCTTCGCTTTGTCGGTCAGACTGCGCTGCCGCGCAACCTGTCGCAGCAGGATGTTGAGGAAGGCTTTGCGCTAAGCGACAAAGACGTCGATGCCATCCGCACCCACTTCCGCGGTACCGGTCGTCTAGGCGCCGCTATTCAGCTGGTCATGCTTCGCGCCACCGGGCGCGCGCCTGATGCGCTGGTGGGGCTACCGAAGCTGCTTGTTCAGTCTCTCAGCAAAGTCATCGGCTCTCGGGCGACCGACATTGCGTCCCTACGCACCCTCTACGCGGCCACGCGCACACGCTCTGAGCATCAAAAATGGGCTCGTGAACACGCCGGCTTCTCGGCCGTAGACCAAGCGACGCTAGGCGAGCTGTCGGAGTCTCTAGTTGCCTTGGCAGCAAGCGCTGTGTCGGTCGACGATCTCGTCATCCAAGGAGAACTCTGGCTTTTCGGCCGTTTGGTTGTTCTCCCAGGTGATCGTGTCATTCGCGATGCCGCGCGTGCGGCTTTCGCGGCCCAGGAAGAAGCAGCGACCCGCGCGGTTAAGGAAGGCGTACCCGATCGTCTCTACGCTGCCACGCTGTCGCGGCTTTACGCCAAGCGCAAAGGCCGCACCGGGTCGACCGTTCTCGAATGGCTGCGCACGCCCCCCGGCAAACAAGGACAAATCACTCTTCGCCAAATCACGCAGAAAATCGCCTTCCTGAAGATCTTGCGCGTGCACGAATGGAACCTTGCGGCCATTCCGCTTGCGCGCATCCAGGCCTATGCCCGCGAAGTCGTCCACCGGCCTCCCTCATCCACGGAGCGCCTGTCGGATGACCGCAAACGGCTCGGCTCTGCTGCTTTCTGCATGTGACCCTCCTGGAACTCACCGACTTGGCCGTCGAACAGGCGTCGCGGAGAGTGAGCACCCTGGCTCGCCACGCTGAGAGCCGGGTCCAAGACAAGACGCTCAAGAGTGCGAAGGACCTGCGCGCAGAACGCGTTCGTCTCAAGTCCGTGATCTACACACCCGACATGAGCGCGGAGCAGAAGTTGTCGGCTCTGCAGACGCTCATTCCGCAAGATGACGACGAGATGCCTGGTGGCCACGCCTCCATGGTCCGGCAGTCGATCGTGGAGGAAGCGGGTCCGCAGGTTTCAGCGCTGCTCAACACCTTGGGCATCCTGGACGTGAAAGGCGACGAGCACGCGCGGCCGATGCGTCAAGTCAAAGCGCTGCGTGAACTTGTGGAGCGCGGTGCCACCGAGCTCCCTGCAGATTTCGATGTGTCGATGGCTGAAGCAGTGTGGCAGCCCCTGCTGCGCAACCCGGATCGCAAGAAGGCGCTCTCCGCGCTCAAGGCCTGCGCCATGAACTCCGTGCGCAACGCGCTCAAGGGGGGCAAGGTGTACCTCGCGCACAGCTTCAAGCACCGAGATCGGGAAGAGCAGCTGATTTCTCCTGAAGAGTGGAGCCATAAGCGCAAGGCGTACCTGCGTGCCATGAGCTTGACCGACGACGTCGAAAAGTACCTGGAACGAGTGGAGTTCAGGCTCGACGAGTCGTTGTTGCAACTGGCCCAGGCAGCCGAAGACGGCGTGATCACCATCGACCAAGCCGGCGTAATCCACATCGACCCGATCTATGCCGCAGACGAAGAGCCCCAGCTCAATAACACCTTGGCGGCCATGTTCGCCAGTATCGGGAAAGTCCAGCAAGGCGCAATGCTGGTGGAAATCGACGCCAGGACCGGGTTCAGTGCCGTACTCCTCGGTCGCAAAGCCAAGGACGCCAACGAACTCAAGGCGCTGTACGGCGCCCTGATGGCGCACGGGTCGGAGAACGATGCCAAGGGCATCGCCGCCATGATTCCGGGTTTACAGGTCTCGCAGATCACCGCGGCCATGCGTCAGATCGAGGCACGAGGCAGGCTGCGCGATGCCAGCGATTGCGTCCTGAGCTTCCAGCAGAACCACGAGATCGCGAAGCTTTGGGGCAAGGGAGACAAAGGTTCGGCAGACTCCATGACGCTGGACGCGTCCCGATACCTGCACATGGCGCGCATGGAATACCGGCGCAAACAGCCCGGCGTCGGCATGTACGTGCACGTTCGCGACTCCTGGGGAATCTTCTATGGCCAACACGTTGTGATCAACGACCGGCAGGCAGCAGTGGCCGTCCATGGCGTCGAGGCTCACAACGCGAAATGCCGCGAGGACCAGGTGAAGATGTCGCTCCTCGCCGTCGACACCCATGGCTACACAGCCGCGGCCATGTCGATCGCCAAGCTGCTTGGCTTCGACCTGTGTGTGCGACTGCGTCAGATGTCCGAACGAAAGCTGTTTTTGCCGCGCGGACGCGAACTGCCGGAAGCCCTGGAACGCGCCAAGATCGGCAAGGTGTCGATGAAAAAAATTCGCGAAGGCTGGGACGACCTCCTGCGGCTGGTGGTCTCCATTCGCGAAGGACGCCTGACCGCCCGCGAGGCGCTCGAGCGGTTCGGAAGTGCTGCTCAGGGCCAGAAGATGCATGCCGCAGCCGAAGAACTCGGTAAGCTGCTGCGTACCATCTTCCTGTGCGACTACTTCTCCAAGCCGCACTTCCGGCGGGAAATGCACACACTTCTCAACCGCAACGAGTCAGTGCACCAGCTGCAGCGTGCCGTCCACTTCGGGCGAATCGGCACTCAGCGCGGCCGGCGGCACGATGAAATGGTCGCCATCTCTGGCTCTCACGCCCTGCTCACCAACGTCGTGATCGCTTGGAACACGATGAAGATGCAGGAGGTGGCCGACCAACGGCGAGCCCTGAAGGAGCCGATTCCGGAAGAGTGGCTGCGCCGGATGGGGCCGGTCCATTTCGGCCACATCAACTTCAGAGGGGTGATTTCCTTTGACTTCGAGCCGTTCGCCGACAGCCTGTTGCAGCGTCAAGCGAGATCACGGTCGCGCGCGGCTGCCTGAAGCGCTAACAGCGTGTTTTGCACTGAAAACGAGGTGCTCAAAAAATAGGCAATCCGCTAAGTGATTGATTTCATTGAGTTTCCGAGCCGCCTAACAGCAGGTTCTGCACGCAAAACGAGGTGGGGTGTTTTTGGATATTCGATCTTCGAATGCGGCCGAACCCCTTCGCCCACAGTCATCTCGTTCCAGACCAACGGGGGCATGCCGGGATACGGCCAAAAATGATACTTAAGCGTCAGAGGAATAAGCGCTCTACGTGAGCGGCGCAAAACGCATAAAGCGTGTGCGCTGCGCTGGCAAGCCTACTTCAGGCGGCGCCCTTCTCCGTCAATGGAAACTAAGCCGACCCGGTAGCCGCAGTCTCTGACTTCGCTTTCTGAGCGGCGATCGGCAACCGGGCCAACACGCTGGCCACCAGTTGCTCCTTCGCCGCTGTGGCGGCGTTGGCCGCAGCCACTTCGCTCACAAGCTCGGAGTTGCGCTGCTCCAGCGCCTGGTTGCGCGTTCGCAGCTCGTCGACTCGCTCGGCCTGTTGACCGGCCTGAGCGCGCATCTGCTCGACGATCTGCGCCTGGTTGGCCAACTGCTCCTTCAGCGGCTTGAGGTCACGTAGACGCTCTTCCAGGTGGCGGGCCTCGCTGCGCGCCGCCTGCAGCTGCGACAAGGTCTCAAGCTTCTCCTGTGCCGCCGTGCGGATCTCGATCGCTTTGTCGGCGAGCGACGCGTTGGCCTTGCCCAGCTCGGCCTGGAGGTACTGCACCTGCTGCTCATGCTGGCGCAGCTCCCTCTCGCGCTGTTCCTTCGCTGCTTCCCGGAAATGCTCGAGCGCCGTGTGGGCGTGCCGGCGCTGCTCCTCGAGAGAGGCGCCATGTGCATGCGCTTCGGTGAGCCGCTGCTGCAGGCCTTCAGCTTGGGCCGTCAGTTGGGTCACCTCCAGGTTCAGCCGAGTCACTTGGTCAGTGGCGTCGCGCCGCAGCACCTTCTCCTGAGCCAGCGCCGTCTCGACCTGACCCAGCTGGGCGCGCACGGCTGTCAGCTCCTGCTGGCGCTGATCCAGCACCACCTGCAGCTCGGCCAAACGCTCGGTGTGCCGCGCTTCAGCCACCACCAGGCGCTCCTTGGCCTCCAACTCCAGACGCTCGGCCAGGCGCGAGACCAGATCCTGGATCGCCTCGCTGGCCTTGACCTGAGAGGTTGTGCCTGACTCTTCCTCTTCGATCTCCTTCAGGTGCCGATGGATGGTGCCCTTGGAGCCAGTGTTGCCCAATTCGATACGTATGGCATCGATCGAAGGATGACGGCCGCTCTTGACCAAGCGATTCCTTGCCTGAAGCACATCACTCTTGTAGATGCCGGCTCTTGCCATCGGTCTCTCCTTGAATTTCGTACTGTATTACGTAGCGCCGTATTACATATGAAATTAGAAGCGCAAACAAGCTATATGGCATCAAGAGATGAAGCAAGTTAATAAGGGATTAGCTGTTGCGAGAGGCCGATGGTCACCAGGAGGCGTGAAAAAGCAGGCGTACCGGGTCTAAAGCGGGGATGTGGCTTTGTGCGCCCGTCGGGATGGCGCCCTGAGGAGCACCGGGAAGCTGGCTCCGTAGCCATGACGGCTGATCGCGGGTCTGGCAGCAGTCGTCAGGTGAATTTGCGCTTTCGCCAATTAAATTGCAGAATTCGCCAATTCAACGAATTCAGACTGAAAGCCAATTTACCAATGACCGTAGAGAGCAAGTCCGAAGAGATTCAGATCCTGGAGGACGATTTCGCCAATCTGATGACGCTGGCGGCCGAGGGCGCTGTGGAGGATGTGCGCCTGCTCTTGGCCAAGCTGATCCGCAAGTACCGGACGCGCCGGCCCGAGTTCGCCGAACGCATCAACCACGTCCTGCGCTCCACCCAGACTCGCGCGGTTGGACCGTCCATCCTTCGCCGCGCCACCATGGCCAACGAGCCGAGCGCGGCCTCCATGCCTGTCGACAATGACTCGCGACTGGCGCTGATCCGCGTGTTCAATGACCTGGACGGGCTGCCTGAACCGCTGCTTCCAGTCCCACTGTATCGCCAGCTGGAAGGCATCGTGCGTGAACGCCGTGAACGCGACAAGCTCTCCGCCCACGGCATTCGTCCGACCCGTTCGGCGATCCTGGTCGGCCCGCCCGGCGTAGGCAAGACGCTGTCGGCACGCTGGATCGCAGCCCAGATCGGCAAGCCGTTGTGGGTGCTGGATCTGACCGCGGTGATGAGCAGCCTGCTTGGCAAAACCGGCAACAACCTGCGCATGGTGTTCGACCATGCCAAGGCAAGCCAGGCGGTGCTGCTGCTCGACGAAATCGACGCGATCGCCAAACGGCGCAGCGATGAGTCCGACGTGGGCGAGACTCAAGCGCCTGGTCACGGCGATCTTGCAAGAGGTGGACGCATGGCCCGACACCGGGCTGCTGCTCGCGGCCACCAACCACCCTGAACTCGTCGACCCGGCCCTCTGGCGGCGCTTCGATGCCATCCTGACTTTCGACCAGTCCGATGCATCGAATCTCGCGATGGCGATCCTGCGCTTCCTGGGCAGCGATGTCGCTGCCTACGAATCCTTCGTGCCGCTGCTGGCCAGCGCCCTGCAAGGCAAGTCGTTCTCCGACGTTGAACGCGCCATCGCGGCTCTGCGGCGAAGCGCTGTGCTCAACGGGCTCTCGCCGGCTGAACTCGTCGTCAGCCTGGCAGCCGACCATGTGGTGCATCTCGACCAACCTGCCCGGCAGGAACTCGCCATCGAGCTGGCACGTGCCAACGCGATGTCGCACAACAAGATCATGGCGTTGACGGGCGTAGCCCGCGACACGATTCGCAAGTACGCCGGCCCGTCCCCGATCAAGGGCCGTGGCCGTCAGAAAGAGGACTGACCGATGGCCGCACGTTTCCTGATCGGCAAGGCCGAACTGCTCACCTTTGACATTCCCCCGCCGCCCATCAAGCCCAACAAGGCCCATCCCTACACCCTTGGTGAGGCCAAGGCGCACCTGGTGCCTCAGATCGTGGCTGCAGCACTCGAGATGCAGACGCTGCCGCAAGAGGCCTGCCCGTCGGACATCGCCGTCGCCAAGCTGGACCTGCACCCCGCATACATCGCCAAGTCGTTCTTCCCCACGGGGCTGCTTCGCCAAGCGGGCCTGGCTTCGATCGGCAGTCGCACGATTCGTGTTCGCCCGCGCCGCGAGTTGCGCAAGACCGCAGGACCGGAATCCGAGAGCACCCAGCTTTTCGTGGCCGGCCGGCGCGATGCTTTCGCACGCCTGCCGTCGCTTGCGACGCAGCTCGGCGAAGGCACTCGGGAGGCCATTCAGTTCGCCGAGATCGAAAACTTCAGCAGCATGAAGTCAATCGACCGTGTGCGCAGCACCGAGGGCTACCAGGGGCGTGCATACGAGGTTGGCTTGCACCTCTTCCCCGATCAGGGTGTCGACGCGCTGCGCAAGGCTTTCGCGGCCTACGCGCAACGCTGCGAGTTTGAGGTCAACACCGAATTCGACTTCCCGGTCGGCCGGATGCTGTTTGTGGCAGTGTTTGGTCCGGCCAGTAGGCTTGATCGCCTGGCTCAGTTCAGCCTGGTGCGCGTGGTCCGTCCGATGCCCACCATCCGTGCGGCTCGCCCGTTGATGCGCGGCAGCCCCATTTCGGTGGGATTCAAGTTGCCGTCCGCCAAGCCCCTGTCAGACGAACCGAAAGTGGCCATTCTCGATGGTGGCCTGCCGGAAGCGCATGTCCTCGCACCGTTCGTCGATCGATATGAAAAATCGGACACCGCCGCAGGCGACGTGCCGAACTACCTCAGCCACGGCCTGGGCGTCACCTCGGCGTTTCTCTTCGGTCCGATCGAACCCAGCGGAGAGGCGTTGCGGCCGTATTCATACGTCGACCACTTCCGCGTGTTGGACGATCAGGCTGAGCACGAGGATGAGGTAGAGCTGTACCGCACGCTGGCGCACATTGAAGAAGTACTGCTCTCACGGCAATACCAGTTCCTCAACCTGAGCCTCGGTCCGAATCTCGCCACCGACGACGACGACGTGCATTCATGGACCGCTTTGCTTGACACCATGCTGAGCGATGGGAACACCCTCATGACGGTGGCGGCCGGCAACAACGGCCAAGCCAATGCGTCGATGGGGCTCAACCGCATTCAGGTGCCGGCGGACAGCGTGAATGCGTTGTCAGTGGGCTCGGCCAACCATTCCGGCACTCCCTGGGCTCGCGCCGACTACAGCGCAATCGGTCCAGGTCGCAGCCCCGGGCGGCGCAAGCCCGACGTGGTGGCGTTCGGCGGCTGCCCGAAGGAATACTTCCACGTCCCCGTGCCCGGTCGAGCGGCAGAGTTGGCCACCACGATGGGCACGAGCTTCGCCGCACCCTACGTCCTGCGCACCGCCGTTGGCGTGCGCGCTGTACTGGGCGATGCGGTGGATCCCTTGACTATCAAGGCGCTGCTGGTCCATGCCGCGCAGCTCGATCCCGGTGAGCTGGTCGATGAGACCGGCTGGGGGCGTGTTCCGAGCGACCTCAACAAGGTGATCATGTGCGAGGACGGCACGGCACGCATCATCTACCAAGGGTCTCTGCGTCCGGGCAAGTATCTGCGCGCGCCAGTGCCGTTGCCCAACGCTACCCTGGAGGGAAAGGTCCGCCTGAGCGCCACGTTCTGCTACGCCAGCCCGGTGGACGTGGAGGACGCTGCGGCCTACACCAAGGCGGGCCTCACCATCGCCTTCCGCCCGAACGCGACCAAAGCCGCCGGCAAACAGATCAAGACCCGATCGTTCTTCTCGATGCGCGAGTTCCGGACCGAACAGGAGCAGCGCCAGGACCTCGGGAAGTGGGAGACGGTTTTGCATGCCAGCGACCGGATGCTCGGCAGCAGTCTGAATCACGCCGTCTTCGACATCCACTACAACGCGCGCGATGGCGGAGGCCAGGCACCGTCAGGCGCTGAGGTAATCCGTTATGCGCTTGTCGTCACCGTTCAAGCGCCGAAACACGCTTCGTTGTACGACGACATCCTGGCCGCAAACAAGGTCCTTAAGGCCATCGAACCGCGCGTCACCCTGCCGCTGCGCTCCACCTGATCCACGAAAGGAACCAACATGACGAAACCCGTGACCCTGCCCAACGGCAAAAGCTGGCGATTGCAGAAAGAGGCCTTGGACTACTTCAAGGCGATGCTCGCGCGCTACACGCTCGGCCAGCGAGTGACCGAGTCGGCCGATCACGCCGACCTCAGCGCTTTGCTTCAGGTCTACGACGGTGTCTTGCCGCCGGGTGAAGCCAAAGCCGGTATGGGCATCGAGTACTTCTCCAAACAGCGCAACAGCGGCGAAGGTTGGTCCACCGACGGTTTCCACGTCCACCGCACCGACGGGTCGTCTGTTGATTTCAGCTACATCCAGGCGGTGAAAGTCGCCTCGGCCGCGTGAACCGCATTCACGTTCAGCATTATCGAATCGATCATGAGCTACCTCGTTTTTTGCACGTTCGACCTTAAGAACGCCACCTCTAGCGACTACGAAACCGCCTACGCTGCCCTGGAGAAGCTGGGGCTTCAAAAGGTTCACAAATCCGACAAGGGCAAAGAGGTCGTCATCCCGACCACCGCCGCAATGGGCGAACTCGACGGTGACAACGCAGGCGCGGTGCGCGATCACGTAGCGGCCCAGATCAAAGCCGCCTTTGCTGCGTTGCGTCTCAAGTCCGAGATTTTCGTGACCGTGGGCGGCAATTGGGCTTGGGGCAGTCGCACCACCTGACCGTCGGAGCCGTTGGACTGCGCGCCTATAGGGCGCAGCGGGTGCAGTACTTGATCAGAGGCACACCTAGCTCTGCAGCAGCTTGTGGCGACGCGAGTTCGGCCAAATCGCTTGCACCCCTGGAGCCTGGGCTAAGAACCGAAGCTGCTGTGGCGTCACCTCCAAAACGAATCCGCTGAACACGGAGACGCTGCGGGCGCGATCGAGCAGACCCAACTCAGCCAAGTCCTGCTTGAGCGCTGCTGTGGCGCGCTTCGCCGCCGTGAAATCAAGTGGAGGGTTGGCATTCGGCCGAACGACCAAGTGAGGCTGAACAATCACCGACATTCGCTTGCGGCCGCTTGACGCAGCGAATTCGCGCAGCACCGTTCCCCGAATTGACTTTGGGAGTCGCAGCCTTTCGCAGTTGGCGTCAGATCGCGGCGGTGTTGGCATAGATCCGTGCCGCGGCCAGCACATACTGCTGGCGATCTTCTGCATTTGCAGCCAGCAGCATGGGCGCGTCTCTGTGTAACTCACGCTCGACCAACAGGGCGCCTAAAAGCACTTCGATGGGCGTGAGCGAACCGAGGTCCGGGTCCTGGTACGCAAAGAAGAAGTGCGGCGACGATGAGTCCTCAACCGTGCGCAAGATCTTGAGAACGTCAACGAAGATCTGCCGAGGGATCGTCGGCCAGACTTGATACTGCGGGTAGCGAGGTTCAGGCGACACCTTCTCGTCTACCACGTGGAATAGCGCACCCAGTCCTTCCAAGTTTGCAATGCCATCGACGTCGATGCCTCCCATGAAGGCTGCGAGCTCCTCTGCTGTGACCTTTGACGTGAAACCAGCGGCTCGAGGGTGCAATGGGAGGTTATGGCCGAGCGGTTCTTTCGGGTTGCGGCGACGTACGCCGCCGCGCCGTTTGCGAGTGTCGAGGGTGAACACGAGACGCCTTTCTCCCAACTCCGCAGGAGGCGCCGCACCGAATTCGCCTGAGAACTCTTCTCCGCGGTCGTCTTGGAGTACGACGTAGTCCATACCGTTCGGGTGTGGCGCAAGCCAAACCTTCACGATTTGCCGCACGTGCCAGCCGCCGACGACATCTTCGCTCGGCACGATCTGCTGGATCGACACAACCTCGCGACCCGGCGCCGGTTCGCAAAGCGCAGCAGCATCCTTTTCCCAGGCACAGCACACCGACCAGAGGTGGCGGTCTTTCCCTTCAGATACAACGGTGTTGACGATGAACCATGGAAGCCGGATCGAAAGTTCGACGGCCCAGAAATATCGACTGTCGTTCCGCCCAAGCGCGGCCATCACTGGCGCTTCGCAGACGGGTTTAGCGATGAACATCCTGCAAGCCGCGATGCGGCGCTGTTTGACATGTCCATCGAGTATGGGCAGCTCTGTGCCGACGGCAAAGCCGCTGCTCAATAGGCGACTAGTATTCCTGTGGTTAGATTCCCATTCGGAATCTCAACGCTAACGTCGTAAGGTGAACCATCTTTTCCATCAGGAGCGGCGGTGTTGGAGTGGTTCAAGCGCATGTACAGCAAATTGCCATGGGTGACCGACTGGAGCCACATCGAACGGGTGAGGCAACTCGTCGACAGCGGCGTGTTCGACGATGAGTTGGACCAAGCGGTAACACCGCAGCAGCCGCCTCCGCCACAAGACTATGCCGATCTCAGACCGTTCGAACTTGCGTCATGTGAGTCTGCTGCCAGGATCAGGCAAAAGCGACACGGCACTATCGAGTGACCGCAAGCAGGTCGACGATGTCCACGTTCAAGGCGTCCGCCAAGCGCTCGATGTTTTCCAAGGACGGATTGCGCTCTAACCGCTCCAGGAATCCTATATACGTGCGATGAAGCTGCGCGAGATCACCCAGCTCTTCTTGCGAGATGCCCTGTGACGTGCGAATGGCGCGCAGGTTTCGAGCCAAACGGCTCCGTGCTGATTCACGTTGAACTTTGCGCCCCGACATCCGGTCGAGGTTCGCGCGGTGATGCTTTAGCGTCTACATACATAGAGTAGCATCTGAAGTTTCGCGGCCTGGCAGGCTCCGCGGGCTTCACGCTGGGCATGTCCACCGCGCTGCATGTCAGCCCTCAAGCTACTACGCGCATTCCTCTTCCGAATACGGCGCGCCAGCCGCTACGGTGACCGGTTGAAAGGTCTCCATGCGCAAGTCCCTCTATCGCCGCCACAACCAAGTTTTCCTCGGGCTGTTGAGGAGGTACCGCGAACAAGGCAAGTTTCGGCAGCGCGATCTGGCGCAACACCTCGGCAGCGTTCAAGGTACGGTCAGCAAGGCCGAGACAGGCAATCGACGGCTAGACGTGATCGAGTTGCGCGAATGGCTGTTGGCAATGGGCGTGGACTTCCTTGAATTCATGAGAGAGCTTCATGAGCAACTCGATGCCTTGACGCACCTTGATCCATGGCTCTTTGCGCCGGTGGCCGAGCAGCAGCCCGATCAAGACGAGGCAGTGATTCCCCCCGAGACGCAGCTCGACGGCCACGTCGACACATTGGCCGAGCTTCTGACCCCCGTGGTGCGTTCGGGTTTGATCCGCGAGGTGGCCGAGACTCTGGCGGAGCTGGACAACCTGGAGATTCGCGGTCGACCACTGTCGCGTTGGTTCGGCTCTCTTGCGTCAGACCAGACTGGCGCCGCAGCTTCCTGGCTGCAACCGGCTGACGCTGAAGTCTGGAGCAACGCGAAGGAGCTTCGCGCAACTGCTGTTGTCGAACTGGTTCGGCTTGATGGCGCATGCCACGCACGCGCGCGCTGCCGAAATGATCCAAGGCCTTCGCGCCGATCCCCCAATGCTTGTAGCTGAGGCGACGGCAGGATGCGTGGCCTACCCAGTGCCCGAAGAACAGGTCCGAATCATCCTTGCGGCCTACCTTCAGACGCACTGGACACCAGATCTGCTGAGTCAGTGGCAAGCGAGATGGGGCGAAGAAAACTGACTTCTGCCCTGGGGTGAGCACCCGCCGATCGCACGTTGCGGACTGTGCCCCGGGAGAGTGGATCGCGGACCTCAGTGCCGAGGCAATGGATCATTCGACGGAGCTGCGAACTGCCGCTTCGCACCCTCAAGAATGAACGTATAGGCGACGTCAGAAGCAGCTGCCCTGAATGTCTCGGCCAGGCCCGCCCGCGGGCATGTCTCGCGTCAAGATCCGCGCCCCGAGCGGCACGTCCTGTGAGGGCCCGGTGCCGATCTCGGTTCCGATCGTGTTGCCATCGAGCTTCTTGAGCGCGGCAAGGGTCTGGCCACTTTTGGCAGGCTCGGTCGTGACGCTTGCCTGTGTGGCCCTCGTCTCGAGCTTCTTCATCTGTCCAAGGTCTGCCGTACAGCGCACCGACGCCACTTGGTCGGTAGCTGCCCATGCGGGTGACGACAGAGCGACTGCACTCACAACGGCGGTGGTGATTCTTGCGAACATCATGAAGTCTCTTTCTCTGTTGTAGGAGACTTCACTGTGGCGATGCGATGCTTTCCGCAAGGGAACACCTACATGACAATTTTGTCATTCAGCCCAGGATGTGCAGGAGGCGTGGTCGGTGCAATAAGCGCATCGCGCTCATCCAGTACGAATCACATGGACCGCTTGACCCTATAGCGGGTTCAGGGTTTCCAATGACCACAATCGACGCTGCTTAGCCGTGACCGATGTCCCGGGTTTGCAACGGGTGAGCTCTACAACTTCAAAGATCGACCTCTATACTCCGCCGCCATGCGTCGTTGGTTGACCATCCTGCTGCTCGTCATGTTGCCGTTCCAGTTCACCTGGGCTGCGGCAGCGTCGTATTGCCAGCACGAAACGGCTCCCGACACGCAACACATCGGTCATCACCAGCACGAGCACAAGACTGACTCGGACTCCGGCAAGGTCAAGACCGATGCGCAGGACACCAAGAGCGGCAAGCTCATGGCGGACAACGACTGCGGCTACTGCCACCTGAACGCCGCCAAGTCGGTCCAACTGCAAGCCCTCGAGGTTCCCGCCTTGACGGGGCCCCCGGTTCCGCACGTCTCCGCCCAGCCTCTGCCCACGCGCGACCCGGAGCGTCACGAACGCCCCAATTGGCGCCTCGCCTGATTCGGCGAGCGCACCACTTTCCAGGCAAGACTTTCCCCTGACCTGATCACCGCTGCTCTCGTCGAATCCTTCCGGCTGCCTTAGCAACCTCTGGAGTATTCGATGCGCAGAACCTGCGTGCCGCTTTTGTGTGCGGCACTGATCACCCCCATTGCACATGGCCAGGCCACCACGCCTGCTGCCAGTCCATCCCTTCAACCTTCCCCGGCCGCAAGCGCTCCCGCCGCAGCGGCCTCCGCCACCATTGCCGGCCTCTCGCTGGACGCTGCGGTGCAAACCGCGCTGCGCCAGAACCCGCTGCTGCGCGCCGCCGAAGCCGACGTCGCGGCGAGTCGCGGTGCGATCGACCAAGCCGGTGTGTTGCCCAACCCGACGCTTGGGGTCGACCAGGAAGACACCCGCCGCGAGACCCGCACGACGACCGTCATGCTGAGTCAGGCCTTCGAACTGGGCGGCAAACGTGCTGCTAGGGTCGAACTGGCTCGCAGTGGCCGCGACCTGGCCATGGCCGACCTGGCAGCCCGCCAGGCCGACGTTCGAGCCGGCACGATCCAGGCGTTCTTTGATGCCCTGATCGCGCAAGAGCGGGTCAAGGTCGCCGAAGAATCCTTGGGCATCGCCGCGAGTGGCAGCGCCGCTGCTTCGCGCCGTGTGACCGCCGGCAAGGTGTCTCCCATTGAAGAGACCCGTGCACGCGTGGCCGAAGCCACGTCGCGCATCGAGCTGCGCCAGGCGCAGGCCGACCGCCAGTCCGCGCTGCGTTCCCTGAGCTTGGTGATGGGTGTCTCCGAAGGCGCCGTGAGCCAGCTGGACGGCCGCGCAGACACCTTGCCGACGCCACCTGCACCGGAGGCGGTCGCCCAGCGGCTGGCGCAAGCGCCGGCGCTGCGTCGCGCGCAGAGCGAAGTGCAGCGTGCCAATGCGGCTTACGAGCTGGAGCGCGCACGCCGCATCCCCGATGTCACGGTGAGCCTGGGCGCCAAACGCGCCACGGAGATCGGCCGCAACCAACCCATGATCGGCGTGTCTATCCCGCTGCCGCTGTTCGACACCAACAAGGGTGCGCAGCTCGAGACGCTCCGCCGCCGGGACGCTGCCCAGGCGCTCGCGGAGTCCGAGGAGCGGCGTATCCGCTCGGAAGTGCTGCAGACCGTCGACCAGCTGCAGGCACGCGCCAGCGAAGCGCAGACGCTGCGCAAGGACGTGCTGCCTGGCGCCCAAAGCGCCTACGAGGCGGCGAGCCGCGGCTTTGAGCTCGGCAAATTCAGCTTCCTGGAGGTGCTGGACGCCCAACGCACTTGGTTGCAAGCCCGCACGCAGTACCTGCAGGCGCTCGCCGAGGTGCATCGCGCCGCCGCCGAACTCGAGCGCCGCCTTGGCAGCCCCAACGATCGCCCGAGCACGGGCACCAAACAGTGAGATTGAAGATGAACACCAAGACGAACCTGGTCGAGCGCATGCGTGACAGCGTGGGCAAAAAGCAGCTGATCGCGATTGCCGCCGTGCTCGCGTTGGGCGGCGTGGGCGCCGTGGCGATTCTCAACACCGATCGCGCCAAACCAGCAGCGGAAGAAGGCCATGGGCATGGTCACGATGAGGCCAAAGGCCACGGCGACGGTGAGCACCACGGCGAAAAGGCCAAGGATGGCCATGACCACTCTTCTGGCCATGCCGACAACGAGCACCATGAAGAAGCCAAGAAGGGATCCCACGGCGGCGAGATGCTGGCCGAGGGCGACTTCGGGGTCGAACTGCTGCTCGCCGAAGAAGGCGGTGTGCCACGCATGAAGCTGTGGCTCTACCAGGGCGGCAAGGCCGTGGCGCCGACCGTCGGCACCGTGACGGCTGAGTTGACACGCCCGGGTGGCGAAGTCGAGAAGGTCACCTTCAAGGTCGAGAAGGATGCGCTGGTCAGCACCCAGCCAGTCGCCGAACCCCACATGTTCGAAGGCACGCTGGCCGTGCAAACGGCCAAGGAGCCGTTCCTCTTCACTTTCTCTCAGCGCGAAGGTGTGATTGCCTTGTCGCCCGAGCAGTTGAAGGCCGCCGGCGTTGGCATGGACGCCGTAGCACCCGCCACGATCCGCTCAACGCTGCAGCTCCCCGGCGAGATCCGTTTCAACGAAGACCGCACCGCGCACGTTGTGCCGCGGGTCGCCGGCGTCGTCGAGGCCGTGCCGGTGTCGCTCGGTCAGCAGGTCCGCAAAGGCCAGGTGATGGCGGTGGTGAGCAGCCCGGCGATCTCCGAGCAGCGTTCTGAGCTGCAAGCCGCATTGACCCGCGAGAAGCTCGCGCGATCGACCTACGAACGAGAGAAGAAGCTATTCGAAGAAAAGATCTCCCCGCAGCAGGACGTGCTGCAGGCCGAGAACGCACTGCGCGAAGCCGAGATCGCGGTCAACAACTCGCGCCAGAAACTTCAAGCCGTCGGTGCCGGTCCTGGCTCGGGCAGCCTGAACCGCTTCGAACTGCGTGCGCCGTTCGACGGCACCGTGGTCGAAAAGCACATTTCGCTCGGCGAGCAGGTCAAGGAAGACGCACAGGTTTTCACCATCTCCGACCTGCGTGTGGTCTGGGCACAGATCAACGTGCCCGCCAAGGACCTGCCGCAGGTACGTGTCGGCGAGCGTGTGACCATCCGCTCGACGGCCTTCGACCAGACGGCCAGCGGCACGGTCGCCTATGTCGGCTCACTCCTCGGTGAACAGACCCGCACGGCGCAGGCGCGTGTCGCGGTCCAGAACCCCAGCGCCATCTGGCGCCCGGGACTCTTCGTCAACGTGGAGATGAGCGCGAGCGAAGCCGCTGCGCCCATCACCGTTTCGGCTGACGCCATCCAGACCATGGGCGACAAGACGGTCGTCTTCCTGCAGACGCAAGGTGGCTTCTTCGCCCAGCCGGTGCAGACCGGCCGCAGCGACGGCAAGCGCGTCGAGATCGTCAAGGGGCTGAAGCCTGGTGCCCGCTACGCGAGCACCGGCAGCTTCGTCGTCAAGTCCGAAGCCGGCAAGTCGTCGGCGACGCACACCCACTGAACGGCACTGACGAGGCTCCTTCATGTTTGAACGCATCATTCGCTTTGCCATCGAGCACCGATGGTTGGTCATGCTCGCCGTGCTAGGAATGGCGGCACTCGGTGTCTTCAGCTATCAGAAGCTGCCGATTGACGCTGTGCCCGACATCACCAACGTGCAGGTGCAGATCAACACCGGCGCACCGGGCTACTCGCCCCTCGAGACCGAGCAGCGCGTCACATTCCCCATCGAGACCGTGATGGCGGGCCTGCCGGGCCTGCAGCAGACCCGATCGCTGTCGCGCTACGGCCTGTCGCAGGTGACGGTGATCTTCAAGGACGGCACCGACATCTACTTCGCGCGTCAGCTCGTCAACGAGCGCATACAGACGGCGCGTGACCAGCTGCCGCAAGGCGTGACACCGGCGATCGGTCCGATCTCGACCGGGCTGGGCGAGATTTACCAGTGGACGGTCGAAGCCCAGGACGGCGCCAAGAAGCCGGACGGCAATCCGTACACACCGACCGACCTGCGCGAGATCCAGGACTGGATCATCAAGCCCCAGCTGCGCACCGTGCCGGGCGTCACGGAGATCAATTCCATCGGCGGCTTCGCCAAGGAGTACCACGTCGCGCCGGATCCAACCAAGCTGTCGTCCTACGGGCTCACGATGGCCGACTTGGTGAGCGCCCTGGAGCGCAACAACGCCAACGTCGGTGCGGGCTACATCGAGCGCAAGGGTGAGCAGTACCTGATTCGCGCGCCGGGCCAGGTTCGCTCCATCGACGATATCCGCAACGTGGTGCTGCGCAACGACGCCGGCGTGCCGGTGCGCATCCGCGACGTGGCCACGGTGGAGATTGGGCGAGAGCTGCGCACAGGTGCAGCCACCGACAACGGCCGCGAGGTGGTGCTCGGCACCGTCTTCATGCTGATCGGTGAGAACAGCCGCACCGTCTCTGAGGCCGTGGACAAGCGGATGGTCGAGATCAACAAGAACCTGCCTGCAGGCATCCATGCGGTGACGGTCTATAACCGGACCGTGCTGGTCGACAAGGCGATCAACACCGTCAAGAAGAACCTGCTGGAAGGCGCGGTGCTCGTCATCGCGATCCTGTTCCTCTTCCTCGGCAACATCCGGGCGGCCATCCTGACAGCGATGGTGATCCCGCTGTCGATGCTCTTCACCTTCACCGGCATGGTGAACCAGAAGGTCAGCGCCAACCTGATGAGCCTCGGTGCGCTCGACTTCGGGATCATCATTGATGGCGCAGTCGTGATCGTCGAGAACTGCGTGCGGCGCCTGGCGCATGCGCAAGCCCATCACGGACGACCGTTGACACGCTCGGAGCGCTTCCATGAGGTGTTCCTCGCCTCGCAGGAAGCGCGTCGACCGCTGATCTTCGGGCAGCTGATCATCATGATTGTCTACCTGCCGATCTTTGCGCTGGCGGGTGTCGAGGGGAAGATGTTCCACCCGATGGCGTTCACGGTCGTGATCGCACTAATCGGCGCCATGATCCTGTCGGTCACCTTCGTGCCGGCGGCGGTCGCACTCTTCATCGGCGACAAGGTGGCCGAGAAAGAGAACCGCCTGATGGGCTGGGCGAAGCGTGCCTATGAGCCGCTTCTGAACCGCGTGATGCAGGCCAAACCGCTGGTGCTGACCATCGCCGCCATCACCGTCGTGCTCTCCGGCCTGCTGGCCACCCGCCTGGGCAGCGAGTTCGTGCCCAGCCTGAACGAAGGCGACTTCGCGGTGCAGGCCTTGCGCATTCCGGGCACCAGTCTGTCGCAGTCGGTTGCGATGCAGCAGCAGCTAGAGAGCACCCTCAAGGCCAAGTTCCCCGAGATCGAACGGGTCTTCGCCCGTACCGGGACAGCAGAGATCGCGGCCGACCCGATGCCACCCAACATCTCGGACAGCTACGTGATGCTCAAGCCCGCAAAAGACTGGCCTGAACCGCGCAAGACCCGGGAGGCGCTCGTGGCGGCCGTCAAGGCAGAGGTGGCCAAGCTGCCCGGTCAGAACTACGAGTTCTCACAGCCGATCCAGCTGCGTTTCAACGAGCTGATCTCGGGCGTGCGTGCCGACGTGGCCGTCAAGGTGTTCGGCGACGACATGGATGTGCTCAACGACACGGCCACGCGCATCGCCGGGGTGCTGCAAGGCATCTCCGGTGCTGCGGAAGTCAACGTCGAGCAGACCACTGGCCTGCCGATGCTCACGGTGCAAATCGACCGCGAGAAGACGGCACGCTATGGCCTCAACGTCCAGGACGTGCAGGACACGCTCGGCACCGCAATCGGCGGGCGCGAGGCCGGCACGCTGTTCGAAGGTGATCGCCGCTTCGACATCCTGGTTCGCCTGCCGGAGCACCTGCGCTCGGACCAGGAGGCGATCCGCCGCCTGCCGATCGCCTTGCCCAAGGGTGCCGACAACGCCCAGCGCTTTATCCCCTTGAGCGAGGTCGCCACGCTGTCGTTGGCTCCGGGACCGAACCAGGTCAGCCGCGAGGATGGCAAGCGCCGCGTCGTGGTCAGCGCGAACGTACGGGAGCGTGACATCGGCAGCTTTGTCGCCGAGGCTGAACAAGCCATCCAGCAGCAGATCAAGCTGCAAAGCGGCTACTGGATGACCTGGGGTGGGCAATTCGAGAACCTTCAGTCCGCGACCAACCGCCTCAAAGTGGTGGTGCCGGTTTCGCTGTTGCTCGTCTTCACCTTGCTCTTCGCGATGTTCGGCAACATCAAAGATGGCCTGCTGGTCTTCACCGGTATTCCGTTCGCACTGACGGGCGGAATCATCGCGCTGTGGATGCGTGACATCCCGCTGTCGATCTCGGCTGCGGTGGGCTTCATCGCACTCTCGGGTGTGGCGGTGCTGAACGGGTTGGTGATGCTGTCCTTCATCCGCAACCTGCGAGAAGGCGGCCACACGCTCGACGCCGCGATCCACGAAGGCGCACTCACCCGACTGCGCCCGGTGCTGATGACTGCGCTTGTCGCCTCGCTCGGCTTCGTTCCGATGGCGCTGGCCACCGGTACCGGCGCCGAGGTGCAGCGCCCGCTGGCCACGGTGGTGATCGGCGGGATCCTGTCCTCGACCGCGTTGACGCTGCTGGTGCTGCCCGTTCTGTATCGGATCGCCCACCGGCGCGATGACGAAGAGGATGAGGTGGCGGAGCGCCCACCTGCAGCAGCGGCGGACATGCCCGCATGACAGCCAATGGCGTGACCTCACAGGTCACGCCAGGAGCACACCATGGGATCGAACCACCAACACGCAGCTCCGAACAACGAGAAAGCCCTGTGGCTGGCCTTCGGCCTGACGTTTGGCTTCCTCGTCGCCGAGGTCGTTGCCGGCGTCCTCACCCGAAGCTTGGCATTGATATCGGACGCTGCGCACATGTTCACGGATGCGGCAGCGCTGGCGATTGCGCTGGCCGCGATCCGGGTGGCAAGGCGGCCGGCCGATCTCAAGCGCAGCTTCGGATATCACCGCTTCGAGATCCTGGCTGCGGCATTCAACGCACTGCTGTTGTTCGGCGTGGCGATCTACATCCTCGTCGAAGCTTGGCAGCGTTTCGAGCAACCGGCTGTGGTCGAGTCGACCGGCATGCTGGTGGTGGCGACGCTCGGCATGGTGGTCAACCTGGTCAGCATGCGGCTGCTGGCAGGCGGCAAGGACGCGAGCCTGAACATCAAGGGCGCCTACCTTGAGGTCTGGAGCGACCTGCTGGGATCGATCGGCGTCATCGTGGCAGCCGTGGTCATCCGCTACACCGGTTGGTCCTGGGTCGACAGCCTCGTGGCCGTGGCCATCGGACTGTGGGTACTGCCGCGGACCTGGGTGTTGCTCAAGGAGAGCCTGAACATCCTGCTCGAGGGTGTACCGGACGGCACCGATGCGCAGGCCGTCTCGCAAGCGATCCAGGGCGTGCCGGGCGTGACCGGGATCCACGACCTCCACATCTGGGCGCTGACCAGCGGCAAGGCGAGCTTGAGCGCACACGTCGTGCACGAGGCCGCGTTTGCACCCGAGGAGCTGATCGCCATCCTGCGCGCACTGCTGCGGGACCGCTACTCGATCGAGCACGTGACCTTGCAGTGCGAAACCACGCCCTGTCCGGACGCATTCGACAACACCCACTGGACTGAACCTCGCACCGCCTTGGCGGCGCGCGCAAAAGCGGCCAACGCCGCGGTCCCCACCCCCGTACCACCCCGCCCGTGATCGCGGGCATTTCTGTCAACCAACGATTTTCAACCCACGAAAGGCAACTCATGAACTCCCGTCTCATCTCCATGCTCGCCGTCTCGCTCGCCGTCGGCAGCACACCAGCACTCGCCGCCGATGACCACAAGGGCCACGACCACGGTGGCAAGGCCGGCGGCCATGCCCACGAAGCCAAACCGGCGCACGGCGGCGTGGTCAGCGTCGTGAAAGACGTCAACTACGAACTGGTCGCTAAAGCCGACACATTGACCCTGTACGTCAGCGACCACGGCAAGCCGGTGGATCTCAAAGGCGCGAGCGCCAAGCTCACACTGTTGTCGTCAACCGACAAGGCGGATGTAACGCTTGCGCCTGCCGGAGACCGCCTGGAGGCAAAGGGCAGCTTCAAGGTCGCCGCAGGCACCAAGGTGGCCGGCCAGGTCACGGTGGCCGGCGGTGCTGCCACGAGCGTTCGCTTCACGCTGAAGTGACCGGAATGTTTGTGGCTTCGCCAGAGCGCCAACGACATGAGCCCTGCAGAAGAGACCGCACACGCCTACTTTTGGGTCTCGGGGATTGTCGCGCTGGTGGCGGCGGTCGTGCTTGCAGTGGTTCTCGCCGTGCGGGACCGCAGGCGTCGAGTTGCCCGTCGAGAAGAGCGCCGGGCAAGTCGTCGGCGCAAATGAGCGAGGCCAACAGCTGATGAGGGTCCTGCTGGTGGAAGACGAGGCCAAGCTCGCCGCATACCTCCACAAGGGGTTGAGCGAAGAAGGCTTCGTCGTCGACGTGGTCCACAACGGCATCGACGGTCTGCACCTGGCGATGGAGTGCGAGTACGACGTGCTGTTGCTGGATTGCATGCTGCCAGGCCTCGACGGCCTGTCGCTGCTGGCGGCGCTGCGCAAGGTAAAGACGACGCCGGTGATGATGTTGAGCGCACGCCAGCACACCGACGACCGTGTCGAAGGCCTGCGCGCCGGTGCTGACGACTACCTCGTCAAACCATTCGCGTTCTCCGAGCTGGTGGCTCGGTTGCACGCGCTTCTCAGGCGGGCTCGCCCCGCGCAGGCGCCCGGCGTCGAAACCCTGCTGCGCCTCGCCGATTTGGAGCTTGACCTGCTCAAGCGCCGAGCGGTTCGTGGCGGTCAACGCCTGGACCTGACTGCCAAGGAACTGCAGCTGCTCGAACTGCTGTTGCGTCGCCAGGGCGAAGTGCTGTCGCGCACCGAGATCGCCGAGCGCGTGTGGGACATGAATTTCGACAGCGGCACCAACGTGATCGATGTCGCCGTCAGACGCTTGCGCCACAAGCTGGACGCACCGTTCGATCGGCCGATGCTTCATACCGTGCGGGGCTTCGGCTACGTGTTGGAGGACCGGGGGTGAAGTCAGCAGCGCCCGGGTCGCTCGCCCGGCGGCTGTCGGTTGGGCTCGCACTGCTCAGCCTGACCGTTCTGGCCATGGTCTGTTCCGCCGTGTTCGGGTGGGCCTACCTGGGGCTGAGCGAGCAGCAGGTCGAGCGACTGGAACGCCCACGGGTTCAGCTCGAACACCTGTTCAAGGAAGCCCGTGAGTCCGGTGACGAGCGACTTTTGACCCACAAGCTTGGGGATGTGCTGGTCGGCCAGACCTTGCTATCGGTGGAGATCTTGCGCAGCGATGGCAGCTTGTTTTTCCGGTGGTCGGGAAACAGTCTGGGAGAGGCGCAGCGGCTGCTCCGCTTCGCGTTGCCAGCCCCGGACGCGAGTGGAAATCTCTGGCAGACCCGCCTCGCGTTGGACGTGAGCGCAGATGCCGCCACGCTCAGCCTCTTGGCGGCGTCCCTGGCTGCAGCGGCGGCAGTGGGTGCGCTACTCATTGCAGCAGGCGGATCCGTACTCGTTCGGCGAGGATTGCAGCCTGTGAGGCGTCTGGTTGACCAGACCCGTGCGCTGTCGGTGGAAACGCGTGACCGCCGTCTGGACGGCTCCGCTCAGCCCGATGAGTTGGCACCGTTGGTGCTGCAGTTCAACCAACTGCTGGGACGTTTGCAGTACGCCTTCGACAGATTGGAGGCCTTCAACGCGGACGTTGCACACGAATTGGCCACGCCACTCTCTACCTTGATCGGCAGCACAGAAATAGCGCTGAGACGAGATCGATCGACCGAAGAGTTGCGGGTGGTGCTCGAATGCAATCTTGAAGAGTTGCAGCGGCTTGCCCGGATCGTGCAAGACATGCTCTTTCTGGCGCATGCGGACCATGGCACCCAGGCACGTCGCCAGCCCGTCGCGAGCTTGGCCGAACTGCTTTGGCGCGTAGCCTCATTCCACGAGGCAGCGCTGGCGGACCACTCCCTGACGGTCCAGGTGCAAGGCGATGCCGCGGCGGACATCGACAGCTCGCTGATCGAGCGGGCTGCATCGAACCTCTTGTCCAACGCGGCCCGGTACGCGCGAGCTGGTTCGATCGTCAATCTCGTGGTGGAAGTCCACGAGGACGAAGTCCACCTGCAGGTCGAGAACGAAGGCGAGACCATTCCGGCAGACCGGGTGAGCCGCGTCTTCGACCGCTTCTACCGAGCGGAGACCTCTCGCAAGAACGCAGACCGACACCACGGCCTGGGCTTGTCGATCGTCGCTGCCATTGCGCAGATGCATGGCGGCAGCCCGTTTGCCCGCTCCTCGCAAGGCCGCACCACGGTCGGTTTCACGCTGCGGCGAACGGCTTCATCCGAGGCCGCTTCCGCCCCGTCGCCCACCGAGCCATCCGAATCTCACAAGACCAAGGAGGTCACACCATGAGCAATCCGCAGCGACTGAATCTGGAGCTTTCCATCGTGCTGCCGTCCGTGGCGGATGAGCGAGACGGTTGCGTGCAGCGACTGACCAAGGCCTTGGAAGAGCAACCCGGTGTCGACAAAGCGCACATCAAGACCGACGGGGATCACCCGCAGCTGTGCATCCACTTCGATCCCGATCAGGTGCCGCTGCGCAAAGTGCGCGAGCTTGCGCTCAGCACCGGCGCACAGCTCACCGAGCGCTACGGCCACCTGGTGGCCAGGCAAGAACCAACACACGCCCGCGCGGCTCGTCGGCTCACAGAGCAGTTGCGAGCCATCCCCGGGGTACTGGAGGCCGACGCCTCGGCATCGGGGGTCGCGCGGATCGAGTACGACCGGCAGCTCTTGCCTGACAGCCAGTTGCTCGGCCGGCTGAAGGCACTCGACCTGCGCGTGGACGATGCCAGCAAACCGGCCAGCCCCGCAACCGTTGCGACCGCTCATCAACACGCTGATCACGCAGGCGCCGAACCGCACAACCACAACCACGGCGACGCACATCATCAAGACGACAAGCACGACCACGGTCACGGCCACACGAATGAGCAAGGGCATCAGGACCATGATCACAGTCATGGCGGCATCTTCGGCGCCAACTCGGAACTCATCTTTTCCCTGCTGTCTGGTGGGTTCTTGTTGGTTGGATGGTTGCTCTGGCGAGCCCAGCTGATCTCTAACCCGGTCGCGCTGGGGTTCTTCTTTGCCGCCTACATCTTTGGCGGGTACTACACCTTTCGCGAAGCGGTCGAGAACCTGCGCGCCCGTCGCTTCGAGATCGACACGCTCATGCTGGTGGCCGCCTTCGGCGCTGCTTGCCTCGGTGAGTGGGAGGAAGGCGCATTGCTGCTGTTCCTGTTCAGCCTCGGCCACTCTCTGGAGCACTACGCGATGGGCCGTGCCAAGCGCGCCATCGAAGCGCTGGCGAAACTCGCTCCCGAACGTGCACTCGTGCGCCGCGACGGCCAGGTGGTAGAGGTCGACGTCAGCACCTTGAATCTGGGTGACGTGGTGCTGGTAAAGCCCAACGAGCGACTGCCAGCCGACGGCATCGTGGTGCTCGGCACCAGCAGCGTCAACCAGGCGCCCGTGACCGGCGAAAGCGTGCCGGTGGACAAGCAGCCTGTGTCCGATCCCCAGGCCGCGTTGGCATCGTTCGACCGTCTGCCGCCGGAGCACCGGGTCTTCGCGGGCACGATCAACGGCTCCGGCGCCTTGGAGATGATGGTCGCCAAACGCGCCAACGAGTCGACGATGGCGCGCGTGGTGCGGCTGGTGACGGAGGCACAGGCGCAGCGCTCGCCCACCCAGAACTTCACCGACAAGTTCGAGAAGATTTTCGTCCCGTCGATCCTGATCCTGGTCGTGTTGTTGATGGGCGCTGGCTTGGTCATCGACGAACCTTTCAGTGCCACGTTCTACCGTGCGATGGCGGTTCTGGTGGCTGCCAGCCCCTGTGCGCTGGCGATCTCCGTGCCGAGCGCCGTCCTGAGCGGCGTCGCCCGTGCGGCGCGCAGCGGCGTGCTGGTCAAGGGCGGCGCACCGCTGGAAAACCTCGGCACACTGACAGCCATCGCTTTCGACAAGACGGGAACGCTCACCGAGGGCAAGCCGCGCCTGACTGACGTCGTCCCAGCCAGGGGAGCGAGCGAGGCGGAGCTGCTGGCTGTGGCACTGGGGGTTGAGCAGCACAGCGACCATCCGCTGGCCGCAGCGATCGTGGCGGGTGCACGCGACAAGCTCGGACGTGATCACCCTGCGCTGGAGGTGCGCGACGTGCAGAGCGTGACTGGGCGCGGCGTCCAGGCCAAGCTCGGCAACGACGCCGTCCACATCGGCAAGGCCGTGCTCTTCAAGGAGATCCCGGGGGCACAGCTCCCGCCCGAGGTGGTGGTCGAGAACGATCGCCTGGTTTCCCAGGGTCGAACGACCATGCTCGTGCGGCACGGTGACCGCTACCTGGGAATCCTGGGCGTGATGGACACGCCGCGGCCGTCCGCACCGGCGGTCATGCAGTCGTTGAAGGCGCTTGGGATCGAGCGGCTGATCATGATCTCCGGGGACAACCAACGCGTGGCCGATGCGGTGGCGCAGTCGGTCGGGCTCACCGAGGCACGAGGGGACTTGATGCCCGACGACAAGGTGGAGGCGATCAAGAAGCTGCGCGGCGACACGGGCAAGGTGGCCATGGTCGGGGACGGTGTCAATGACGCACCGGCGATGGCGAACGCGACGGTCGGTATCGCCATGGGTGCTGCAGGCTCCGACGTGGCCCTGGAGACCGCTGACGTCGCGCTGATGGCCGACGACTTGGCCCAACTTCCGCTGGCGGTCGGGCTGTCTCGTGCCACCAGCCGCGTGATCAAGCAGAACCTGTGGGTGAGCCTCGGAGTGGTCGCGATGCTGATTCCCGCCACCATCCTCGGCCTCAACATCGGTGTTGCGGTGCTCTTCCACGAGGGGTCCACGCTGCTCGTGGTCATCAATGCGCTGCGACTGCTGGCCTTCACGCAGCGTGAGTCCACGACGACCGCGTAGATGACGCAAGTGTCATCTGCGCGTTCCCGTGTGGTTAGTGCTTGATTTCTACATTCCTTTTGCGTGATCAACCAGGGCTTGATGAACAAGACCGACATACAAAAGGAACCCCATGAACACCTCTCGCATTCTTCGCATCGCCGCACTGACCATCGCCACTGCCGTACCGCTGCACGCGATGGCAACCGGCAAGGATGTCTTCCGCAACGGCGAGTCGATGTTTGGTCAACCGGCAGCAGCCGGTGCCACGTCATCGCGGATCGTCGACGTCGCTACGACGAAGCACGTGACCGTACCGTACGGTGAGACCGTCACCTTCCAGGCGCCCAACGGCAAGCAGTTCGCCTGGACCTTCAATGGTTTGGATCGCAAGGCCGTCCCGGTGGCGAAGATCGCGCCGGCTGACTTCCCTGCGACACAGGGAATGGTCTACGTGCAGCAGAACCCGCTGACGCGCAACTGAGCGGAAAGCCGCTCCGAGCCTCAGCGTGAAGCTTCGAGCGGTTCTTGCCTCGGAGATGACGCGAGCGAGATCGCCCGGGATGGGCATTGGCTTGAACGGGCTGACGTTGGCGCCACCGGTATTGCCCACCGGGATCCAGAACACCGTTTTGGTGGCAGCACCGACGATGCGCATCACCTGAGTAGGTGCTGTCCAGAGATTGGAAACTCTATAGCCAATGTAGAGTCAAGCCCGCAACCTCTCGGGGAGCCAACATGAAGATCGGAGAGCTGGCAGATGCGACCGGAACACCCGTCGTCACCGTGCGCTTCTACGAGGTGGAGGGGCTGTTGCCGATTCCGGCACGCACCAGCAGCAACTACCGGATCTATGGCGGCGAGCATGTGGAACGGCTGGCATTCATTCGCCATTGCCGATCCCTGGATATGACGCTGGAAGAGATCCGCCTGCTGCTTGAGTTGAAGGACGCACCCCAGGCCGACTGCGGTGCCGTCAACGCGCTGCTGGACGCACACATCGACCATGTCGCCGAGCGCATTCAAGAGCTAAAGAGCCTTGAGAAAGAACTCAAGGCGCTGCGCTCCCAATGCGAGGACATCCAGTCCGGCAAAGACTGCGGCATCTTGTCGACGCTGTCGGGGTCGGCGAGGAAGCCGTCGACGAAACATGCGCATTCCCATAAGCATGTGCATGGCGCCCATCCGAAGACGCCGCGCAACACGCGCAAGTGACCGAGGCCGCCGCGGCCTCCATCAGAACGCTCACAAGGTCGCACGACCGACGCCGCTCGGTCACAGATGACAGCTTTGTCATCTGATCGTTTGGCCCTCGACAGGGCCAGATTTCTAGAGTCCTTCTCGATGCCTGAGTAGTTGGCATTTCCGCGCGAACAGCAGTTGCGCGGACATCTTGAGAAGGAGACCTGTCATGCGTTCGACCTCAACCCTCATCGCCGCCCTCGTGCTCGGCGCTGCGTCATTGCCTGCATCGGCGAGTGACGTTTTCCGAAGCGGCCAGTCCTTTTGGGGCCAGCCGGCGGATCAAAGCACAAGCGCGAGCGCACGTGCGGTCGACCTCGGAACGGCACGCCACCTCAGGGTGGCCTATGGCGAAACGATCAAGTTTCGCAGCGAAGGCAAGGAGTTCTCCTGGACCTTCAACGGCTTGGATCGCCGAGCGGTCGACCTCGCCCGATTCGCACCGGCTGGGTTCAGCAGCCAGCCTTTGATGGTGCACGTGGCGCAGAACCCGCTGAATCGCCGCTGACACGTGGTGGTGATTGGCGGGTGGCAGAGCCACCCGTCTTTTTTTCTCGGGGACATCCGGTGAACCAATCGATCTGCCTGCATCTCCACACGTGTGGGGAGACCTTTGAAGTACAAACGGACGGCACCGCGCGAGCCTGTGGCTTAACGTGAGGCTGCGCCCCCTGTTGCACGGCCGTGTCCCCGCGGCCGATAACAGCGGCGGGTTGTCATCGTTCTCCTTGGCGGGCGGTGTCGCGCTGTGGCTGGTGACGGTGGACAACGTCAACTTCTGGCGGACCTTCGCAGCAGCGCAGACACCGTCGCTGTCGGCGGTAGCGGCCACGATCGCTGTAGGTCTGGTTCTCTGGTTCGCCGCTACCACTGTGCTCTGGTGGTTCGCTCCGTTTCGGCTGGTCAAGCCGCTGTCGGCTGTTCTCCTGCTGGTCTCGGCGCTGGCTGCGCACTTCGTGGACAGCTGGGGCGTGCTGCTCGACAAGCACATGATGCGCAACGTCGTGCAAACCGATCTGCGCGAGGCCAGCGACTTGATGAACGGCTCGCTGTTGCTGGACTTCCTGGTACGTGGCGTTCTGCCAGCGGGCATCGTCTTGATCCTGCGCGTGCGTCCGGTCAGGCCACGTGAGTGGTTGACACGAGGTGCGGCTCTGCTTGGCATCACTGGGGTGACCCTCGGTGCCGCGTTGGCGGCGTTCTACCCGCTGTACGCATCCACCTTCCGCAACCACCGGGAGCTGCGCCTACAGCTGGTCCCGAGCAACTACCTGGGTGGCCTGTACTCATTGCTGCGGCCACAGCGCAAGACCGCTCTGGAACTGGTCGGTACCGATGCCAAGATAGTTGACGGCCGCCCTCGGCCGTTGCTGGTGGTGCTCGTCGTCGGAGAGACCGCTCGAGCCGACAACTTCTCGCTCGGTGGCTATGCCCGGCCAACCAACGAGGCCTTGGCGGGCAAGTCATTGGTCTACTTCTCACAGGTCACGTCCTGCGGCACCGACACCGCCACGTCCTTGCCCTGCATGTTCTCGGACGTCGGCGCCGAGCGCTTCTCGGCGGATACCTCCGGCCAGCGGGAGAACCTGCTGGACGTGCTGCAACGTGCCGGCGTCGACGTCAGCTGGATCGAGAACAACTCAGGCTGCAAGGAGGTCTGCAAGCGGGTCGCGACCTCCTCGGTCCAAGACAAGGCTTGCGGAACCGACAACGAATGTTTCGATGAAGAGCTTCGTGCCGGCGCTGATGCAGAAGATCTCGTCGTCCAGCCAGGACGCTCTGGTCGTGATGCATCAACGCGGCAGCCACGGGCCTGCGTACTACAAGCGCTACCCGGCGCCGGCGAGGTTCACGCCGACATGCGAGTCCAACCGCCTGCAGGAGTGCGAGGGCCAGGCGCTCATCAACACCTACGACAACACCATCGACTACACCAGTCGTGTGTTGGCTCGCACCATCGACCAGCTGGCCGAACAGCCGTCAGGCCGAGACGTGCTGCTGATTTATGTCTCGGACCACGGCGAGTCGCTGGGTGAGCGCGGCGTCTATCTGCACGGCATGCCTCGCTGGATGGCGCCGCACGAGCAGTTCCACGTACCGATGCTGATGTGGATGAGCACGGGTGCCCAGCAGACGCTGGCGCCGGAGGTGGCCTGTCTCCAGACCTTGGCCACCCAACCGGCCGCGCACGACAACCTTTTTCACACGCTGCTGGGTGCCTTCGGCGTTCAGACGGGCGTCTACCGATCCGAATTGGACTTGCTGGCGGCTGCACGCGGGCTGCGCGCCTGCGAAGCACCGGCAATGACGGATCCCACTCCCCACAAGCGGCCAGCGCTGCTGTGACGGCCTAACTCTCTCATCCAGCGAAGGCAGGTGCCATGGACGCTCAACAGGTCTTCACCATCGGCCAGCAAGGCCTCGAGATCCTCTTGTTGATCGCCGCGCCGGTGCTGCTGGCCGTCCTGGGCATTGGCTTGATCGTGAGCGTGTTTCAGGCCGCCACCCAGCTCAACGAGCAGACGCTGTCTTTTGTGCCCAAGTTGATCGTCGCCGTCGTTGCCTTGCTGATCGCCGGGCCCTGGATGGTCTCGATCCTCGTCGAGTACGTGCAGCGCACGATCACCTCGATTCCGAACGCGGTCAGCTAGGCGTGAGCCGTGCGGGCATCAAAGGGTTGGTCGAGACGATTGCGGGCCGTGCTTCGGCACGCACACTTCCGGGGGTACCTCCAGCCTGTGCCATCGCAGCATCTTGGAGACGTAGGGCATGGTTCCGATGAACCGATGCTGGTAGTGGCGCACGCTGTCGCGCAGGCGTTTTTCACCGACCTCGTTCGCCAACCAAAGCAGGCGTACCCGGTCGTCTCTGCACGTGACCCGAACACCGTAGTTGTCCTCGGGCAGTCGATCCACACTCATGAGCCGCCTTTTGTCTCCGGCCGCGTCTGAAGCGCGCTTGCCTTGGGCGACTCTACGAAGCACTTTCTGTCGGCTTCCGAACAACCAGACGACAAACCTGTCATTTGCGCGCGCCATGCCTGTGAGCGCTTGAATCTATATGGGCAAGAGACTTTCCAATGAGAACAACCGATCACCACCACCGTCTGACAGGAGTACCAAATGGGAATGTTCGAAAAGCTTTTGCGCGGCGTCGCCGGCTCGCATGGAGGTGGCCACCATCGCAGCGGACATCACGGCGGTGGGCACGGATACGGCAACATCCCGAGCCCGATGCCACAACAAGCTGCGGGCGGCGGCCTTTCGTGTTCGAAATGCGGCGCACTCGCGAGCGCTGGTGGGCGCTTCTGCAGTCAGTGTGGATCGGCGCTGACGCCAGCCCAGTGCTTGGGCTGCAACACCACGCTCGCGCAAGGAACAAGCTTCTGCCCGAACTGCGGCAAGGCACGCTAGGAATCTAAATCGCTGCTGGCGCCAGCCTTGCATGACCACACTCGATGACGCTTGCCGCCTGACTCACCGGGTGCGGTCCGGTGCATAGCGGGTCGCCTCTCGCCCGACGACCGGACAAGAGTGCCCGCGCGACGTCGTCGGCCTCGTGGCTGCGATGGTGCTGGTGATCCTCTAGGATGACAGCGGATTGGACGGTTGGGTCAGTCAGCTGTTTAGAAACGACAAGTGTTTTGGATGGCCGGAGCATTGGCTGACGACCTCGGTGCTTCACGACAAGGTGAGATTCCTTGCCTGGCCGTTGGTGCTTGTCTTGGCCACCAGCATCTGGTCTGGCGCGTGTGCTCCGGAGGTCGGCGGGCTTGCCTCGCCTGGATGACGGATTTGTCATCTGGCAGACCGCCTGCCGTGCGTGGCAGTCTCATAGAGTGGGCCTGACACAGTGGCCTCGCGCCGCGGCTCGGCCGCAGCCTAACCTCAATGTCCGATTCGATTCGACCGGAGCTCCACCGGAGCTGGAGCGGCAAGCGCCCCGGATGACGACTGGAAGGCCAAGGCCTTGCTGTTCAGAGCTCAGCGGCAAACGCTGCTCGCGAGCAACATCGCCAACGCAGACACGCCGCACTATCGAGCGCGGGACATGGACTTCTCCGCTGCGCTAGAGCAAGCCACTCGCGCCATGCCCCCGACACCCCTGGCGGCCACATCGCCTCAGCACCTTTCCGCGGATGTGAGCCTTCCGAGAAGCACGCTCGAGTTCGCACAGTTCGTACAGCCTGCCCAGACCAACCTGGATGGCAACACAGTTGACCTCGACCGCGAGCGTGCGGCGTTCGCACAAAACGCCATCCTGTACCAGCTCGCGATCACGTCGTTGGACGACGAACTGAAGGAGTTCAAGCAGGCCAGCTCGGACCCTCGCCGTTGGTCTCGCTGTCAGACCGAGGCTGCTGTCATAGGCGCGCAGGCTCAACAGAGCTGCGAAGAAAAAGGCCAGTCTTCCGACCGGCCCCTTGTTCTTTCGCCGATCGGGTCGATCAGAAGTTGTGGCGAACGCCCAGGGCGAGTGAGCTGTAGTCGGCGACGTAGCCGGTGGCAGCTTCGGCGTTGATCTTGGTGAAGTAGGTGTAGACCTTGGTGCGCTTGCTGAGGTTGTAGTTGTAGCCCACGGTGAACTGCTGCGCATCGCTGTCGGCAATGCCGTCACGTTTGCCAGCCAAGCCGGCATTGGCGTGGAACTCAGAAGCGCCCAGTGTGTACATCCCGGCCAGGCGGAAAATGTTGGCTTTGCCACCCGTTGCGTAGATGTCCTTGAAGCCGGTGCGCTGGTAGTAGCCACCGAGCGTGAAGGCGCCCATCGTGTACTGGCCACGCACCGCGACTTGCTTGTCTTCACCGTCTTTTGTGAAAGCCAGACCAAGCGCGAGGTCGCCGACGCCGTAGTTGGCGGCGAGTTCAAAGCCATTGCTGTTCCGGTCGGAGGCCGGAGCGACGCTGGTCTCGCGCAGGCCGTACTGGCCTCAACGGTGGCGCCAGCCAGCGAAGGAGTTTTGTACGCGATCTTGTTCTTCGTGTACCAGCTCTGGAAGCCGAGGTTGTACAGAGCATCAGACGAAGAGCCAGTATCGTGGTTGTGATAGCTGACGTAGTCGGCTGTCGCAAAGTAGGCGGTGCTGATCATGCGGCCAAGGCGCACGTCACCGTAGTTGCTCGACAGGCCAACCCAGCTGTCGCCAGACCAGAAGTCACCGGCGGCTGTGCCGGTGTCAGGGCGAAAGCGGTGCTCGATCAGGAAGTTGGCCTTGAGGCCGCCCCCAAGGTCTTCCGAACCCTTGAACCCCAAGCGAGACGCGTTGTCGTTGACCACGGTGCGACTGTTTCCAGCAACCTTTTCGCGCTCAATGGTCTCGTTGAGACGCCCATAGATGGTGACATTGCTCTGGGCGAGTGCTGACCCCGCTGCCAGGGTTGAAAGAGCGATGAATAGAGCGCGCTTCATGTGAGCATCCTTATTGAGTGGGTGAAATGCGGGTACGACGGGTCACCCGCCTGAGCTGTCTCTGCGCTACTAGCGGACGTGCTGAGGAACGCACACCTCCGGTGGAACCTCGAGCCGGTGCCACCGCAGCATCTTGGACACATAGGGCATGGTGCCGATGAAGCGCTGCTGGTACTTGCGCACGCTGTTTCGCAGTGCGTCCTCTCCGACCTCGTTGGCCAACCAAAGCAATCTAACCCGGTCGTCCTTGCACATCACCCGGACACCGTAGTTGTCCTCGGGCAACCGATCTACGCTCATGGAGCTGCCTTTCGCTGTCGCTGACGCGCCGCGACTCTACGAATCTCTTTCTGTCCGGATTCGAACAGGCAGATGACAAACCTGTCATCTGCAGTTTCGGCGCCGCTACCCCTTTTTCGCGCCAGACTGTCCAGAAGATGGCGCAAGGGGCTGTTTGGAGAGCGGGGTTCCCGTCCCATCCGGCTTGCGCTCGTTATCTGTGGGTTGGGCCGGTGCAGGCGAGCGAACGGGTGCTTGTTTCGCCTTGGGATCGGACTGAGGCATAGGATCTCCTGTTGGGTGCCTTACCCCCAGCATTCGGGGTGCCCAACGCAGCGCACGCACGGAGGCGCAGCCGGCTGCCTGTCGTGACCGAGCGATCCCGGGTGCACCACCATGGAGTTCGATTCGACCTGGGCCCGCTAGGCGATTGGCTATCTCGACTTCACGCTCGCCGCTTTGCGACGGGCATGGGTTGCGCCCACGTGCGACCTGTTGCTGTCACTCGCAGCTTGGGCCGAGTTTCGTTTCAGCTCTCCGAGGATCCCGCAGTCCTTGGCCTGCCGAGCCAGGCCACATTGACCGCGCAGTTGTCGCAGCGCGCGTTCCAGCACCTTGAGCCCCGGATGCGATGAGCGACATGCTCGATGTGTTCGTCAAGCAAACCGTTCACTTCGCCGCAATCTTCTTCTGGTGCATCGATGAAGTCGAGCAGCTTTCTGATCTCGTCGAGCGTCATGTCGAGCACCCGGCATTGGCGGATGAAGGCCAACCGATGGACGTGCGGATCCTCGTAAACACGATAGTTGCCTGCGCTGCGAAACGGCGCCGGCAGCAGGCCTTCGCGCTCGTAGAAGCGGATCGTTTCCACCTGAGTTCCGGTGTGGGTGGCCAACTCGCCGATCTTCATGAGGACCTCGCTTCTGGAAAGGGCTTGACTTTATACCCGCTACAGGGTTTCCAATCCGGAATGAGAATCATTGTCTATCCCTGGAACATGAACGCATCCCTTTGCCGCCTGCTTTTCGCCCTCGTGATCACCGCCTTCGCCTTCCTTGGCGGCGCCTTGGCAGCGGACCTGCCCGCGGGGCAGGAGCAGCAAGTTCGTCAGTTGTGGCAACTGCTGGACTACGTGGCTGTCGATTACAGCGGTGCCGTCTCCAACGGTGCCGTCATCAGCGACGTCGAATACCAGGAGATGCGAGAGTTCAGCGACAGCGCGCTGACGCAGTCGAAAGCACTGCCACCCCATGCGTCGCGTGAGCAGCTCGTGACGCTGGCCACCCAGCTGCGCGAGGCGGTGCTGCAGAAGGCTGCACCCGACAAGGTCGCCGACCTTGCCCAGCAGGCCGGCAACCTGCTGCTCGCCGCCTATCCGATCCCGGTTTCGCCGCGCACCGCACCCGACCTTGCTCAAGGCCAACGCCTTTACCAAGCGCAGTGCGCCACCTGCCACGGTACTGCCGGCGGTGGCGACGGCCCGGCCGCCAAGCAGCTCGAGCCCAAGCCCATCGATTTCACCGACAAGGAACGCGCCCGCGCCCGCTCGATCCTCGCGCTCTACCAGGTCACGTCGCAGGGTGTTGAAGGCACCTCGATGCCGTCATTCAAGACGCTGCCGGAGCAGGACCGCTGGGCGCTCGCGTTCTACGTGGGGTCGCTGTCCTTCGACGCTGGCGCGAAGGAACGTGGCGCCACCCTGGCGCAAAACGACGCCAAGGCCCGTGCTGCGTTGCCGGACCTGGCTGCCGTGACGACCACCTCGGAGAACGCCCTGGCACAGCGCCTGGGCCGGGAACCAGCGGCGGACCTGCTGGCATTCGCCCGCAGCCAGCCGCAGGCCTTCGCAGGCAACCAGTTGGCCGGCATCCCCCTCGCACGGGCGCAGATGCAGGCGAGCTTGAAGGCCTTCGAGAGCGGCAACGGGACCGAGGCCACCCGGCTCGCGCTCTCGGCCTACCTGGACGGTTTCGAGCCACTGGAGGCCGCCCTGGAATCACGCAACAAGGATCTGCTGGTCGACGTGGAGCGCAACATGCAGCTCTACCGCTCAGCGATCTCGGGCAAGCAAGCAGAAGTCGTGGCGACCAAGGCGCGCGAACTCGACCAGCTGTTCTCGCAGGTGGAGAGCGAACTCAGTGCCGGACGGGCGGACGCCACCACCAGCTTCGTCGCAGCACTGACCATCCTGCTGCGCGAAGGCGTGGAGGCCTTGCTGATCGTCGTCGCCATGATCGCGTTCCTGCGCAAAGCAGAGCGGCCAGAGGCGCTGCGCTATGTACATGGGGGTTGGATCGCTGCGCTGGCCGCCGGCGGGGTGACCTGGGCGATCGCCACCTACGTGGTGGGCATCAGCGGTGCGAGCCGCGAGGTCACCGAAGGCCTGTCCTCGCTCTTTGCGGCGGTCGTGCTGCTGTCGGTGGGCCTGTGGATGCACCAGAAGAGCAGCGCCGGCCGCTGGCAAGCCTACCTGCGCGACAAGCTCTCGGCGGCGCTGACGCAGCGGTCTGCCTGGGCGCTCTTCCTGCTGGCCTTCATCGCGGTCTACCGCGAGGTGTTTGAGACCGTGCTCTTCTTCTCGGCACTCGCGGCCGATGGGCATGGCTCGGCACTGTTGGCCGGCCTGGCGGTGGGGCTGGTGTTGCTCGCCGTCATCGCCTTCATCTTCCTGCGTACCAGCGCCCGCATGCCGATCGGCAAGTTCTTCGCGCTGAAGCTCCATCCTGGTGGCTGTACTGGCCGTCGTGCTGGCCGGCAAAGGCATCTCGGGCCTGCAGGAAGCCGGGTGGCTCAACGCCACGCCGGCTGGCAGCTTGCGTATGCCGGTCCTTGGCATCTACCCCACATTGCAGACCATGGGCGCCCAGTTGATCGTGCTTCTGGCAGCGCTGTTCGGCTTCAGTTTCAACGCCTTGCTGGCCGGAAAACAGACCCGTTCCTAGTCTTTTAGAAGATCGCGGACGCTCTTCTCGTAGATCGCCTCGACTCCGGACTCGTAGCCGAGGTGAGAGAACCGGACGCGGCCTTTGCGGTCGACGATCAAGGTAGCCGGCATTGCGCCCATGTCGTAAATCCGTGTGACCTTCTTGTCGGTGTCGAAGAGGAGTGGAAACTTGATGCCCATGCGTTCGGCCGTCGCCGCACCGACTTTTCGGTCGTCGTCGATGTTGACTCCGAGGAGGATGAACCCGGCTGAACGGTACTTTTCTTGGAGACGAACCAAGTGGGGCATTTCGAGGCGGCATGGCGCACACCAGGTCGCCCAAAAATTGATCATCACCACCCGACCCCGCAGATCCTGCAACCGAACATTGCCGCCGCTCAGCGCGTCGAGCGTGAAATCGGGGGCTTCCACGCCAACGGGCACCTTTGCCGCGACGCTGAACGAGACGATCGACATGGCGAGAAGCGTTGCGCGGATCAGCCTCCTGCCGAACTCTGTGGCCGGTGGCCAAACCGAAGCAGCGCTGCGGCGAATGGTGTGCATGGGTGTCTCCTAGGTGCAGTGAAGGTTGCTTGGTGCGCTTGATCAGCCGAGTCGCTGATGGATCCCGCGTATTGCAATCGCTGTACTGGCTACAGAGTCAAGCACTCCGATGAAACATTTCGTTTGTCGAAACGCCCGCCGCTTGGCCCGCAAGTCACCGACCGTGATCGACTGCCCCGAGACGTCGGCGACCTCAGGCTGACCAGGAAATCCAACCTGCTGAGGAAGTCAAAAGGATCAAGGATCCAAAGGCGATCCGGTACCGGCCGAAGGGGCAGAAATCGCGATGCCAAGCAGCGCAACCTTTACCATCAAAAGCGGGTCTATATCGAGGCAGCCCCTAGGCAACGCCGGTCAGTGACCAACCCTGGACCGTGAGCGGCGGTTTGGATCGGTCATCGCAAACGATGCGTGCTGCGCGCAGTGGTGCGGGGCGCACACCGAAAGTGGCAACGAAGGTGCGCGTCAGGTGCGCGCTGTCCGCGAAACCGGCCAGGTGAGCGGCGTCGGTAAGCGTCGACCCGTCAGCGAGGACACGCACGGCACGTTGCAGCCGCAACCAACGAACATAAGCTCGAAATGACAGCCCCGACATCTCGGCGAACCAGTGCATGAAGCGTGAGGGGGAGAGCCCCACAGCTTGGGCCGCATCGCTCGCGCGCAGGGGCCCGTCCAGCGCCGCTTCCAGCCAATGGAGAACACTTTGCCAGCGGGGAACGGCGGGGTGCGACGGACTGTGCGCCGTCGGCAATTGCGGGCCTTGCAGCCATCGACTCAACTGCTGCTCAAGATGAGCGGCCTGCTCTTCGGTCATCGCCGCGACGGCCGGCGCAGGGCTCGTGGAGTACGCTGCCGCTTGGAGGGTTGGGTCTTCGAACACCATGCGCACCGGCTGGGATGCGACCAGACGATGAGACACGCCGGCCTGGATGGCGTGCCCCGGCGCTTCGAGTGCGCCCCAGGCACCCTCGAGCAGCAACGTGCCGTCTCCGCACCAAGCAAGCTGCGTCGCCTGGTGTCGATGTGGGCGGCCGGGCTCAAGCGGGCCGGCGTAGACGGCCCAGCCTCGGCCCATGATCAGCAACGGCCGGCTGGAAATCCCCAGCTCATCCATTGGCTTCGCGCAACTGTTTCTTGCCCAAGAACCCGTGAGCCACCAACAGCAACGCGCCGATGCTGATCCCGACGTCCGCCATGTTGAACGCTGGCCAATGATGCGGTCCCCAATGGACGTCAATCCAGTCCACCACGGCGCCGCGCACGATGCGGTCAAACATGTTCGCCAACGCACCACCGAGGATCAGGCCAAAGCTGACCCGCTCCATACGGGAGGTTTCAGCGCGCCGAATCATGAAGACGAGAAAGACGGATGCGACGAGCGCGATGGCGATGAAGAAGCCCCGCTGCCAACCGCCCGCGTCGTGCAGAAAGCTGAACGCCGCTCCACGATTGAGCACGTGCACGATGTTCAGCATGGGCAGCCACTCGTGGGATGCGCCGAAGTCGACCTGAGCCACGACGACCACCTTCGTGATCACGTCTGCCGCCAGCACGAGGGCGGCCAGCAGGAAACCCAGGCGCACGCCGCGCTCACTCGACATGAGAACGATCGGTGGGTGTGGCGTGACGGCCCAGCAAGCGCAGACCGTTGAAGACGACGACCAGGCTCGCACCCATGTCCGCAAGGATGGCCATCCACAAGCTGGCATGGCCCGTGAAGGCAAGCACCATGAAGACCGCTTTGGTGCCGATGGCAAACGCAATGTTGGCTTTGAGCACACCACCCACGCGGCGCGACATCGCGATGAATTCGGGGAGCTTGCGCAGGTCGTCCTGCATCAGTGCCACATCTGCTGTCTCGATTGCGGTATCGGTGCCGGCTGCTCCCATTGCGAAGCCGATGTTCGACTTGGCGAGTGCTGGCGCGTCGTTGACACCGTCGCCCACCATGCCCACTGGCCCCTGGGCGGCCAGCTTCTCGATCGCCTCAAGCTTGTCGTGCGGCAGCAGGTCGCCGCGAGCGTCGGTGATGCCGACCTGCGCGGCGACGGCCTCAGCCGTCTTGCGGTTGTCGCCGGTCAGCATCACCGGCTCCACCCCGAGTCGTTTGAAACTCGGCGATCGCCTGCTTGCTGCTGTCTCGCACCGTGTCGGCGACCGCGAGGACGGCGAGCGCCTGCTGGTCAGTGGCGAGCACCACCGCAGTCTTTGCCTGGCTCTCCAACTTGTCGAGCAACGCCCGTACCGACTCCGTCGCCACACCCAACTCAGCGGCTAGACGGTGGTTCCCGATGTAGTAGCGCTGGCCGTCGATGTCGCCCTTGACGCCGCGGCCTGCCAAGGCCTCGAAGTTCTGGACCGCTGCATGCGGCTGGTCTCCATACCCGGCGACGATCGCGGTGGCCACAGGATGTTCTGACAGGGCATCCAGGCTAGCGGCGACTCGCAGCACTTGCGCCTCGGACAGGGTGGCCAAGGGCACCGTGTCCGTCAGCGCAGGTCGACCGTGGGTCAACGTGCCGGTCTTGTCGAGGGCCACCGCACGCAGGAGGCGCCCCTGTTCTAGGTACAGGCCGCCCTTGACGAGGATGCCGCGGCGAGCCGCCGCAGCCAGGCCGCTCACCACCGTGACCGGGGTGGAGATCACCAGCGCGCAGGGACAGGCGATCACCAGCATCACCAGCGCCTTGTAGGCCCAGTCGAACCACGCCGCACCGAAGAAGAGTGGCGGAATGACGGCGATGGCGATCGACAACGCGAAAACGATCGGGGTATAGACGCTTGCAAAGCGGTCGACGAAGCGTTGGGTCGGCGCGCGCTGACCCTGCGCCTCCTGCACCGAACGCGCGATGCGGTCCAGCGTCGTCTCGCCCTTGCGCGAGCGCACCTCGAACTCCAGCGTCCCGCGCTCGTTGATCGTGCCGGCGAAGACGGTGTCACCAGGGTTCTTCTCGACCGGCATGCTCTCGCCCGTGATCGGCGCCTGGTTGACCGACGAGGCCCCCGATGCCACCACCCCATCGAGCGCGATGCGCTCGCCCGGCCGGACACGGACCAGCGCTCCCAGAGGCACCGCCTCTGCCTGAACCTCTTCCCAGCGCCCGTCGGGTTGTTTGACAAGGGCCGTCTCGGGCGCCAGATCCATCAGCTTGCGAATGGCGTTGCGTGCTCGATCGAGGCTCAACGCCTCGATCATTTCTGCGATGCCGAACAGCCAGATCACCACCGCGGCCTCTGGCCACTGGCCGATCAGCGCAGCGCCAATGACGGCGATCGTCATCAGCAGATTCATGTTCAGCGACAGCGTGCGCAGCGCAATCCAACCCTTTTTCAGCGTCGCCAGGCCGCCCAGTGCAATGGCCGCAAGCGCGGCAGACACCACCGGCAGCGACGACTCGCCCAGGCCGGAGAACGCCAAGATTTCTGCGCCGATCGCAAGCACCCCGGCCGCCCCCATGCGGGCCCACTGAGCTTTGGAGATTCCGGTCCCGAACTCGCTGGTGACTGCTGGTGCCGGCCTTTGACTGTCCTGCAGGAGTGGCGACATGCCCAATTGTTCGATTGCCGCCGCGATCGGAGCAGGATCCGGCAGCGTATGGCTGATGGTCAGCCGCCGACTGATGAGGTCGAACTGCAATGCGCTGACGCCAGGCATGTTTTCGAGCGCCTTGCGCAGCAAGGCTTCCTCGGTCGGGCAATCCATCTTCTCGATCAGGTAAATCGCCTGCCCGTTCGAACTGGATCCCGCCTCGCGTTCAACCGTCGCCTGCATGCCGATATGGCGCAAGGCGTCCAGAATTGGTGCCGGATCGCCGAGACGGTGTTGCACGCCCAAGCGGCGATGGATCAGATTGAATTCGAGTCGGTCCACCCCGGGCAGCTTCGCCAGGTGCTTGCGGATCAGCGCCTCCTCGGTCGGGCAGTCCATGTTCGTGATCACGAACTGGGTCGTGTTGCCACTGGCTGCCGGCGCGAACGAGGGCTCAGGTTTGCCGCAGGGAGCACAGCCAGCTTGCGCATCGCACACCGGAGATGCAGCGTCGGCCTCTGCCGACATGCGGGCGTGCATGCCAATGGCGTGCAAATGCTCGAGGATTGCTTTCGCCGAAGGCAAGGTGTGCTGAACGGACAGGCGGCGAGCGGGAAGGTCGAACGCCAGCGGATCCCACGTCGGGTAGAACTTCAAGGCGAGCCCGAATGGCCGCCTCCTCGTTGCGGCAGTCCATGTTGGGGATGGTGAAGACGTCTGTCGACGGTGCTGGCCTCGAGCTGCCGCTGCCGGAAGAACAGGTGGAATCGCAGGAGCTTGGCACAACGGCAGCAACCTCAAGTGATGCCTCCATCCCGATCTCGGTCAAGGCGCCCAACAACCGCTGAGGTGTTGCAAGCGAATGTTCGATCGTCAAGCGTCGTTGCGGGAGATCAAAGGTCAGCGACCGGACTTCCGGAACTTCGGCAAACCGTGCGCGGATGGCTGCCTCTTCCTGGCGGCAGTCCATGTTCGGTATCCAAAAAACGGTGCTCGCGCCGTCGGAGCTTGTGGCGCTCTCGAGCGCAGGGGTCGAATCAGTTTTCATCATGTGCCCATTCGTGTTTGCCGCATTGCACACCCTGAAGTGGGTACGGAGTCAAGCGGCGTCGCCCCCCCTTGGCGGTCTTCTCACTGGCTTTGGCTGCCTCAGCGAGGATCTCCCGGCCACCGTTGGCTGCGATCACCGAAACCACCAGGCCGAGCACGAGGTCCGGCAGGTTTGATCCCCAGAACATCACCAGTACGCCGGACAGGACGATGGCCAGATTCACGATCGAGTCGTTTCCCGTGAAGATCGCGGACGCCTTGAAGTTGACGTCCTCCCCACGGTGGCGCTTCAAGAGGCGTAGGCAGATGATGTTCAGCGCCGCATTGACGGCTGCCATGGCCATCATGGCCGGACCGATGGGCGGCTCGCCCCCGAAGAATCGACGCAACACTTCCACGAGCAGCAACACCGCCAGGCCGATGAGCAACCAGCCTGAGAGCCGGGCGGCACGCACCTTGATCACCGGCGCCCGGCCCACGGCATAGAGACTGACGCCGTAGACGGATGCGTCGGCCAGATTGTCAAGCGCTGCGCCGATGAGTGCCGTTGAAGACGCCCACACGCCTGCACCTACCCCTGCCAGGGACTGCCCAAGATTGATCAACAAGACGAACGTCAGGATCCGGCGGTCAGAGGCTTGGCCTGCGTCCAAGTCGTGTGCCTCGTCATCGGTGCAGTTGTCGCTCATGGCGCGTGCTTGGGTTGATGGGTGACGGCGAAGGGTATGGAGGATTGCATGCCCTGTAGTCGGTACAGAGTCAAGCGATGCACGAATAGCCCGTTTGTTCAAGCGTGCTGGATGGGGTTTGGAAACACTCCGTGAGTCGAAAAGGAGTTCTTGTGGCAATACCTTCCCTGGCCCGCTATGGCGCATATCCAGCCGTCATGGGGCTGGTAATCCTCGGTGTGTCGCGCGCACCGTTCGAAGGCGTCCCGCTTCTGTGGCTCATCGGTGTCGCTGTGGGCGGCTTGGTGGTAGTGGCCTGGCTCGAACGCGCGATGCCCTTCAATCTGGGATGGCGGTTACCGGATTTGGATTTCGCGGCCGACGTCGTCCATGCGGTGGTGAACTTGCTCGTGATGCACGCCGCGGTTGTGGGCTTCGTGCTGCTGCGCTCGTCAGCCGGTTGGGAGGGCTTGTGGTGGCCGAGCGATTGGCCATTCATCGCCCAGGTGTTCCTTGCGGGGCTGCCTCTGGATTTGTCGCTGTATGTCGTCCATCGCCTGAGTCATCGCTACGGTTTTCTTTGGCGAATGCACAGCATCCATCACTCGTCTCGGCGCCTCTACTGGCTCAACGGAGAGCGACGGCACCCACTGCACGCGGCCTTGATGGCAGGCCCGGGCTTGGTCCTCCTCGGCGTGCTGGGTACGCCCGCCGAAGTGGTAGGGGGGTGGTTCGCGATCCTCGCTGTCCACCTGGCGTTTCAGCACGCCAACATCGACTACCGCGCCGGTCCTCTGCGTCATCTGCTCGGTGTTGCAGAACTCCATCGATGGCATCACCGGGAGAGATTTGAGGATGCTCAGGTGAACTTCGGTGAGTTCTGGCTTGTCTGGGACCACTTGTTCGGCACCTTCTATCAGCCCTCGTCTCCGCTTGGACGAGTGGGCATCGAGGGCGATCCGATCCCTCACGGATATGCCGAACAGTTGCGCTATCCGTTTCGTGGCCACAGCGACACCCAGAAGCATTGAGATGCTTTCCGTGACTGGTCCAGAATGCCGTCATGGCACTTGGCGATGTTGACGATTACCTGCAGGCCGCGGATCGCGAGAGCACGCTGCGCAGCTATGCCGCTTGCATCCGACACTTTGAGCAGGAGTGGCAAGGTCTGCTGCCGGCCACCAGCGAGTCAGTCGCGCGCTACCTGGCCGCCTACGCCCCTCAGCACGCGATCAGCACGCTCAGGCAGCGTGTGGCGGCACTGGCCCGCTGGCATGCCGACCACGGGTTTGCGGACCCGACGCGGACGCCCATCGTTCGCAAGGTGTTGAAGGGAATCCGGGCAACGCACACGTCAGTTCAACGCAAGGCCAGGCCGCTCGAGCTCGATCAGTTGGATCGCGTCAACGCGCATCTACAAGGCCTGCAGATGGAGGCGCTGCAGCAAGGCGCTCCAGTGGAGGTGCTCAGGCTCACCCGGGATCGATCGCTCCTGCTGCTTGGGTTCTGGCGTGCATTTCGCTCAGACGAGCTCACAAGGGTGCGGATCGAGGACGTGGAGGTAGTCGCCGGCAAATGGCTTACTTGCCGTCTGCCCCGCAGCAAAGGCGACCGCGAATTCGAAGGCCGGACATTTCATTGCCCGGCGCTTTCGCGGCTGTGCGCCGTGGAGGCCTACAGCGAGTGGGTGAAACTGTTAGGACGAACGTCTGGACCGGTATTCCCGGCGATCGACCGCTGGGGGCACATCAGCGACGAATCGATGCGCCCCACCAGCGTGATTCCGCTGTTGAGAGGCCTGTTTGCGAAGACGGGCCTCGATCAAGCCAAGAGCTATTCCAGCCACTCGCTTCGGCGTGGCTTCGCAGGTTGGGCACGGTCAAGCGGGTGGGACATCAAAGAGCTGATGGCATACGTGGGCTGGAAGGATGTGGATTCCGCCTTGCGATACCTGGATGCACCGACTACGGGTCTGCAGCAGCGCTTTGAGCGTTCGTTGGCGAGTTGAGAGACCCCTGCCCAGGGAAGATCAGGGTGTAGGCCGACGTCCTGTCCGTTGACGTTCTAGACGTGCATATTCAGCACGGACTCCTCTCAGTGCACCGATCAGCGGAGCGAAGAAAATCAACGGTGCGTCACGCGCCGCGATGCGAATTTCGCAAAGGATCTTCGACAAGACGCCCCTTGGCTTCATCGCACGATCGTGGCCGGGTAGACCAGGTTGTCTTCATCATCGAAGCCGACACCAACGCCGCTGCGTCGCCGCGAGGCAAAGAATTCGCTCTCTACCACCGAAGGCTGAAGCTGAAGCTCTTCAAGCCGATCAAGATAGGCTTCCTGCTCGTCGCCTGTCAGATCCTGTAGAGGAAGTTCGCCCCGAAGTGCTCGTTCGATTGGACGGTCCATACATGAACACTAGCGCGATACGGTCAGCCTATGCAAGCCCGCGCTTGAGATGTCTGCATCTCCCGGGAGTTCTTCATCACGCAATCGGCCGCTACGGCACTGGATTCCAACTTGGAATTTCTTTGAAGGCACGGTGGCGACGCGCGACAAACATGAGGACTGAGTTTGAGCCGACCTTGCAGCCGGCTGGAGATCAGCGGAGCACGTATGCCCAAGACCATTGCACATTTGAAGCAGCGCCTTGAGCAGGCACTCCTGCACGCAGATGAGGCTGATGCCGCCTACCAGGTCCTCGACTGTTTGAAGTTGGCCATGTTGTCCTCCCCTTGCTTGCGGAGTTCGAGGCATCTTGCAACCTCGGCATGCACCTTGGCGAGCGCACTTTCGGCGCGCAACCGCGACACCATGACCGACAGCTCGGCCAAGCTATTCACCAATGCTGCTGGACACCGAACTTCGTTGTTGAACGCGAGCATGCCAATGTCCAAGGGATTGGCTCCACGAAGTCTCGTGACTAGTCGAACTCCGCAAAACAGCCTAAAAGTAGCAGTCATCACGCGCAGCGGTGAGGACTACCACTTTCAAGGGTGTATCCGGGACGGATACCGCAAAGACCAGCATCGGCTCAGATCACCCCCTCAAGGGTTTACCCGAGGCGCTTGACTACCAGCGCTGCATCGAAAACGAGATCACCCCGAGAAGCGAAGCGCCTCTGGCAGTAGCGACATCCCGAGAATGCAGGCTCAGCCGACGAACACCGCGTTTAGCTGCGCCGCCGACTGCAAATAACCGAGCGCAATGAGGCAGGCAGCCCCCGACACGGAGCCTCCTGCCATGACCCAGCGACCGCCATGTCTGTCGACCGTCGACCCGACCGGTGCCGAGTTCGGGCCGACGACCGACAGTTCGACGGGGAAGGCGCCAGTCGGATTGTCCGCAGCTCGGGAGGACAATGCGCGGTACGACGAGGCTGATGCCGGTCACCGCGTCAACTGGGATTTAGAGAGCGCTACACCGCCGCTGCGGGCTGACCACGTTCAGCCACTCGGAGACTTCGCTTGGAATCCGACGCTTCGCGCTAGCACGCATGTGGCCGCTGGCCGATGTGGATACGCCAGTGGCGCAGCGGTCGGGACCGATCACTCATGGGCGTGCAGCCCATGGCCGCTCAGGTGCGCTACGAGGAACACCACGCCCGCCACGATCGCCACCCAGCGCAGCACATTGATCCAGCGCGGGGTGTCGCGCAGACGGGCCTTCGCTGCGGCGCCGGCGGCCGTCAGGCCTTTGGGCTTGTAGACCGACAATGCTGTGACGATCAGCAGCACGAACACCGCTGCTGCCGAGTCGCCGATGATCTGCATGCGCAGGCTGGCCGCGCCCTGATCGTCCAGCGCCCCCTCGACAGACGCGGCCGCCAACCGGCTGGTCGGGGCCATGTGCAGCAACAGAAGGACGCAGCTCGGGATGGTGATGAAAAGCTTCACTGCCACCCAGTAGTGGCGCAGCAGACCCCAAGCTGTGCCCAGCCCCTGCACGATGCCGCTCACCGGCGACGCCAGGCTCAGCGGCAGGATCACGAACCAGGTGATCAGGTCCATCGAGATGTAGGCGGCCTGGACGACTTGCTGATGGCGGCTGGTGTAGCCGACGATCGCCAGCGCCAGGAAACAAGCCACTGCGCCGATCCACGCGACCGATGTGGTCACGTGGATCATGAAGACCATGCGGTTCCAGCGGGGTGAGAAGATCATCGCGCCTCCTTGCGGTGTCTGTGGCGACAAGCCTAGTGGGAACCTCGCCCGCAGCTCAACTCGCATTCCGCGCCGCCGGAGTGGCCTGCGGTGCGACCATGCCCTTGGCCGTCGCCAACGTGCGGTCGCCATCGACCAGCTCCGCCTGCACAAAAGCGAAGTGGCGGGCCGAACGGGTGACGTGCGCGCGGAAGACCAGTCCGGGACCCGGTCGCGCCAGCGCCAGGAACTGCACCGACAGGTCCAGGGTCACGACAACGTCGGTCTCGTAGTGCCCTAGGCCAGCCAGCACGAGCGCCGCGTCGAACCCGGCGGCGATCACCCCACCGTTGACGGCGCCGGTGCCTCCCCCGCCGAGCATCCCGGGGATCGTGTGTGCGAAACGGATCTCGGCCGTGCCCGGTGCCTCGAAGCTGCCCTGGAACGCGAACCAGATGATCTCCACGCGAGAGTTGAATCCCTTGAGTTGACGCCCCCGGGCATCTGCGTCAAGGCGGAAGGCAACGGCATGCGGCATGAGACTCTCCGATGGATCGTGGAAACGTCATTGGGAAGCTTGCCCCAGTGGCAAGGTCAAGCCGAAGGCACAATCTTGCGCCAGCGCAAGTCTTTCGTTAGGCCGACGTCAGCCCCCTCCGCCGCAGCAGCAGGAACGCCGCTGGCACCACGAAGAGCGACAGCAGCGGCGCCGTCACCATACCGCCGAGCATCGGTGCGGCGATTCGGCTCATCACCTCCGATCCTGTGCCACTGCCCCAGACGATGGGCAGCAAGCCCGCAAGGATTACAGCCACCGTCATGGCCTTCGGGCGCACCCGCAGGACGGCGCCTTCGCGGATGGCATCCACCAGGATGCCGATGTTCACTGGCTGCCCGGCACGCACGCGGTCGTCCAACGCATGCTTGAGGTACAGCAGCATCACCACTCCGAACTCGGCCGCCACACCGGCCAGTGCGATGAAACCTACACCCGTCGCGATCGAGAGGTTGTAGCCCAGCGCGTACAGGAACCACACACCGCCCGTCAGGGCCAGCGGAAGTGTGGCCATGATGAGCACGGCTTCCTCGATGCGACGGAAGGTCAGGTACAGCAGCACGAAGATGATGCCGAGCGTGGCGGGGACCACCACCTTGAGACGGGCATTGGCGCGCTCCAGGAATTCGAACTGCCCGGAGTACGCGAGGCTCATGCCTGGTTCAAGTTTTACTTGAGAGGCCACGGCCTGCCGCAGGTCCGCCACCACGGAGGCAATGTCGCGGCCGCGCACGTCGACATACACCCACCCCGACGGACGCGCGTTCTCGCTCTTGAGCATCGGCGGACCATCGGTCAGCGAGATGCGGGCCACCGTGCCAAGGGTGATCTGTTGGCCGCCTGGCGTCAGCACCGGCAGGTTGCGCAGCTTCTCCGGGCTGTCGCGCAGCTCTCTCGGGTAGCGCAGGTTGATCGGGAAGCGCGCCAGGCCCTCAATGGTCTCCCCGATGTTCTCGCCGCCGATGGCGCCGGCGACGACGGCCTGCACGTCGCTGACGTTGAGCCCGAATCGCGACGCGGCCGCGCGGTCGATCTGGACGTCCACGTAGCGGCCGCCGGTCAGGCGCTCGGCCAGCGCCGAGCTGACCCCCGGCACATCCTTGGCGGCTTGTTCCACCTGCGCCGTCACCCGATCGATCGCCTGCAGGTCGGCGCCTGACACCTTGACCCCGATCGGGCTCTTGATGCCGGTGGCCAGCATGTCGATGCGATTGCGGATCGGCGGGATCCAGATGTTGGTGAGCCCGGGGATCTTCACCGTCCGGTCCAGCTCTTCGACCAGCTTCTCCGGTGTCATGCCAGGCCGCCACTGGCTGCGCGGCTTGAGTTGCACCGTGGTCTCGAACATCTCGAGCGGCGCGGGGTCGGTCGCCGTCTCGGCACGTCCCGCCTTGCCGAACACGCGTGCCACCTCTGGCACGGTCTTGATCATGCGGTCGCTCAGCTGCAGCAACTCGGCGGCCTTCTGTGCTGACAAACCGGGCAGCGCCGTCGGCATGTACAGCAGATCGCCTTCGTCGAGTGGCGGCAGGAACTCACCCCCCAGACGCGCCAGCGGCCAAAGCGTCGTGAGCAGGACCAGGCCAGAAATCACAAGCGTCAGCTTCGGCCAGCGCAACACCCAGTTCAACGCGGGCTGGTAGACGGCGATCAAGCCGCGTGTCAGCGGATTGCGCTGCTCATCGGGGATGCGGCCGCGTATCCAGTAGCCCATCAGGACCGGGATCAGCGTCACCGACAGGCCGGCTGCTGCCGCCATCGCATAGGTCTTGGTGAAGGCGAGCGGCCCGAAGAGCCGGCCTTCCTGGGCTTCCAGCGTGAAGACGGGCACGAAGGACAAGGTGATGATCAGCAGCGAGAAAAAAAGCGCCGGCCCGACTTCGATGGCCGCTTGCGTGATCACCTCCCAGCGCTCCTCTCCTTTGAGGTCGTCGGCGGGATGGGCGTGCTGCCACGCCTCGATCTTCTTGTGCGCGTTCTCGATCATCACGACCGCGGCATCCACCATCGCGCCGATGGCGATCGCGATGCCGCCGAGCGACATGATGTTGGCGTTCAGCCCTTGCCATTGCATCACCAGGAACGCCGCCATCACGCCGAGTGGCAGCGAGATGATGGCCACCAAGGCCGACCGCAGGTGCCACAGGAAGACGGCGCACACGGCGGCCACCACCGCGAACTCCTCCAGGAGCTTCATCGACAGGTTGTCGATGGCGCGCTCGATCAAGTCGCTTCGGTCGTAGGTGGTGACGATCTCAACGCCCTTGGGCAGGCTGGATTGGAGCTGCGTGAGCTTCTCCTTGACGGCCGCGATCGTCGCCTGGGCGTTCTTGCCGCTGCGCAGGATCACCACACCGCCGACGGCTTCGCCCAGCCCATCGAAGTCTCGGTGATGCCGCGGCGCATCTCCGGTCCCAGCTGCACGATCGCCACATCGCCCAGGCGCACCGGCACGCCACCGCGGGCGGCAAGCGGCACCGCCTTGAAGTCCGCCAGGGACTGCAGGAAACCGCTCGCCCGCACCATGTACTCCGCCTCGGCCATTTCCAACACCGAACCACCGGTCTCCTGGTTGGCGTTCATCAAGGCCTCGCGCACCTGCGCATGGGTGATGCCGTAGGCCGCCAGCTTGGCCGGGTCGAGCACCACCTGGTACTGCTTGACCATGCCGCCTACGGTGGCCACTTCGGCCACATTGGCGACCGACTTCAGCTCGAACTTGAGGAACCAGTCCTGCAGCGCGCGCAGCTGCGCCAGGTCGTGCTGGCCACTGCGGTCCACCAGCGCGTACTGGAAGACCCAGCCCACACCGGTCGCATCCGGACCCAGCGATGGCTTCGCGCTCGCCGGCAGGCGGCTCTGCACCTGGCTCAGGTACTCGAGCACGCGCGAACGCGCCCAGTAGAGGTCGGTGCGGTCGTCGAACAGCACGTAGACGAAGGAATCACCGAAGAACGAATACGCGCGCACCGTCTTCGCCCCCGGCACCGACAGCATGGTCGTGGCCAGCGGATAGGTGACCTGGTTCTCGACGATCTGCGGCGCCTGCCCGGGGTAGCTCGTGCGAATGATGACCTGCACGTCCGACAGATCGGGCAGCGCATCGATGGGCGTCGAGCGCAGCGACAGCACGCCGGCCGCGGCCAGGAAAAGTGTCCCCAGCAGCACCAGGAACCGGTTGCCGACGGACCAGCGGATGACGGCGGCAATCACTTGGTGGCTCCCGCACGTTCCAAGCTTTGCACCACGTATGCATCGCCCGACTGGATGAAGCTGAAGCGCACCGCGTCTCCCGTCTTGATTCCGCGACCCAAGTCGGGTCGCGCCAACTTGAACGACATCTGCATTGCCGGCCATTGCATCGACGCGATCGCCCCGTGGTCCAGCGTCACTTCGGCGGCAGACAGTTCCACCACCTTGCCGCTGCCCTGATGGGCCGTTGGACTGGCAGAGGCCGCAGGGGACGTCGCGCTCGCCGTCATACCTGCTGGCGCCGCCACGGCCGACGCGGGCAGCGCCTGGCGCTGCAGCACGCCCTGCATGCTGGCCTCGGAGTCGATGAGGAATTGACCTGAGGTCACCACCTCCTGACCCGCTTGCAACCCCTGCAACACCTCCAGCCGATCGCTGAACTCCCGGCCCACGCGCACCTCTACCGGCTGATACCGCCCGGGTGCGGTGACCACGTAGACGATCGCTCGCTGGCCGGTGCGGATCACGGCATCGCCTGGCACCACCAACGCCTCCTCCTCTGCGCCCGCAAAACGGACTTGCGCGAACATGCCGGCACGCAGGCGCCCCTGTGGGTTGGGAAGTTCAATGCGCACCTTGAGCGTCCGGGTGTCCGCATTGGCTTGCGGCAGGATGGCGGTCACCCTACCCTGCCACGTCTCGCCCGGAAACGCCGACAGCTGCACCTCAACCGACTGCCCAGGCTTGGCGGCGAAGGCCTGAACCTCCGCCAGCGCGGCCTCGAGCCACACCGTGGACAGTCCATTGATGCGAACGAGCGTCATGCCCTGTGTGACGGTCATTCCCTGGCGCACCATAAGCTCCTGCACCACGCCTGCAATGGGTGCGTGCACAGCGGCCACGGCTTGCAGCTGGCCGCTGCGCTCGAGCTGCGAAACGCTGGCCTCCGGCATTCCCAGCAGCACCAGGCGCTGTCGCGCGGCAGCGCTCAGTCCAGCGTCACCGGTCGAGCGGACCGCCAAGTATTCCTGCTGTGCGGCAGACCATTCCGGCACGAGGAGCTCGGCGATCAATGCCCCTTGGGCGACCACGTCCCCTGGGGCGATGCTTCCCACCCGTTGCACGAAACCGCCGGCGCGTGCCTGCACCGTGGCGACGTCGCGTTCGTTCAGCTGAACGGTGCCCACCGCCTGCACACCGCCACCGACGCGCTGCTTCGACACTGTCGCGGTTCGCCAGCCCAGCGTCTGAGACACGCGCGGGTCCACGGCCACACCGGTGCTGGACACCTCGTCCGCGTACTTCGGCACGAGCTGCATGTCCATGAAGGGGGACTTGCCTGGTTTGTCGAACTTTTGCTGGGGCACCATGGGGTCGTACCAGTAGAGGACCTTGCGGCCTTCAGGCGTGGCCCCGCCATCGGACGTGCGGTTGCTCGCAGAGGCACCGCGCTCTTCGCGCCAGGTGGCGACGCCATAGCCCGCCGTGGCGCCCAGCGAGAGCAGGATTGCAGCGATCAGCGAAGTCTTGAGGTAGCTATTCATGGCAATCACTCCGCAATCAGGTAGGCCAGGCGAGCACGCTGGCTCATGAGCTGGGCTTCGAGGTCGAGGCTGCGCCAGCCGGCTTCGGCCGCCTCCTTGCGAGCGGCGAGCACGCTTGAGAGGTCGGCTCGTCCGCCTTCGTAGCTCGCCAGGCTGAGTTGCACCCGTTCGGCCGCCAGCGGCAACACCGAGGCCTTCTGCCGCTCCAGGGCACGTTCGAGGCGCTGCAGCTCCGAGATCTGCTGGCGCAGATCGACCTGTACGCGTCGGCGCGCGTCATCACGCTCGGCCTCCAGTCGCTCGAGTTCCTTGCGCTTGGCGACGAGCCGTGGCTCCTGGCGGGTGGACGGTGAAACCGGAAGGTCAAAGGTCAGCTGAAACGACACCATGTCGCCGAACGCTCGGTTTCGGTTCGCGTAGGCCACCTCCCAGCCCCAGTCGCCACGGCGGGAGGCTTGTGCTTCGGCCATCTCCGCCCTGGCCATGGCCAACATCGCTGCCGAAGGCAGGAGTTCTGCGTGCCGCTCCACGCGCTGGAGGAGCGCTGCAGACTCGACGGGAAGGTTCGGCGTGGATGCATCGGTCTCGTCCAAGCGGCCGGTCCAGCCTTCCAGTGCTGCCCGTGCCTGGTCAAGGCCCGCTTGCAGTTCATCCCGTCGCTCCGCGAGACCCAGCGCTTCCTGCCGGGCCATCAAAGCGTCGGCAGGCGCTGCCCTGCCCCCAGCGATACGTGCGGCCAATGTGCTCTGCAGAACTTGGTTCTCACGCTCGAGCGTAGAGAAGACCTGGAGTTTGCGTTCGGCGTAGTGCTGCGCCAGCCACGCCACGGCGGCGTCGCGGCGCACAGACAAGCGCTCGGCCTCCAGCATGGCGCGTTCCCGTTCGGCCCTGGCCTCGGCACTGCCGCGTTGGGCTGCGCGCTTGGCCGCGTTCGGCACCTCCTGCATCACGCCGATGCGCCGCATGGTCATCGACTCCCGATTCCAGCTGAACCGGTCCACGCCGGTCACGGGGTAGTTCTCGACACCGACGGCGAGTTTGGGATCGGGCAGCTGGCCCGCCGCGCTCAGGCCCTCGTACGCGCCCTCAACGCCGGCCTGGCGCGCCCGCAGGGTCGGCGAACGCTGCTCCGCGAGGTTCAAGGCGTCCTGGAAGGTCAACGTGCCCGCCCAGGATGGCGTGATGAGCGCGCAACCCGCGGTCACCACAACGACCGGGGCCAGCCGAAGGCGTGCCACGGCGACAACCAGCCGGCGGAATCGCCCGGCCACAACGAAGTTCAACATCTCGGTTCTCCACAAGATCCCACAGCCTGAAGACACGAACGGATGCGGCTGCCTTGTGCAGCGGCATCCGACCCTTCAGGGGATCAATTGCGCAGAACGAGCAAAGCGAGATACACCGGTGGCGCTCCGTGGGGAGGTCCGGTGTGGGCGGCCATCATGGCCGGCAGTGCATCCGCCTCGGTGGCGGCTGCAGGGTGCGACACGATCAGCCGGGTGAGCAGCCAGTCGATCGCAAGCAGTGGAGCGGGGTCTGCCAAGGGTGCCGTGTTCACGGACTGTTTGTCGCGGTCGCAATGCGCCTTGCACAGCAGGGGCGACTGGTCGTCAAGCTCCGTCATCCCGGGGCAGTCCGGCATGTCTGGCATGGCAACCATCGGCTGGCCAGGTTTACCGGGGCTCGCGCAAGCGTAAGCGGCGGTGGCCAACTGCAGGCACACGAGCACGGCCGCAAGCAAGCTCGCGATCCAGCGCCGGGGTGCCTTGTGTAGCAACATGCCGCCAGTCTACCGGGAGGCAAGGTGACTTGGCGGTCCACACATTGAGCGCCGTCAAGGATTGCACGGACACCCCGACGCCGCTCACTTGTTCTTCATCATCCACTTGTCCAGCTGCTCGATCTCTTGAGTCTGGTCCTTGATGATCTTGGCGGCCATCTTCTTAAGCTCGGGGGACTTGCCGTGCTCGGCCTCTACCTTGGCCATCTCCAAGGCTTGTTGGTGGTGCATCTTCATCATCATGGCGAAGTCCTTGTCGGTGTCGCCGCTCATGGACATCGACTGCATGCTCTTCATGCCCGACTCCATCGATTTCTTCATCTGATCGGAACCGTGGCCGGCTGTCTGGGCGAAGACCATGCCAGGGCCCAGCGCGATGGCCAGGAGGATCGACGCGGTTTTGGCGGAAGCGGAAATGTGGGTCATGGGAGTTCCTTTGTGTTGACGAGGGTGGTCATGCTCAGCAAACAACGCTCCCAGAAGCGCCAAAAGTTGTCCGCAGGCCAACGTGAGAACATCGCATTGGCCCACGCCGAAGAATTGCATCGGTGCATGCAAGGAATTGCCGCCACGAAACGCGCGGTGGGGTGCTGTCACGGCGGCGCTCCCGCACTCCTGCAGCGACCTCACCGAGGTTCACCGGAATTGAGGGTGGCTTGAGTCATTGTTCAGTTGCTTTCCAGTGCCCGCTGCGAAGGCCGGTCGATCCCGGCGACGGTCCTCCGTCGACTGCTCCGGTTGGCAAGCGTGCCCACGTGTCAACGCAGGAGACACGTCGCTGCCAACCCTGGGAAGCAGATTTCGAAGACGCAACATCGACAGAGAACTGTCGCGCTCTTGCTAGCAGTGCCCAGCCTAGTGCGGCAATCTGTTCGTCCATTGCGTGAAGCAACCATCGCTCAAGGCGCGCGGCGACTGGCTGCGATAACGCGCGCGGCGCGCGCAAATGTGTAGGGTTTTCAACCGGCGCATCCCAAGCGACTTCAAGGGTTGCTCGTGCGAGTCGCGCGCGATCAGGTAGGTGGCCTCGCGCCGGCGAGTGTCTCGATGATCGGGCAGACATGCATCTGCCCGGTCTGCCTGCAGCGGTTCAGCAAGTCGGACAGAACTCCGCGCATGCGATTCAATTCCCCCAGCTTATCGTCGATCTGCGCCAGCCGCGCTTGGGTAACCGATTGGATGGCACGGCGATTGCGCCCGTCCTCTAGGTCCAGCAGGCTGTGCACCTCATCCAGAGAGAAGCCCAACGACTGCGCACGCTTGATGAACGCGATGCGGTCGATTGCTGCCAAGGGATAGATGCGAAATGCGCCGCTGGCAGGCGGCACGCGGAGAAGCCCGCGCGACTGGTAGTAGCGGACTGTCTCCACGCCCACTCCCGCCGCCTTTGCGAGTCGCCCAATGGTCAAGGAAGAATGACCGTACAACGGCTGAAGGCCAACGACCGTCTTTTTTTCATGAAGGAATGCTACCCCCGCATTCCGTAGTTGACCCCAGAGCAGGCTTGATGCAAATCAACCTCTTATCTGCAATATCCGACGAAACTTTCTCTACGGAATCTGCGATTTCCACACCCTGCCCAATTCATGATGATCCTCATTGCCAGCCGCCACCGCAAGCGCAGCATCGCCTTCACGATGCTGTTCGTGTGGGTGTTCGCGCTGCTGTCAGGTGTGGCGAATGCGTGTCTGACGGAGCCGCATGATGACAAGGCCCATGGCGGCGCGACCGTTTCACAGGTTGATCATTCGGCACTGAACGCTCTGCATCCCCACGCGGCCGACCAGGATCATCACGACTCGCACCTCGACAAGGCCCCATGCCAAAGATCGTGCGACGAGTCTTCGCAGACCCTGCTGAAACAACAGCCCAAGCTTGACACGCCTGATCTGCAGGCTGTCGCACTGCCGAGCCAGGCGTGGATCGTCGATCTTCTCCACGCTTCGGCCACACCGGGGCGCACTCACGTCGCAGCGGTTCCGCCGCCCTCGCCCCCTCCAAGGGTTTGGTTTTCCCGTCTCGCGCTGTAGCCCACGGCTCCCCGAGCCGTCGCGGGTAGCTCTAACACGCCGCGACGTGCGCCGAGTAGCTGCGATTCGCTGACTCCGCATTGACTCCGTAGGTGACTACGGACTGCATCATCGGACGTTTGCTTCGTCGACACATCCTCTATCGGCCTCCAGCCGGCCATACGCACGCCCGAGCGTGCCCATCCTTCCAGGAGACTTCCCATGACCCGTTTCCATTCCCTCGCCGTCGCCGCCACCCTGGCAGCCGCATGCGCTACTTCGTTCGCTCAGGACGACCAGCACAAAGCCCATCACCCTGCCGATGCGGCCTCTGCGGTAGTGCCCCCGCCAGTTGCCGGCAAGCCCCCGGGCATGCCCGACATGGCCATGATGGACAAGCACATGAAGACCATGCAGGCGATGCACGAAAAGATGGCCGGTGCGAAGACCCCGGCACAGCGCGAGGCCCTGATGGCGGAGCACATGAAGCTCATGCAGGAAGGCATGTCGATGATGGGTGGCATGGCTCCGGGAAAGACGACGGTCAACGCCGCCACACGTCAGCAGATGATGGAAAAGCGCATGGACATGATGCAGTCGATGATGCAAATGATGATGGATCGCATGCCCACGTCATCGTCCGCGACGGGCAAGTGAACCTTCCTTGCGCCAGAGCCCCAGCCAACCCCACCGCTCTACCGAGCGGACCTGAGCAACGCATAGGAGTTCCTTCATGAACCATGACACACACGAGCCAAACCGCCCCGCGCGCAGTTTCTGGAGCAGTCGCTACGGCATCGGACTGCTGATCTTTGCTGCGATTGCCCTCTTCTTCCTGCTCACTGAACACCGCGCCCACACCCTGGGTGTTTTGCCCTACCTGCTGCTGGCGGCTTGCCCGCTGATGCACATCTTCATGCACCGCGGCCACGGGCACGGTGGAGCCGATGAGGGTGAGGGCACAACCAGCGATCACACCGCCGACACCAACAAGCCTGACGGGCGCTCCAAGGCGACCCATCGCCACCACTGAGGAGAACTGCAAATGAATCACGACCAACCGGGCTACGGGTTGTGGATGCTCGTCATCCTCAATTCGGCCATCTTCCTGATGTTCGCGTTCAGCTTCTTCAAGCCGCAGACCGGCCGCGACTGGCGCACCTTCGGCGCATTCGCAGCTTTCGTTGTCGCGTTATTCGTCGAGATGTACGGATTTCCGCTCACCATCTACCTGATGTCGGGCTGGTTGCAGACAAAGTTCCCGAGCCTGGACCTGATGTCGCACAACACCGGGCACCTCTGGTCAACGCTGCTCGGCGAGAAGGGCGACCCCCATTTCGGGGTGCTGCACATCGCGAGCTACGTCTTCCTCGGGCTCGGTTTCTACCTGCTGTCCGCGGCCTGGAACGTGCTGTACCAGGCGCAGCGTGCCAATCGGTTGGCGACGACCGGACCCTATGCCCGCATCCGACACCCGCAGTACGTTGCCTTCGTGGCGATCCTGCTGGGCTTCCTCTTCCAGTGGCCCACGCTGCTGACGCTGGTGATGTTCCCGATCCTCGTGGCCATGTATGGGCGACTTGCCATCACGGAGGAACGCGAGATGCGCAAGCGTTTTGGCGCCGAGTTCGACGCTTACGCCGCGCGCACGCCGCGCTTCTTTCCCGACTTGCGCGGCCGCGCCTCGGCTGCCTGAGGCCGGGTTCCCGTTCCCTCCCAATTGCCTCGAGGCCAATCGCCTGGCCCGCTGACATCCCATCCAAAGGATCTTTCATGAAGACAAGCACCGTAGAAGTCGGCGAACTGGTCTCCAGCCTGAGTGCCGCCGGCGTACAGCGCCAGATTGCGGCGCTGCCGGGCGTCCACCACGTCGACGTCAACTACGTCGCCGGCAGCGCCACCGTGCACTACGACGAAACGAAGACCTCGCTTGAGGCCATCCGAAAGCGCATCGTCGAGTGCGGCTACCACTGCCGCGGCGAGATGCTGCCCGCGCACATCTGCCCGCCGGAGGGGCACGCTGGGCACGCTGGGCACGCCGGACATGAAGACCACGCCGCGCACGGCGGCCATGCCGCTCATGATCACGCGACGCACGGCGCCGCGACGGCTGCCGCCTCGGCACCACTCACCGCCAAGGCTGCTTCGCATGAGGGGCACGCGGCCCATGGGGGCCACGGCGGCGAAGGCGCGCACCAGATGAGCGACATGATGCACGACATGGGCCATTCGCCCGGCATGTCAATGCAGGACATGGCCAACGACATGCGCAACCGCTTCCTGGTCGCGCTGCTGTTTTCGATTCCGGTATTCCTCTACTCGCCCATGGGTGAGATGTTCGGCGACTTCGCGACACCATTCGGCATGGACCGGAACCTCTTCCTGTTCATCGCTGCCACCGGTGCCATCGCCTATCCCGGCTGGCCATTCTTCGTTGCCGGCTTTCGTGCTGCGCGCAACAAGGTGGCGAACATGGCCACGCTGGTCGTGCTGTCGGTCGGCACCGGCTACGTGTTCAGCCTTGGCGCCACCTTCTTCTACGAAGGCGAAGTTTTCTACGAGGCCGCTTCCGTGCTGCTGGTGTTCATCCTGCTCGGCCACTGGCTGGAGATGCGTGCCCGTGCCGGCGCTTCCGATGCGATCCGCGCGCTGATGGATCTGGCGCCACCGATGGCTACCGTGCTGCGCAACAACGTCGAGACCAAGGTGCCGACTTCCGAGGTGCTGGTCGGCGAGACGGTGGTCATCAAGCCGGGCGACAAGATCCCGGTGGATGGCAAGATCATCGACGGCGCGTCGCAAGTCGACGAGTCGATGCTGACCGGCGAGTCGATGCCGGTGAAGAAGGTGGTCGGCAATGCCGTGATCGGCGCGACCATCAACAAGAGCGGCAGCTTCCGCTACGAGGCCACCAAGGTCGGCGCCGACACGGCGCTCGCGCAGATCGTCAAATTGGTCCAGGAGGCGCAGAACTCGAAGGCACCGGGCCAGTTGCTGGCCGATCAGGCGTCGCAATGGTTGGTGCTCGCGGCCATCCTCGTCGGCCTGCTCACCTTTGCGGTCTGGTTCTGGGTGCTCGGCCAGCCATTGCTGTTCGCCCTGACGCTCACCATCACCGTCTTCGTGATCGCCTGCCCCGACGCGCTCGGGCTGGCAACACCGATGGCGATCATGGTCGGCACCGGCCTCGGTGCGATGAACGGCATCTTGTTCAAGAACGCCGCGGCACTGGAGAACGCGACCAAGCTCACGGTGGTCGTGTTCGACAAGACCGGCACGTTGACTCTGGGCCAGCCGGACGTGGTCGAGATGGTGCCGGCGCCTGGTGTAACGGAATCACTGCTGCTGTCCACCGCGGCCGCGGTGGAGAAGTTCTCCGAGCATCCCCTCGCGCTGGCGGTGCTCAAGCGCGCCGGCCCGGACACGCCGGAGACAGCGACCGCCTTCACCAACATTGACGGCCAAGGCGCGCGCGCGACCATCGGCGGCGACGACGTGCTGCTCGGAAACCGCAAGCTGATGGAAGCCGAGCGAATCGACCTCGCAGAACTCGCCGCCGAGGCGGCACGGCTGCAAGGCGGCGGCCGCACGGTTGTTCACGTGGCCCGCGGAGGCCGCCTGATCGGCCTGATCGCGATCGCCGATGCCGTGCGCCCAACTTCCGAGGCCACGATCGCCAAGCTTCAAGAGCGCGGCGTGAAGGTCGCCATGATCACCGGCGACAACCAGGCCACGGCCGAGCGCATCGGCAAGGAACTCGGCATCGACATCGTGCTCGCCGACGTGCTGCCCGGTCAGAAGGCCTCGAAGATCAAGGAACTGCAGGCCCAGGGTCACAAAGTCGCCATGGTCGGCGACGGCATTAACGATGCGCCGGCCCTGACGCAGGCCGATGTCGGTTTCGCCATCGGCGCGGGCACCGACGTGGCCATGGAAAGCGCCCAGGTGGTGCTAATGAAGAGCGACCCCTACGACGTCGTCGGTGCGATCGAGCTGTCGCGCGCGACGCTGCGCAAGATGCACCAGAACCTGTGGTGGGCGGTGGGCTACAACGTGATCGCCTTCCCGCTCGCGGCCGGCGTGTTCTATCCGTTCACGCTGTCGCCCGAGGTCGCTGCGCTGTCGATGTCGGGCAGTTCGGCCATCGTCGCGATCAACGCGCTGATGCTCAAGCGCACCAAGCTCGCTGGCATCCGCCGCCCCCAACCTTCGTCGAACGCGCCTTCTACTGTCGCGCAAGGCGCGGCGGCCTGAGCAACAGCGGCAGTCACGCGCATCCACGACCCGTTCGGTCGAATCAACAGGAACCCTTTGATGAACCACCACCACTCCGCCCGGGGGCCGCGCCAGGCCACGCACAGCCCAGGCGCCGCTTCCTGCAGGGCGCCGCCAGCATGGCCGCCATGCTGGTCTGGCCTCTCGGCGCCGATGCCGTCGTGAAGAAATCGCACCTCGCCTTGCCGCTGTCGTCCTCACGCGTCGACACCAAGTTCGACTTGACCCTGGCGCGCACCCAGGTCAACTTCACCGGCACGCCGACGTCGGCCATCACCCTCAACGGCACGGTACCGGGTCCGTTGCTGCGCATGCAGGAAGGTCACGAAGTCGCAATCGCCCTGACCAATCGGCTCGACGAGGTGACCGCAGCGCACTGGCACGGACTCAAAGTGCCGAACAACATGGACGGTGTGCCGGGCGTCACCTTCCCGGGTATCAAGGCCGGTGAGACTTTCAACTACCGATTCAATCTGCGCCAGAGTGGCACCTATTGGTACCACAGCCACGCGATCCTGCAGGAGCCCGCGGGCTTCTACGCGCCGCTGATCATCGACCCGCAGAGCCGCGAGCCGTTCGGCTACGACCGCGAGTACGTCGTGATGCTGTCCGAGTGGGTCGACACGCCGCCGGCGAAGGTGCTGGCAAACCTCAAGAAGGTGGAGGGCTACTACAACGACCGCCGCCAAACCCTGCCTGACCTCTATGCCGAACTGAAGGCGGCGGGCAGTCCGCAAAAGCGCGAGGCGATCTGGAGCGAGCGTATGGCCTGGGCGCGCATGCGCATGGATCCCACCGATGCCACCGACGGCGGAAGCCAGTGGCAGTTCCTCATGCAGGGCCAGCGCGTCGAGGACAACTGGACAGCGCTGTTCGCACCAGGCGAGCGGATCCGCTTACGTCTCATCAATGCGTCGGCCATGAACTTCTTCGATGTCTCGATCCCGGGCTTGGAGCTGACCGTCGTGCAGGCCGACGGGCAGAATGTTCGCCCGGTACGGGTTCGCGAATTGCGCATGGGCAACGGTGAAACCTACGACGTCATCGTGCAGCCCACCGAGCGCAAGGCCTACACACTGTTCGCCGCGACCTCGGGGCGCATCGGCTTCGCGCGCGGCACGCTTGCGCCCGAACTCGGCATGGAGGGCGAAATCCCGCCGATGGGTCAGCGGCCGGTGCGCACCATGGACGAGATGGCCGGCACACACGGTGGTGGCCATGCGAGCGCGTCGGCTCCCCAGACCGCTAGAGCGGCCGATCCGCATGCCGGACACGGCGCTGTGCCCGTCCCGGTCCCGGCGCAGGCCGCCCCGCACGCGATGCACGGCGGCATGAAAGGCATGGAGGTGATGCCCGGCATGGGGAGTACGCCAATGGCAGGCGAGACAGCGACCGACGCGACCGCCGTCGGGGTGAAAGACCGCCTCGCCTACGCCGATCTTGAAGCCCTGACGCCATTGCGGTTGCCCGCGGGCCCGGCTAAGAAGATCGACATGCGACTCACAGGAGACATGACCCGCTACATCTGGTCGATCAACGACAAAAAACTTTCGCAGGCCACATTCTTCGAGGCACGCGTCGGCGAGCGTCTGGAGATCCGCCTGATCAACGAAACCATGATGGAACACCCGATGCACATGCATGGCGCGTTTTTCGTGGTCGAGAACGGCAAAGGGGAGCGCGCGCCGCTGAAGCACACCGTCATTGTCAAGCCCGGCGAGACCATCACGGTGCACACCAGCTTTGACGAGGCGGGGCCCTGGGTCTTCCACTGCCACCTCTTCTATCACGCGGCCGCCGGAATGATCCAGGCCATCGTCGTCAAGTGAACCGCCCGGCCATGGAACACACACGCATGAACACCAAGAACATCCACCCGGGGCGCCTGTTGTGCCTCGCGCTCGCCTCGACACTGGCCGGCTTGGCCGGCCCCGCCCGTGCAATGGAGGACGACGCGATCTTCCAGACCACCCGCATCGAGGTCGATGCGGGCCGCAGTGACTCGAAGAGCATCGCGGCCTGGCGCGCCGACGGCTGGATCGGCACCGACTACAACCGTTTCGCGTGGCGCGTTGAAGGCACGCGCAGCGACGGCCGCCTCGAGGACGCTGAGGTACAGGGGCTGTACAGCCGCTATGTCGCGCCCTTCTGGGACTTGCAGCTCGGTCTGCGGCGCGAACTCAAACCCGCGGCGCGCAACTACGCCGTGATCGGCGCGCGCGGCCTGGCGCCCTATGCCTTCGATGTCGACGTGGCCGCGTTCGTACGCAGCGATGGGCGGTTGTTCGCGCGCACTCGCGTCGAGTACGACCTGCTGTTCACGAACCGCCTCATCGCTAAGCCCTTCATCGGCATCGACTGGGCGGCCCGCTCGATCCCGTCGGACAGCATCAAGGCCGGTGCGACTTCGTCCGAATGGGGCGTCAACCTGCGCTACGAGATCACTCGCGCCGTGGCCCCCTACGTCGAGATCGGCCGCCACTGGCAGCGCGGCCCTGATGCCGGTGCGGGCTTGAACTCGGTGCGCGGCGGGCTGCGGCTGGTGCTCTGACCCACGGCGAGATTGACTCGATGACGAACCCGCCCCGCATCGAACGGCAGCCGACCTCGCTCGGGCTGGGAGCGTGGCAACTCGCGTGGTTGGCGGCTGCTGTCTTCGTCGTCTCTGCAGGCTACGGGGCGTTGATGCCCTTATTGCCGGCCTGGCTCGCACCGCTGATGGCCGCGGATGGCCAAGCCGAAGTGGCGCGCCACGTCGGACTGCTCAGCGGCCTTTACGCTGCTGGGGTGCTGGTCGGTGCACCGCTGTGGGGCCTGGTCTCCGACCGCTGGGGACGGGGCCGCATTCTGGTGATCGGTCTGGTCGGTTACGTCACCAGCCTGCTTCCCCTTTTGTGGCCCGACTGGATCGGGCTCGCCGGCATCTACGCATCCCGAGGGGCCACCGGCTTCTTCGTGGCGGCAGTCGTCCCCGTGGTGCCTGCACTGGTCGCCGAACACACGCCGCAAGACCAGCGCGCGCGGCGCTTCGCGTGGCTCGGAGCGATGTCGTTGCTGGGCTTCCTGTTCGGCCCGGGCCTCAACGCCGCAGCCGCGCAGATGTCCACCACGCTCGCGAGCGTCGGCGCCGGCACCTTCGATCCAACGAATCTAGTCATCGTGACGTCGGCGGCCCTGGGCGCGCTGATGATGCTGGGGCTGGCAACCACCCTGCCCCGCGTCGCACCAGCCGCCGTCGATGACAACATCCAACCCCAGTCTGGCGACCGGAGGCGCACGATGGCGTTGTGGGGGCTGAACGGTGCGGTCATGTTCGTGCTGTCCGGCTTCGAAGTTCTCGGCATCGTGCTGCAGGGTCAACAGCATCCGACGCTGTCGTCGCGCGAGATCTCACTGATGTTCGCCGAGTGCAGCCTCGTGATGCTCGGCGTCAACGCGCTGCTGTTTTTCACCGGGCTGCTCGAGCGGGCCGCCGGACGCGGTGTGATGGCGGCCGGGCTCGTGCTAGCCATCGCCGGCTTGGCGATGCTGGCGCAGCACCGCAGCGACGGCTGGATGTACATCGGCGTCAGCCTCACCGCGGCCGGCACCGGGCTCGTGCTGCCGACCATCTCCTACCTCGCGGCCGGAGCCTCCCGGCGACGGCGGCTGGGCGCCACGATGGGCGGGCTGGCCGCGGCAGCGGGCTTCGGCCAGACGCTCGGCTCGGCGGCCGCCGGCTGGCTCTTCGGTGCGGTGGCCCAGTTCAGCTTCGCCTGGCTCGCCCTGCCGCTGCTGGCGACGCTGGGCACCCTGATCGTGCGCCCCGCATGGTGGTCGACCGAGAGTCAGCCACCGCATTCGCCACGTGTTTCTCCCGCCCCCCTTCCCAAATGACAACACCAGGAGCCCGAACCATGCACCACTTCTTCGTCGCCCTTCTTGCCGCGCTGACGCTCGCGCTGTCCGGCTGTGGCTACAACACCTTCCAATCGACAGACGAGCAGATCAAGGCCAGCTGGTCCGAAGTGCTCAATCAGTACCAGCGCCGCGCCGACCTGATCCCCAACATTGTTGCCACCGTCAAAGGCGAGGCGAACTTCGAACAGGAGACGCTGACCAAGGTGGTCGAGGCGCGTGCCAAAGCCACCTCAATCCAGGCCACGCCCGAGTTGGTCAACAACCCCGAGGCCTTCGGCAAGTTCCAGGCTGCGCAGGGTCAACTGACGAGTGCGCTGTCGCGGCTCCTGGTCGTCAGCGAGAACTACCCCAACCTGAAGGCCAACCAGGGCTTCCAGGATCTTCGTGTGCAGCTCGAGGGCACCGAGAACCGCATCACCGTGGCCCGTGGCCGCTACGTGAAGGCTGTGCAGGACTACAACGTGGCCGTCCGCACCTTCCCGAGCAACCTGACGGCGATGGTGTTCGGCTATGGCGCCAAAGCCAATTTCAGCGTCACCGACGAGGCGACGCTCGCGGTTCCGCCGAAGGTCGATCTGGGCGGCATCGGTGCCTCGGGTGCCAAGAAGTGACAAACGCCGTTGCTCCGGTCGGACGCTACGTGCGTCGGCTCGCCGCGCTCCTGTTCATGTGCGCGGCGGGGCTCGGCGCGGCGGCTCAGGATCTGCTCCCAGTGCCGCCGCTGAAGGCACGTGTGACCGACCTCACCGCCACGCTGACGCCGCAGCAGAACACCGCGCTTGAGCAGTCGCTGCGCGCCTTCGAGGAGCGCAAGGGAACACAGATCGCGGTGCTCATCGTTCCCACCACGCGACCCGAGGCGATCGAGCCGTTCGCGCTGCGGGTCGTTGAGCAGTGGAAGCTGGGGCGCCGCAAGGTCGATGACGGTGCGCTGCTGCTCGTCGCAAAGGAAGATCGCGCGGTGCGTCTGGAGGTTGGCTACGGCATCGAGGGTGCACTCAATGACGCGACTGCCGCGCGAATCATCAGCGAGGCCATCACTCCGCGGTTCAAACAGGGTGACTACTACGGCGGCATCAGCGCAGCAGTCGAATCGATGGTGCGTGTCCTCGATGGCGAGCCGTTGCCTGCCGCGACGGGGCTGGGCACGCCGCAGGGCGACAACGCCATTGGGCAGATATGGCCCCTGCTCTTCATTGGCGCGCTGGTGCTCGGTGGCGTATTGCGGCGGGCGATAGGCCGCATCCCCGGGGCGCTGGCGGCCGGTGGCGTGCTTGGAGTGGTCGCCTGGTTCGCGCTCGGCACCCTGGCGGTCGCCGCGGCTGCGGGGCTGACCGGCTTCTTCGTCACGCTGCTGGGGATCGGCATGGGTGGCCACGGCGGCATGCACGGGCACGGCGGGCGTCGGGGCGGTGGCTTTGGTGGAGGCGGAGGCGGCTTTGGCGGAGGCGGCGGCGGTTTTGGCGGCGGCGGTGCCTCCGGAAGGTGGTGAGCATGAATATCACACGACTCCTCCGCCATCTGGCAACGACATCGATTGGCACGCACCGAGCCTTCCCCGCCTCCGCGCTGCGCTCTATCGAGCAAGCGATCGCCGCGAGCGAAGCCTCACACGCGGGCGAACTGCGTTTCGTGGTCGAAGGCGCGCTCGACACGCTGCCGCTGCTTCGTGGCCAGACGGCGCGCCAACGCGCCATCGAACTCTTCGCCCAACTGCACGTCTGGGACACCGCCTGCAACACCGGCGTGCTGATCTACGTATTGCTCGCGGACCACCGCGTCGAGATCGTCGCCGACCGAGGCATCCACGCCAAGGCCGGTGCCGAGGCCTGGTCTGCGATCTGCCGTGGTATGGAAAGCCAATTCTCCGCCGGCGAATTTGGCAGCGGCGCGGTCCATGGCATCAAAGCCGTCACTTCGTTGTTGACGCGCCATTTCCCACTTCAACCTGGCGACCGCAACGAGCTGCCCGACGCGCCGCTCGTGCTCTGAACACCATCACAAGGACAACCCATGCAACTGCAATTCCTCGGTGCCACCGGCACCGTCACCGGTTCGAAGTACCTGCTGCGCCACGAGGGCGCGACCGTGCTCGTCGACTGCGGCCTTTTCCAGGGCTACAAGCAATTGCGCCTGCGCAACTGGGCGCCGATGCCCGTACCGGCCGCGGACATCGACGCGATCGTTCTGACCCACGCCCACATCGACCACAGCGGCTACTTGCCGCTGCTTGCGCGGCAAGGTTTCAAGGGCAAGGTTTATTGCACGGAGGCAACCTACGAGCTGTGTCGCATCCTGCTGCCCGACAGCGGCCATTTGCAGGAAGAAGAAGCCGAGTACGCCAACCGGCGTGGCTACTCCAAACACAAGCCTGCGCTGCCGCTCTACACCCGCGAGGATGCCGAGCGCTGCCTGAAACAGTTCGTGCCCCGGCCCTACGGCACCCCATGGAGCCCTGCTCCCGGGCTCCAGGGACGTCTGGATCCGTCTGGGCACATGCTGGGCTCGGCCTTTGTGAAAATCGACGACGGTCGTCGCTCCATCCTGTTTTCCGGCGACATCGGACGACCCAATGATCTTGTGCTGGTGGCGCCGGCACGCGTCCCGGGGGCCGACTACGCGGTGGTCGAATCAACCTACGGCGACCGCCAACACGAGGCAAGCGACCCGCTGCTCAAGCTCGGCGAGGTGATCAACCGCACGGCGGCCCGCGGCGGCACCGTGGTAATCCCGGCGTTCGCCGTGGGTCGGGCGCAGAACCTGATGTACTGCATCCACTTGCTCAAGGAGCGCGGCGTCATCCACCACCTGCCGGTCTATCTCGATAGCCCGATGGCCACCGATGCGACACGTATCTACCACGCGCACCGCGACGAGCACCGCCTGAGCCCCGAACAGTGCGAGGCGATGTGCCATGCGGCAACCATCGTCAACAAGCCCGATGACTCGCGGGCGCTGAGCGCACGGCGTGGGCCGATGGTCATCATCTCCGCGAGTGGCATGGCCACAGGCGGGCGCGTCGTTCACCACCTCAAGGCCTTTGCGCCCGACCGTCGCAACACGATCTTGTTCGCGGGCTACCAGGCTGGCGGTACCCGCGGCGCCGCCATCCTGCAGGGCGCCTCCTCGGTGCGCATTCACGGAGAGGACGTTCCGATCAACGCCGAAGTGGCAGCGCTGGACAGCCTGTCCGCGCATGCTGACGCCGGCGAAATCCTGCAGTGGCTCAGCGGCTTTGAACGGCCCCCGACGCAGACCTTTGTCACGCATGGAGAGCCAGGGCCAGCCGATGCAATGCGCGCGCGCATTGAGCGAGAGCTGGGCTGGCCGTGTCGCGTGCCCGACTACCTGGAAACCGTCGACCTGACCTGACGGAGCAAGCATGACGCACGAACATGTCAGTCCCGCCTCCGTCACCATGAGCGCACGCCGCGTGGGTGTCGACACCTACCAGGAACTGGTGGTCTACATGCGGCGCGACTGCGCGGTGTGCCGCTCCGAGGGTTTCACCGCGCAGGCCCGGGTCCAGCTCGACTGCGGCCCGCGCCGAATCATTGCGACGCTCAACGTAGTCGACGACTGGCTGGCCGAAGGCCAGGCGGGGCTATCGGAATCGGCCTGGGCTGCTCTGCAGCCGACAGAGGGCGCGTCGCTGCTTGTGTCGCATGCACCGAGCCTTGATTCGCTGAGCCATGTTCGCGCGAAGGTCTATGGCCACCGCCTCGGTGGCGACGCTTTCCGCGCCGTTGTCGGCGACATCACCGCCGGCCGCTACTCCGACCTGCACCTGGCAACTTTCATCACCGCGTGCGCTGGCGACCACCTCGACCTTGCAGAGACTGTCTCGTTGACGCGAGCGATGATCGACGTGGGCGACCGGCTGGACTGGGGCCGCGGCAGGGTCGTCGACAAACATTGCGTCGGTGGCCTGCCAGGCAACCGCACGACGCTGCTCGTCGTGCCCATCGTCGCGGCCTGCGGTCTGACGATGCCCAAGACCTCGTCGCGTGCGATCACCTCCCCTGCCGGCACGGCCGACACGATGGAGGTGCTGGCACCGGTCGACCTCGACATTGCCGCGATGCGCCGCACGGTGGAACGAACCGGTGCCTGCATCGTCTGGGGCGGATCGGTCCGGTTGAGCCCGGCCGACGACATCCTGATCCGTGTCGAGCGCCCGCTCGATCTCGACAGCGAGGGACAGCTGGTCGCCTCCGTGCTGTCCAAGAAGGCGGCCGCTGGCTCAACTCACGTGCTGATCGACCTGCCGGTGGGGCCGACAGCCAAGGTTCGCAGCGCCGAGGCCGCGCAGACACTCGGGCGCCGGCTCGTCGAGGTCGGCCGGGCCATCGGATTGGAGGTGGCATTGCGCGTCACCGACGGTCTGCAGCCCGTCGGGCGCGGCATCGGCCCCGCGCTGGAAGCGCGCGACGTGCTGGCCGTTCTGCGTCGCCAAGCTGACGCACCGGACGATCTGCGGCAGCGCGCGTTGCGTCTGGCCGGCGACATTCTCGAGCTGGGCGGTGCCGCGCCAGCGGGTACCGGCCTGGATCTGGCAACCGAAGTGCTCGCCGACGGACGGGCCTGGGCGAAGTTCGCCGCCATCTGCGAAGCCCAAGGGGGCCTGCGCGAGGTGCCGCTGGCATCGCACCGGCGGGTCATCGAGGCCCCATCGGGGGGCGCATCACGGCGATCGACAACCGCGTGCTGTCGCGCGCCGCCAAGCTCGCCGGCGCGCCGAAGGCAGCGGCCGCGGGTGTCGACGTGCATGCCCGGCTCGGCGACATCGTGCGGCCCGGACAACCACTCTTCACGCTGCATGCGCAGGCTCCGGGGGAACTGGCCTACGCGCGGCAGTACATCGAAACCCGGCCCCCCATCTTTCAAATCTCGGAGGTGTCTTGAAACCGATCGTCTTTCATCTGCCCGGCGACGAGGCCTTTGCCAACCGGTTGGTGAGCACGCTTCAGGCCGAGCCGGCCGGGCTGGAACTGCGCCGCTTTCCGGACGGCGAGTCGTTGGTCCGCCTGGATGCGGACGTCACGGGCCGGACCGTCGTGCTCACCTGCAGCCTAGCGCGGCCCGACGAGAAGACGCTGCCGCTGCTGTTCGCGGCCGACGCCGCGCGAGACCTTGGCGCCGCGAAGGTGCTGCTCGCAGCGCCCTACCTCGCCTACCTGCGGCAGGACAGGCGCTTCCATGCCGGCGAGGCCGTGACGTCGCGCTCCTACGCGGCGCTGCTGTCGACCTCTTTCGATGGACTCGTGACGGCCGATCCGCACCTGCACCGCTACCACGCACTCGACGAGATCTACCGCATCCCGACGCGCGTCGTGCACACGGCGCCGCTCATCGCCAGCTGGGTCGCGACACAGGTCGAGCGCCCGCTGCTGATCGGCCCCGACTCGGAGAGCGAGCAATGGGTCGCGGAAGTCGCCGCCGCCGCGGGCGCGCCCTGGATCGTGCTGCAGAAGATCCGCCGCGGTGACCGCGATGTCGAGGTCAGCCTGCCGGATGTGTCGGCCTGGCGGGACCGCCAGCCGGTGCTGGTGGACGACATCGTCTCGAGCGCACGCACCATGATCCAGGCCGTGGCCAGCGTGCGCCGCGTCGGATTGCCGGCGCCGGTGTGCATCGGCGTGCATGCCCTGTTCGCACCGGCTGCGTACGAGGAACTGCTGGCCAGCCGGCCGGCCCGCGTGCTCACCTGCGACACGGTTCCTCACGCATCCAACGAGATCAGCGTCGTCGAACCGTTGGCACACGCCTTGGAGGAGTTGATGGGGGAAATCGCATCGTGAACAACAGCCGACCGTCCCTTGCATGGCGGCTGTGGCTGCTCATCGCGCAGGTGATCGCGGTGTCGGCCGGGCTGCTGATCGCCTGGAAGGCTTTCGGGCCCGAGCCCATGACGCCGACCCGCACCGATGTCGTGGCGCTGCGAGAGGCGCCGCACGCCGACACCTCGGCGTCGGGGCCAAACGGCAAGACCGTCATGACGCGCCTTGAAGGGGGCTTCCGCGCGGCGGCTGCCAAGGCCTCGGCCTCGGTCGTCAACATCTACACGCGCAAGGCCCCACCACGACAGCCGCCCGAATGGCTGAGACCCTATGGCGGCGGCACCGACGAAGAGGCGGCGCAGGGCCAATCCAGCCTGGGCTCCGGGGTCATCGTCGCCACCCAGGGTTTCATCCTGACCAACAACCACGTTGTCGACGGCGCCGATGAGATCGCCGTGATGTTGCCGGGCGGCAAGGTGGCCGAGGCACGCGTCGTCGGCACCGACCCCGACACCGACCTCGCGGTGCTGCGTGTCGAGGCCAAGGGCTTGCAGCCGATCACATTCGCCGATCCGGCCTCGGTGCAGATCGGTGACATCGTGCTGGCCGTTGGCGATCCGTTCGGCGTGGGCCAGACGGTGACGCAGGGCATCGTCAGCGCGACGGGCCGCAACCGGCTCGGCATCAACACTTTCGAGAACTTCATCCAGACCGACGCAGCAATCAACCCCGGCAATTCGGGCGGCGCGCTGGTCGACACATCCGGCCACCTGGTGGGCATCAACACCGCGATCTATTCGCGCAGCGGCGGATCGCAAGGCATCGGCTTCGCGATCCCGGTCAGCCTGGCGCGGCAGGTGATGGAACAGATCATCGCCACCGGCCGCGTCAGCCGCGGCTGGCTTGGCGTGAGCGCCCGCGACGTGATCCACGAGACGACTGGTGCGGCGGTCGGCGCTGCGCTCGTCGCCGTGCAGCGCGGCGGCCCGGCCGAACGCGCGGGCTTGCGTGCCGGCGACACCGTCGTCTCCATCAACGGCAAGCCGATCGGTGACACCGCATCCCTGGTCAACGAAACGGCATCGCTCAGCCCCGGGAGCACGGCGCAGTTCAAGGTGCTGCGAGGTCCGGAGGCGGTGTCGCTGGCCGTCGAGCTGGGCCAGCGCCCCGTTGTGCGAAGGCAATGATGCAAACACCGCCTGCTGTGCAATTCGTTCCATCACCCGCAACCTACGAGAGAGACCCCTATGAGCACATACACCCCTGAAGCAGCCGACGCGGCCTCGCCATCTCGGCAGGCGGCTCGCACCAACGACCGACTCGGCCTCGGATTGCTGACCGCCCTCGTCGTTGGATCCATCCTTGGCAGCGGCATTTTCGGACTACCGCAGAACATGGCCTCCGGAGCGTCAGCGGGAGCGATTCTGATCGGCTGGCTCATCACTGGCATCGGCATGCTCGCACTCGCCCGGGTCTACCAGATGCTCGCGCTGCGCAAGCCGCAACTGAACAATGGCATCTATGTGTATGCACGCGAGTCCGCGGGCCACTACGTCGGTTTCAACTCGGCATGGGGTTACTGGGTCAGTGCATGGATTGGCAACGTAGGCTACCTCGTCGCCGCCTTTGGAGCGCTCGGCTACTTTTTCCCGTCCTTCGGCGACGGAAACACGGCGGCCGCCGTGGCGGGTGCGTCGATCGTGCTCTGGCTCGTGCACTTCATGGTGCTTCGAGGCATTCGCGGCGCGGCGGTCCTCAACGCGGTGGTGACGCTCGCCAAGGTGCTGCCCCTTCTGTTGTTCATTGCCCTTGTTGCAGTCGCTTTCCGCTTGGAGACCTTTAACCTGGAGTTCTGGGGCGGCTCGAAGCTGGGCAGCACCCTCGATCAAGTCAAGAGCACGATGCTTGTCACCGTCTGGGTCTTCATCGGCATCGAAGGGGCCAGTGTCTACTCTGCCCGCGCGCGCCGCCGTGAGGACGTCGGTCGGGCCACCGTCCTCGGCTTCATCGTGACGCTAGCTTTGTTAGTGGCTGTGTCGCTTCTGTCGCTGGGCGTGCTGCAGCAGCCCGAACTTGCCGGGCTAAAAAATCCTTCGATGGCTGGCGTGCTTGAGAAGGCTGTCGGCACCTGGGGCGCTGTGCTCATCTACGGTGGTCTGATCGTCTCCGTCGGAGGCGGCTTCCTGGCGTGGACCCTGCTGGCCGCGGAATCTTTGTTCTCACCGGCAACCGACGGTGTGATGCCCAGCGGTCTCGCGCGCCAGAACGCCCAAGGTGTGCCTGCGAATGCGCTGTGGTTGACGAGCGCGATGGTGCAGATTTTCCTGCTGGTGGCAATGTTCTCCAAGGCCTCGTACCTGGCCCTGATCTCGCTGTCCACGGCGATGATCCTGCTGCCGTACCTGTTCAGCGCGGTCTACGGCGTGATGCTCGCAGTCCGGCGCGAGGGGTCTGCGGGCAGCGTCCATGCGTCGGACCTGCCGGTTTCGGTGCTGGCCGCGCTTTACTGCGTCTGGTTGTTGTACGCCGCCGGCCCGAAGTACCTGCTGTTGAGTTCGTTGCTGTATGTGCCGGGCGCGGTGTTGTATGCGCTGGCCAGGCGAGAGCAGCGTGCGCGCCCGTTCAAGGGCTTCGAACTTGGCCTCGCAGCCGTTCTGTTGTTGCTGGCATTGCTGGCCGCCTACCTACTGGCCACCGGCGGCCTCAGCCTGTGATCAGCATGCGTTTTCCCACATTCGTTTCGACAGGAGCATTCACATGACACTCGGAGCATTTTCTGAAGTGGGCCGATTGCGCAAGGTGCTCGTCTGCAGGCCGGGGCTCGCCCAGGCCCGGCTGACCCCAGCCAACTGCCGCGAGCTGCTTTTTGACGACGTACTCTGGGTCTCCCAGGCGAAGAACGATCACCACGCTTTCACCAACGTGATGACCGAGCGAGGCGTCGAGGTGCTCGAGCTGCACGACTTGCTGGCCGGCGTCGTTGCCCAGCCAGACGCACGGGCATGGTTGCTCGATCGCAAGCTCGGCGAGGATTTCATCGATCCCGAGGCAGCGGCCGGGTTGCGCCCCTGGCTTGATTCGCTGCCGCCCAATCTACTGGCCGAACACTTGATCGGAGGGCTCCTTCGTGGGGAGGTCCCAGTCGACCTGGAAGGGCTGGCTGCCCATTGCCTGTCACCCTCCGACTTTCTGCTCCCGCCACTGCCGAACACGCTGTTCACCCGCGACTCCAGTTGCTGGGTCTACGGCGGCGTCGTGCTGAGTCCGATGTTCTGGCCGGCGCGGCGCCAGGAGACGCTGCTGCTGACTGCCATTTACCGCTTTCATCCGGCGTTCCGGGGCCAGGTGGTCGAGTGGTGGGGCGATCCCGACCGCGACCACGGAATGGCCTCGCTGGAAGGTGGCGATGTGGTTCCGCTCGGGAACGGCGTCGTGCTGGTCGGCATGGGAGAGCGCACCTCGCCACAGGCGGTCAGTCAGCTTGCACGCCGCCTCTTCCAAAGCAAAGCGGCCACGCATCTCATCGCCGCCCGTATGCCCAAGTCACGAGGTGCGATGCACCTGGACACTGTGCTGACATTCTGCGACGTAGACCTCGTGACCACATTTCCGGGGGTTGTCTCCGAAATCAGGGCGCACAGCCTGCGGCCGGGTGCAAAGGAAGGCGCATTGGATGTCCGAGCCGAGCCTGGGCCGTTCCTCGATGTCATCTCGCAGGCCCTGGGATTGAAGCAACTGCGGGTGGTCACGACAGGGGGCGATGCTTACGAAGCCGAACGTGAACAGTGGGATGACGGCAACAACCTGCTCGCTCTTTCCCCCGGCGTCGTGGTTGCCTACAACCGCAACGTCTACACCAACACGTTGCTGCGCAAAGCAGGCGTTGAGGTCATCACGATCCCCAGCGCGGAACTGGGCCGCGGTCGTGGAGGCAGTCACTGCATGTCCTGTCCGATCGAGCGAGACCCCGTCTGAGCGATCACCGCCACTCATCAACACCAAGGAACCCCCATGAGTTTCAACCTGCGCAATCGAAGCCTGCTTGACCTCGAGGACTTCGAGCCACGCGACATCCGCTTCCTGCTCGACCTGTCGGCGGAGCTAAAGCGCACCAAGTACGTCGGCAACGAACACCAACGCCTGAAGGGCAAAAACATCGCCCTCGTCTTCGAGAAGGCGTCGACGCGAACGCGTTGCGCGTTCGAGGTCGCGGTTCACGACCAGGGCGGACACGTCACCTACATCGACCCGGCGGGCTCGCAGCTGGGTCACAAGGAGTCGTTGAAGGACACGGCCCGCGTGCTCGGACGCATGTACGACGGCATCGAGTACCGTGGCTTCCACCAGAGCGTCGTTGAGGAACTCGCCCGCTTCTCCCACGTTCCAGTATGGAACGGGCTGACTGACGAAGCGCATCCGACACAGATTCTGGCGGACCTGCTGACAATGGAAGAGTTCGGCCAACAGCCACTTCACCAGATGTCCTTCTGCTACCTCGGCGACGCCCGATTCAATATGGGCTGCTCCCTGCTGGTCGGTGGCGTTCAGATGGGCATGGATGTGCGAATCGCAGCCCCGGAAGCCCTGCGCCCTCCTGCGGAGTTGGTAGCGCGGATGCGTGCGCTGGCCCAAAAGACCGGGGCCCGAGTGATGATCGAATCCGACCCAAGACTCGCAGTATCAGGAGCAGATTTCCTCTACACCGACGTGTGGGTCTCCATGGGCGAGCCGCAGGATGTCTGGAAGGACCGCATCGACCAGCTGCTGCCGTACCAGGTGAACAGCGACCTCTTGGCCGCAACTGGCAATCCGCGGACCCGCTTCATGCACTGCCTGCCGGCGTTGCACAACCTCGACACCGAAATAGGTCGCTGGGTCCATGAGCAATTCGGCCTCAGGGAGCTTGAGGTGACAGACGAGGTTTTCGAGTCGGACGCCTCGATCGTGTTCACTCAGGCCGAAAACCGCATGCACACCATCAAGGCCGTGCTCGTCGCGACACTCGGCTGAGATGCAGCAAAGGACACCCGCATGAGAATCGTCGTCGCACTGGGAGGAAACGCGCTGCTGCGCCGAGGTGAGCCGCTGACCTCGGAGAACCAGCTCGCCAACATCCGCCGCGCAGCCGGACAACTGGCCCGGATCGTTGAGGGGAACGAAGTTGTGCTCACTCACGGCAACGGGCCACAGGTCGGCCTGCTTGCACTGCAGGCAGCCGAGCAAGCAACAGGCGAAGGGTTTCCGTTGGACGTGCTGGGCGCGCAAACCGACGGGATGATCGGCTACCTGCTGGAGCAGGAGTTGAGCAACGTCCTCCCGTCGCATGTGGTCGCAACGCTTCTGACTCGCGTTCAGGTGGATCCTTCCGATCCGGCGTTCACTTCACCGACCAAGCCCATTGGCCCCGTCTACACGGCCGCCGATGCTGAGCGCATCGGCCTTCAGCACGGCTGGGCCATGGCACCGGACGGCAAGGGTGTCCGCCGTGTGGTCGCATCGCCAACGCCGCAGCGCGTGCTCGGCCTGCAGCCGATCCAGTGGTTGCTTTCACACGGGACGCTGGTGATCGCCGCCGGCGGCGGCGGCATTCCCGTCGCGGCGATGGGGGATGGCCGGGCACTGCAAGGGGTCGAGGCAGTGATCGACAAAGATCTGTGCAGCAGTCTGCTGGCGCGCCAACTGGAGGCGGACTGCCTCGTGATCGCAACTGACGTCGACGCCGTTTATCTGGATTTCGGTGAGCCGAACCAGCGTGCGCTGCGCCAAATGGATCTCGGAGCGCTTGCGCAGATGCGGTTCCCGGCCGGGTCCATGGGGCCGAAGGTCGAGGCAGCCCGCTCTTTCGTGGCGACAACCGGGCGCCGCGCTGTCATCGGCTCGCTGGATCACATCGAGGCCATGGTGCAGGGCCGTGCCGGCACCGAAGTCGTGGCAGCGGCACGAAGCGAAAGGAGCGCCTGATGTGCTTTTCTGCCGAAGCCAGCTTCACCGCTGGCGCCGTGTTGCTGATCGTCGGTGCAGCCACCGTTCGTCGGGCGCGCACCCGCTCAGAATTGCCGTACGCCTGGATCCCGGTTCTCTTCGGCATCCAGCAGCTGCTTGAAGGCGCACTCTGGCTGACTTTCCCGGATCGCGCGCCGCTTCTCAACACCGTGCTAACACACGCCTACTCGTTCTTCTCGCACGTGCTGTGGCCCATCTACGTGCCACTGGCGGCGTTGGCGCTCGAGACGGTGCCCTGGCGGCGGCGTGTCCTGACCACCATCGCCATCGCCGGCAGCGCGGTAGGGCTGTACCTGCTGACAACGCTGTTCACACTGCCGATCGTCGCCACGGTGGTAGGCCAGCACATTGCCTACGAGTCACCGCACTTCTATGCACTGGCCGCGATGTCGCTCTACCTGCTGGGCACGTGCGCAAGCCTGCTGTTCTCCAGCCACGCCCGGGTCGTTGCCTTCGGCGTGGCCTCGTTCGCATCCGCGGTGGCGGCCTACGCCTTCTACGCCACCTGGTTCATATCGGTGTGGTGCTTCTTCGCCGGGGTGCTCAGCGTCATCGTGTTCCTGTACTTCACCGATGCGCGCCGTACCGCGCAAGTCTCCAGCGCGGTGCGGAAACTGGAGGCACGTTGATGGACGGAACGGAGGGCTTCAAGCCTGCGCTCGGCTTCCACGTGCTAACACCGCTGTACGACCGCGTCGTGGCGATGACGACGCGCGAGAGAACCTTCAAGCAGGCCCTGTTGGATCAGGCGGCCATTGAGCCGCACCAACAGGTTCTGGATGTCGGCTGCGGTACCGGCACGCTGGCAATCGGGGCCCAGCAGCGGCAATCAGGCGTGCGGGTATCAGCACTCGATGCCGACCCGACGGTCCTCGCCATCGCGGTGCGTAAGGCACACCGGGCAGGCGCCGACATAGCGTTCGACCAGGGTCGCTCGTCCGCCCTGCCATATGCCGACGAGCAATTCGACCGCGTCTTGTCGAGCCTCTTCTTTCACCATCTGTCATGGGGTGACAAGCTACTGACCGCGCGCGAGATACATCGCGTTCTGCGTCCCACCGGCGAACTGCACGTCGCTGACTGGGGACGCGCGGGCGGCCTAGCCAGCCGGGCCGCGTTCCTGATGGTTCAGCTTCTCGACGGTTTCGAGACCACGAGCGACAACGTCGCCGGAATGCTGCCAGTGCTATTCGGATCCGCAGGCTTCCGCCAAGTCGAAGAAACACGCCGGATCTCCACCGCCCTGGGCATCGTCTCGCTGTATCGAGCAGTGAAGAGCGGGGCAGGGCCGGGAAAGCGCTCCGCAGGAGGCAAGGCATGAGCATCCCACCCGGCGAACCCGTGTCGTCCGAGGGAGCCGTTGCGGAGAATGATCCCGGGGGGTTGCGGGTTCTCTTCACAGACATCGGCCCTGAAGACCAGATTTCGCTCGAGACACTGTGCCCGCGGTCATGGAGGGTGCACTTTCAGTCCGACACGCAGCTCGACGTTGGCGACGGGGCCGCACCGTTGGCCCAGGTTTTGTGTGTGTTCGTCCGCACGCCGGTGACACGCAAGTTGCTGCAGCACATGCCCGCGGTGCGCCTGGTTGCAACGCGTTCCGCTGGCGTCGACCACATCGACCTCGCGGCCTGCCGGGAAAGTGGCATCGCGGTCGTCCACGTTCCGGACTACGGGGCCGCCACCGTCGCCGAACACACCTTCACGCTGCTGCTGGGGCTGGCCCGCCACTTGTGCGAAGCGCGCAGCAGGGTACTCCAGGGTGGCTTTTCGTATCGGGGGCTGACCGGCTTCGAGCTGCAAGGCAAGGTGTTGGGAATCGTCGGCTGTGGGCGCATCGGAGCGCACGTGGCGCGCATCGCGCTTGGCTTTGGGATGAAGGTCCTGTCGTTCGACCCGCAGTCGCAACCGAAGGCCGCGAACAGTCTCAGCATCGACTTCGTCGGCTGGTCCGAGTTGCTCGAACGCAGCGACATCCTGAGTCTCCACGTGCCGCTGACACCGGAGACACACCACCTGCTGGACGATTCCGCTTTCGCCCGGGTCAAACCCGGTGTCGTGCTGCTCAACACCGCCCGTGGCGCGTTGATCGACGAAGAGGCGCTGCTGCGCGCGCTCGACCGCGGCACTGTCGCCGCGGCCGGCCTCGACGTGCTCGAGCACGAAGGCGGCGCCGCGCCGGAGGCACCGATGGGCTGCGGCGGGTTGGGTTGCGACCGCGGCTGGGGGGCTTCGCACCCGTTGCTGCGTCACCCGCGCGTGCTCGCGACACCCCACGTCGGCTTCAACACCCGCGAGGCGGTCGCGCGCATCCTGCAAAAAACGGTCGACAACATCGCGGCGTGGCAGGCTGGCCAGCCGCTACACCGCGTGGCCTGACATGGTCGACCGCAGGGAGACCACTGCAAAGGAGTAATCATGGACAGGATCAGGGTTGCCATCAACGGTTACGGGGTCATCGGCAAGCGCGTGGCCGACGCGATTCGTTTGCAGGACGACATGGCGCTCGCCGGTGTGGCCGACGTCGCCAACGACTACCGGCTTCTGGTCGCGGCCCAGGCCGGACTGCCTGTGCACGCGGCCACACCGCAGGCCGAGGGGCCAATGCGTGCGTCCGGCATCACGGTTGTTGGCGACCTCGCCGGACTGCTTGCTCAATCCGATGTCGTCGTCGACTGCACACCGAAGAAGGTGGCCGCGGCCAACAAGGGCGTGTACGAGGCGGCCGGCGTCAAGGCCATCTTCCACGGCGGTGAAGCGCATGCGCTGACCGGCCATTCGTTCGTCGCGCAAGCGAACTATGTGTCGGCACTGGGACGCTCGTCGACGCGCGTCGTATCGTGCAACACCACATCGATCGTGCGCACGCTCGGCGCGCTACGGACGGCAGGCCTGCTAAAGCGTGCACGCGGCACGCTGATCCGGCGTGCCTCAGACCCCTGGGAGGCGCATGCCGACGGCATCGTCAACACGTTGGTGCCTGAGAAAGTCATTCCCAGCCATCAGGGGCCGGACGCCCGTACCGTCATCCCCGACCTCGACGTCGTGACGATCGCCGTGAAGGCGGCACACAACTCCAGCCACTTGCACACGTGGTGGGTCGAACTGACGCGGCCGACGACGCGCGACGAGGTGCTCGCCGCATTCCGGGCAGCACCCCGGATCGCGTTCGTGCGTTCGTCGGACGGGATCGTGGCACTGAACAGCACGATCGAGCTGATGGCCGACCTTGGCCGCCCGCGCGGCGATATGTGGGAGGTAGCGCTGTGGGAGGATGTGCTGGCCGTCGATCGCGACCAGGCGTATTACACCTACCAGGTCTTCAACCAAGCGATCGTGGTCCCCGAAACCATCGATGCGATCCGGGCTCTGACGGGTCTCGAGATGGACCCAGTGAAGTCCATCGCGAAGACCGATGCCTCGCTGGGAATGCGGCGCGATTTCCTGCGCTAACGCGGCAGGCTGGAAGCGTCCCCTGAGTACGCTTCATTGCCTGTCAGAAGAACCACTGGGCTTGCCCTTGCCACGCGGCCGGAGTGACACCGAATTCACTGCTCCTTCCTCCTCGGAAGCCCTGCGCACCCACGGTCAGGTCGAGGTCTGGGCGAACCGACCACACCAGGCGGCTGTCCACGACCCGGCTGCGGTCATCGGCGTTGAACACGGCGTACGTCACCCACTTCAGCAGCGGCGTCATCTCGTACGACGCGATCAACCCGACATAGCGGGTCGCCAGACTGGAGACGCGGCCTGCCCTCAGATTGGCCCGGTCGTAGGCGGAAGGGTCGCGCGCGCCGGCGCCGTTGTAGTAGCCCTCGGCGCTGAGCGTGAGGCCGTTCGTGAATGCATAGTCGATGCCCACCACCAAGCGGTTGAACATGGCCCCGGAGGGCGGCCGCAGGCGCGCCACCTCCCCGCGAATGCCCGCCGCGCCGATCTGGCCGGCCAGGTCCATGCCGATCACTTCGAGCCCGAGCAATCTGCCAACGACCAGCGAAACGTCCGCTCCGGCCGCATTGCCGTGCCACTGCAATGCTCGGCTCGCAGGCCCCCGGTCAGGGGCTGGTGCGTAGACCAGAGACGCCCTTGACAGCGGCCCGAGCTTGGCCTCGACAAGCACGGCGTCGAGGCCGACACGCTCGTCCCGTTCCAGCGCCAGTGGATTGATCGGGTTGAGGATGTCCAGCGGACTCCAGAAGCGTCCGGTGCCCCAAGCGATCCGCTGGCGCCCAACCCGAACGTCCACATTGCCGGCTGTCGCGGTGACAGCGGCCCGGTAGAGGCGATGGCGACCATGGGCATCGCCTCGGTCCAGATAGTTCGCGTCGGCGCGCCAATATTGCGGCGGCGCAATGCCCTTGATGGCTTGGAACTCCGCCGTATCCAGGTAGCTGCCGAACAGAAGTTCGTTGTCGTACTGCAGGTCAAGTGCGAAGCCCGGGGCGACGTCACCCTTGGCCTCGACGCGCAGCCGGTTCAGGCTCAGCCCATACGCTTCGCCATTCACGGTACGTGAGCGCACGAACAGGCTCTTCGCGCTACCCGTTAACCCCAACCCCTCGGCCTGCGCAGGCGCGCCGACGAAGAGCGCCGCCACCAGCATGATCAAGCCGGCAAACTGCGCGGGCAGCATCGCGCAGCGCATCACGTATGGCGGATAGCGGCAGTCGGGTCGAGCCGTGCGGCCCGTGACGCCGGGTAGAGCGACACCGCGACGCTAGCCAGGAACAGGCCGATGCCGGGTCCGACAAGGCTCGCCCATTCGAGCCGCGGGTAGACGATGCCGGTGAGCCCGGGAATCGCGCTGTAGTCCTTGTAGAAGCGCGACAGGTCCAGGCCCACGCTGCCGAGCGCCGACACGATGGCCGCGCCCACCGCATAACCCACGACCGAGGCCAGCAGCATCAGCGCCACCGTTTCGTAGACGACCATGCGAACGATTGCATCGGGTGGTGTGCCGAGCGCCATCATCACGCCGAACTCGCGAGTCCGCTCGGCCACGGCCATGAAAACGGTGTTCATCACCGCCAGCGCCACGACGAGGAAGAAGACCGCAACGATGACGGTGCGGATGGCACGCACCAAGCCCACCATGTCCGCCACGCGTGTCAGCAACTCCGGCCAGGTCGAGGCCACGAGGCCACGGCTCGCCACCACCGGCGCCAGTTGGCGGGCCACGGCGTCTACCTGGGATCGGTCCACGAGCCTCAGGTTGACCGATGAGACCCGGTCGCCGAGGCCGAGCATGCGTTGCGCTGCCGGCAAGGTGACGAAGACCATGGCACCGTCGAACGAACTGCTCTCGGTGGCGAAGATGCCGCGCACGCGGAATGCAGCCGTTCCGAGTTCGCCGGCCAGCCCCGGTGCCATGATGACGATCTTCTCGCCAAGCCTTGCGCCGATCTTCTCGGCCAGCCGCCGGCCGATGACGATGTCGCGTTCGGCACCGCGCGCGAGTGGCGTGCCCTCGACGAAGGTTCGGTGCAGGATGGTGATGCTCGGCTCGAGATCAGGGTCGACGCCATAGAGCATCACCCCCACCGACTTCGTTGCGCTGCTGACCAGCGCCTGCGCCTGCACGCGTGGCGCCGCCGCAGCGACGCCAGGCATGGTCTGCGCCGCCTTCAGGACGCCGGCGGCGTCCTCGAAGGCCAGCTCGGGTGCCAAGTCTCGTCGCAGGCCCTGGCGCTCGATCTGCAGGTGGCCCGTGAGGTAGCCGGTCGAGTTGCCGACGATCTGCTCGGCGAAGCCGTCGAAAAAGCCGTACAGGAAGACGTAGGCCACGATCGCGAAGGCAGCGGCGAAGGCCGTGATGGCGCTGCGCTTGCGATTGCGCAGCAGGTTGCGCGTGGCGATCAACACGAAGACGGGCCACCGGCTGCGCCGGGCCGGTGCTGGTTCGGCCCGTCCCCCCATGCGCGCCTTGCCGCGGTCGCCGATGCCGCGGATCGCGGCGACCGGCTCCAGCGTGGCGGCCCGGAACGCTGGGTAGAGCGCCATCAGGAGCGCGATCAAGAACACCATCGCCGAGATGAACAGGCTGCGTTCGGCGCGCACCGCCGGATAGATGACATCCTCCAGTCCGGGCATGGTTCGAAGGCCGGCCGCGAACGCGCCGAGATCAATGCCGATCCGGCCGAACGCCGCCGTGGCGCCCAGCCCGACCGCGTTGCCGAGCAGCAGCCCGGCCGCGCCGAGCAGCGCCGCCTCCGCGAGCACGAGCCGGAACAGCAGCGACTGGCTGGTGCCCAGCGCGAGCATGATGCCGAACTCGCGCGTGCTCTCGAGCACCGCCATCAACACCGGGTTGGCCACGCCGGCGGCCACCATCACAAAGAAGATCGTCAGCACCACGATGCCCATCACTTCGTGGAATCGTGTGCTGACCGCCACCATCGGCAGCAGCACCGGCCAGCCCACCACCTCGTGGTCGGAACCGACACGGATGGACAGGCTCTCGGTGGCCGCAGCCAGCGCGCCCCGGTCGCGCAAGCGCACCGCGACGGCCGTCACGGCACTCGGCGCGGCAAGGAAGTCGCGCATCACCGCCATCGGCATCACGGCGACATAGCCGTCCAGATCGTCGATCTTCGTGCGGAACACGCCGCGGACGGGCACCCGAGCGCTCGCCACCGAGCCGTCGTAGGCCTGGCCTACCAGGACCAGGTCGTCTCCGGCGCGCAGGGCCAGGGCCTCGGCCAGATCCGCGCCGATCAGGATGCCGCTGTCGCCCGGCCCGTCGAGGTCGCGGCCGTCGACGATGGCCTTGGACAGATCACTGACCGCAGACTCACCCGCCGGATCGACGCCGAAGGCCATGATGCCGCGCGAGCGGTCCGCGCGGCTCGCGAGCACGGTCGTTTCGAGCCGGACCGTTGCCGCGGCCACAGCGGGGTCGGCACGTACCGCCGCGAGCACGCGATCGCCGGCCTCGATGGCGCGGTCCAGGCTCGGGTCGTCGTGGTAGCCCTTCAGGTGCACCTGCGCATCGGTGGCGAAGTAGCGCGTGGTGTTGTTCACCATCTGGCGGTTCTGGCCGTCTATGAACCCCCAGAGAAAGGTCAACGCGGCGAGTCCGACCGCGATCGACAGCACCGTGATGCCGGAGCGGCGGCGGTTGCGCATGACGTTGCGCAGCGCCAGCTTCCAGATCATGACGCTGCCTTTCGCTCGTCGGCCTCGATGCGGCCGTCGCGCAGGCGGATCACGCGGCGGGCGCGCTCGACCACCATCGGGTCGTGCGTCGAGAAGACGAATGTGGTGCCCTGCTCTTCGTTCAGGCGGCGCATCATGTCCATCAGCGCCGAGCCCGACTGCGAGTCGAGGTTGGCGGTCGGCTCGTCGGGCAGCACGATCATCGGCCGCGCGGCGATGGCGCGCGCCACCGCCACACGCTGCTGCTGGCCGCCCGACAGTTCATTGGGCCGGCGGTTCTCGAGACCCTCCAGGCCGAAGTCTCGTGCAGCAGGCGCATCGCCTCCTGGCGGCGGCGTTCCTCGTCGACACCTTGCAGCAGCATGACGTACTCGACGTTCTCGAGCGCGGAGAGCACCGGCACCAGGTTGTATTCCTGGAACACGAAGCCGATGTGGCGCAGGCGAACCTCGGCGAGTGCCTTGCGGCCCAGGGACGTGATCTCCTGATCGCCGACCCAGATGCGACCGCTCGTCGGGCGGTCGAGCCCACCGATGAGGTTCAGCAGCGTCGTCTTGCCGGAGCCGGAGGGCCCGACCAGGGCCACGAAGTCGCCCTCCAGGATCTCGACGCTGGTCTCGTGCAGCGCCGGCACCGGGATGCTGTCGCGCTGGTAGATCTTCGTAGCCTTGTCGGCACGGACGATGGCGGAGGGCATCGACATGGGCTTCATTCCGAAGTCATCACGATGTGCGGATCGCCGAGCCCGCGCACGGCCGCCCATTCGTCGGTGCTGAGCACTTGCGCCGGATCGATGCCAAGCGCGGAAGCGGCCTCGGCCACCACGTGAGCCCATGTGCAGCGGTTCGCGAACAGCATGCCGGCGACATCGAGCGTGCCGCCCCGGGCGATATAGCCCAGCGCGCGGGTCTGCTGCGGCCCGGTGTCAACGCGGCGGAGTACGCCGAGCGTGGGTTCGGGCCGCATGTGCGAGACGATGACGCGCGCCGCGGCTGCGGCAGGGAAGAGTTGCCCCAGTGCCGAATCGCCGACCACGAACGCGCGCTCGCGCGCGTCGCGCGGCAGCCGGAAGCGGCCGGGCTCGACAACGCAGGTGACCGCAGTGCGATGCCCGGCGGCATCGAGCCGGTGCGCTGCCAGCAGCGCCTGCTGCAGCTGGTACGCGCCGATGGCGATCAGCAGCACCTGGGGAGCCTCGCAGGCCTTGACCACGCAGGCCCCCTCTTCGACCAGGCGCTGCGCCTGCTCGCCGGTCAGGCGGTTGGCCATCGGCCGCTTGGGCACGACAAGGGTCCAGAACTGCCCATGGGTGCCGTAGGCAGCACGCAGCGCGGCTGCCGCGCTGTTCGCATCGACGGGGAACAGCACGCGCGCGGTGTCCGACATCTCGCCCAGCAGCGCTTCGGCCAAGGTCGGGTCCTGGTGCGACTGCTCGTTCTTGCCGTTCTCCCATGTGTGCGAGGTGGCCACCGTGACGATCGACAGCCACCCCTGCGGACTGCCCGCCTCCGCCTGGTGGCGGGCGAACAGGATCTCCTGGCGCAGCGCGCCGAGCATCTTGACGGCGAAGGCCTCATAGGAGACCACGAGGTTGATGCCACCCTTGTTGCCGAGGGCCGCGCTGACCACCGCCTCCTCGTTGAGCGCGGTGATCACCGCGCCGTCCACCGCCTCCGCCAGGCCGGGCTCGGGCGCGAAGACACGGTGCTTCAGCAGGTCCAGGGTCTGGCCCATCCGGTTGCTGCGCAGTTCGTCCGGGTTGCCGACACGCGGGCGCAACTGGGGGTTTGCCTGCACGATGGCGGCAAAGGCCCCGTCCAGCGCGCCCATCGGGGACACCTGGCCAGCGCCGACGGCGTGCCATTGCGCCGCAGGCAACGCGGGTGCGTCGACCTGCCGGTGCGCCAGCGCGTGGTCGCGCTCGAGCGGGCGCTGCTGGTCCCGATGACGGCAGAGCACGGCTACCGCCTCGTCGAGTTCGCCAGCTGGCACGAACAACGCACGCGCGCCCTCGTTGAACTGCTGCCGCGCGAATGCGTCGATGCGTGGATTGCCGGCCAGCGGCAGATTGTGGGCGGCGTTCGTCCCCGCACCGGGAAAGCCGAAGCCCTTCGGTGCGTCGGCGACGGTGTAGTGCAGCGGCACCGGGTACTGGATGCTGCCGGTGGCGACAGCTGCCGCGCAGGCCGCGAGCCGCTCCTCCATCGCATGCACGGCCCACGCGAACGCGGCCGGGTCGGTGCCGTCGATCTCCATCGGGTCGAAGCCGTTCAGGCGCAGGTGCTGTTGGAACCACTCCTGACCGCCCTGCTGCTGCATCGTGCTGCGTTGCTCGATGCGGCGTCCGTTGAGGATCATGAAGGGAGCGACGAAGCCGCAGTCCTCGGCGCGCCACCAGCGCGGTGCCCAATCGCTGCCGCGCTGCTCTTCGAAGGCACCGTCGCTGAGGAACACCACCAGCCGCTCGCCCGGCAGCGGCATGTGCACGTACTGCAGCTCCGCGAAGCCGAGGTACCCGCCCTCGGACAGGCCCCCGGCGGTGTTCGGCCCGACGTGGCTGCCCAGCGGCGAGGCCGGCCGCCCGGCCGCATCGATCGCGTAGCTGTAGAAGTCGCGGGCAAAGCGCGTCAGCCCGCTCTCGCTTCGGTCGTAGCGTTCGGCGTGCCGCGGCGTCATGTTGCCGACGAGCAGATTGCAGGCGTCGATCCCCGCCACGCAGTGACCCTGCCCCATCAGCCAGCCGCGCGTCAGGCCGCTGAGCGCGTTCGCGGCCAGGTAGCCGACGTAGGCCGGCACGATGTTCAGCGAGCCGCCCGTGTGGCCTTCGGGCGTTCCCTTGAAGTCCTCGGGCGCCATCTCTCTCCCGTCCGGATGGACCTTGTCGGCGTAAGTCATGTGCACGGTCAGCCACATGCCGGCCGCCGCGAGACGGTCCGCCGCCCACAGCGTGCGGTAGACGCTGGCCGTGTCGCCCGCCTTGCCGCCGGCGACCAGCACCTGTGCGAGATCGTGCACGCGCAGTTGAGTCTGGTCGTTGTGCACGATGGGTCCGAACCCGCGCGCCCAGCGAGCGAAGTCGGCATCGCTTTCACGGAACAGCCGCACGCGCTCGGCGACCCAGGGAAGTTTGTGGTTCATGGTGTGTGTCGGTTGGAGTGGCAGGTCATCGAACGATCAACGTCAGGTCTTTCGCGCGTACGCGATCACGGCCGCCACCCAGAGCAGCGCCGGCAGCATCAGGACCCAGCGGAAGTCCGAGTGCAGGGCGAAGTTCATCGCGCTCATCAAGACGACCGTGGGCAACCCTGCCAGCGCGATGGCCCACCCGGTGCCGCGCAGCCGCGCGGGCACGGCGGTTCGCGCCAGGAACACGGTCAGCACGCCCGCGCCCGCCATGAAGCCACCCATCACCGTGAACACGATGTGCAACCAGGCCTCCAGGCCTGGTGCCGCCTCACGCAGCCGCTCCAGTGGCGTGCCGATGAAGCGAGGGTCCTCCGGCAACAGTGCGGGACGCACGAAAACGAAATACGCACCCAGGGCGATCAGCCATGCGCCGCAGGCCGTCAGCAACCACGTGGAGGTTCTGGATGTCGAGGTGGGTAAGGTCATGACGATGTAGGTGAGTACGCGGTTTGGCCCCGGGTTGGTTGCCGGGGAAGACTTTGAACCTATCGCTTCTGCAGGTTGCGCTGGCTGAATATCTCGTCGTCCACGGGCCGGTCGAACACGGCGTCTTTCAGCACCACCGCGGTCGAGTTGCCGGGCTTGGCATCGGGCCGCATGTCCCAGCGGGTCGGCATGACCCGCCCGCCGACCTTGCGCACGTCGGTGAACGACAAAACCCGCACGCGCTCGCCGCGCTCGCTGAAGAACTCCTGCTTCAACGGCATCGTGTCGGCGCGCCGCACCCAGTAGACGATGCGACCCCACACCACCGCCGCGTCGGGTTTCGGCACGGCCTCTACCTGCACGACCGCCTCGCCGTCGAGCTGCACCGTGGCGAGCACCTTGTGGGTGTAGTCCTCAAGGATGCTGCTTTCCTTCACGAGGTCGTCGTTCGTGAAGTCCGAGCCCATCCATGGCTGCAGCATCATCGACGGCGGAATCTTGACGATGCGCTCGACGTTGGGCAGGTAGTTCCACATCTCGGTACCAATGCGCAGCGAGCCGATCCCCGCCTCCTTTGCCGGCGACAGGATGCGCACGAACGAGCGCCGCGGCCGATCCATCCACAGGCGCAGGCCGAGCGTGCGCTGCCAGCGTGGCGTGGTGATCGTCATCTCGTACTCGCCCTGCACCGTGCTGCCCCACAGCAGCTTCTCGACCTTGTCGAGGATCTCGCGCCCCTCCGACGGTTGGGCACGAACACCCGGCACGGCGAGCGCGGCCAGTGGAACCGCTGCGGCAGCCAGACGGAGAAGCTCGCGGCGCGTGCTCACGATGCACCGTCCGCCGGCGACAGTGCCACGGCAGCCACGCGCAGCTGAGCCGGAGCAGCCGTCGACGCCATCAGGCCGTCCAGCATCGTCCGGTCCACGACCTCCTTCTCCAGCAGCAGAGCGGCCAGCGCTTCGAGCGTCTCGCGGTTCGCCCGCAGTGTCTGCGTCACTCGATCGCGCGCCTCGTCGAGCAGCCGGCGTACCTCGCCGTCGATCGCTTCGGCGGTGCGCTCGCTGAAGGTGCGCGGCTCGGGCAGTGTCGGGCCGTTCAGGAACAGCGGCGCGGGCCGCGCGTCGTAGGTTGCCAGGCCGAGTGCATCGCTCATGCCGTAGTGCGTCACCATGTGGCGCGCCATGTCGGTGGCACGCTGCAGGTCGTTCTCCGCGCCGGTCGAGACGTCCTCGAACACCAGCTGCTCGGCCACGCGCCCGGCAAGCAGCACGTCAAGCCGATCCAGCAGCTCGCTGCGGCGCAACAGGTAGCGGTCCTCGGTCGGCGACTGCTGCGTGTAGCCGAGCGCCGCGATGCCGCGCGGGATGATCGACACCTTGGTCACGCGGTCTGCGTTCTTGCGCATCTCGGCTACCAGGGCGTGTCCGGCCTCGTGGTAGGCGACGAACTTGCGCTCGGTCGGGTTCATCACCCGGTTCTTCTTCTCGAGACCGGCGACGATCCGGTCCAGCGCTTCCTCGAAGTCCTGCATGTCTACCGCGTCCTTGTCGCGCTTGGCGGCGCGCAGCGTCGCCTCGTTGACGAGGTTGGCCAGGTCGGCGCCGGCGAAGCCGGGCGTGCGCGCCGCGAGCACGGCGAGGTCGACGGACGGCGCCAGCTTGACGTTCTTCACGTGCACTTCCAGGATCTGCCGCCGTCCGATCAGGTCGGGCCGGTCGATCGCGACGTGCCTGTCGAAACGGCCCGGCCGCAGCAGCGCCGGGTCGAGCACCTCGGGCCGGTTCGTCGCGGCGAGGATGATCACGCCGCGGTTGGTGTCGAAGCCGTCCATCTCGGCGAGCAGCTGGTTGAGCGTCTGCTCGTGCTCCTCGTGGCCGCCGGAGAGGCCGACGCCGCGCGCCTTGCCGAGTGCGTCGATCTCGTCGATGAAGACGATGCATGGGGCCTTGGCCGCCGCCTGCTCGAACAGGTCGCGCACGCGCGCCGCGCCGACGCCGACGAACATCTCGACGAACTCCGAACCACTTAGCGACAGGAAGGGCACGCCGGCCTCGCCGGCGACCGCCTTGGCCAGCAGCGTCTTGCCGGTGCCGGGCGCACCCACGATCAGCACACCCTTGGGGATCTTGCCGCCCAGGCGCTTGTACCGATCCGGGTTCTTAAGGAACTCGGCGATCTCCATGAGTTCCTCGCGCGCCTCGTCGATGCCGGCGACGTCCTTGAACGTGACACCTGTCTGCGTTTGCATGTAGACCTTGGCCTTGCTCTTGCCGATCTCCAACATGCCGTGGCCCATACCGCCCATCCCGCCGCCCACGCGCTTCATCAGGAACCACCAGACGCCGAAGAACACCAGCGCCGGTGCGACCCAGGAGATCAGCGCGCCGAGCCACTTGCTCTCACGCACGCCGCCGTAGCGCACCTTGGCGGCATCGAGCTGCGCCACCAGGCCCGGATCGTTGACCAGCACCGTCGCGAAGCCGTGTTCGCCTCCTGCGCGCTTAAGCGCTTCGAGCTTGTCCTTCGGCAGGATCTGGTCCAGCCCTTCTGCACGCAGCTTGCCGGTCACGATGCCGTCGGCGATCACCACGTCGTCGAGCTTGCCCGCTAGCAGCGCCTGCTTGAACTCGCTATAGGCCAGCGTCTGCGTGTGCCGGGGAACGAAGAACTCCTGCAACAGGAGCATGCCCACAAGGGCAGCCAGCACGTACCAAAGCGAGAACATCTGCTTCTTGTTCATAAAAACACTCCTCCACGGAATCGGGATCTGGCCCGAGGGCGCCGTCGATTCGAAGGTGCGCTGGCAGCCGGCGTTGCAGAACTAGTAGTTCCGCCCAGCCCTGTCGGTGCAGCGCGTACCACCGTGGAAATTGGCGTGGAATAAAGCGTGGAAATTGGCGCCGCATCGGACGCCCCGACGTATCGCACCGGATTGAGCTGGAACTCGCTCAGGCAGTGCCCCGAACAAAACAGGTGGGTCCTCCCGTCCCCGATCGATGAATGGAAACGTGCCCTGCCGTCGTGTGCCAGGCCGTTGAAAGGGTGTGGAGTGGGGTTCACGGCGCGGGGCGCGCGGCGCCCTCCCATGCTGCCGCGCCGGCTGCGAGAACGGCCAGCCCACCCGCAACAAGGAACGGCAGTGGTGGAGCCAGCGCAAACAGGCTGCCCGTGGCCGCTGCGCCGATGGCCTGCCCCAGGTTGGCCGCCGCGGCCTGCCGGCCCATGGCCCAGCCTTGCCGCACACCGGCTGCGCTCGAGATACGCACGGCCAGCGACGGAATGAGCACGCCAATCCCGGCAGCCGCCAGCACGAAGGCGGTGGCGGTAACGAAGCCCCCGCTTGAGACAGCCAGCAAGCTGACACCTGCCGAGAGCACCGCGAGCGCGGCGACGACCAGACGCGGCTCGCCCATTCTTCGCTCCAGACGCGGCAAGGCCCAGAATTGCACGGCGATCATCACGGCGCTGCACAGCGCGAAGTACACCGACACGGGCATCGCACCGGCGGCCGGCGCGCGGCGCGCCGCCAACGTCACGCCGACCTCCGCCACCGTGATCGCCAGCACGACGACGGCCGTCAGCAGCAGTGAGCGGACGATGCGCCGCTCGTCGCCGGGCCGCGCACTGCCGGGCGCTGGCACCATGGTGCGGGTGGGGGGTAGGCCGAGCGCCCCCACCGCAGCCAGCAATCCGACAATGGCGACAACGTCCAACGGTAGCGCGGTGAACGCGGCATCGCCGCGGGCGGCGCGTATCGGAACGGTCAGCCCGTCGCCGAGTGCCGGTCCCACCAGGAAACCCAGTGCAGTGGCCGACGCGACCCAAGCGAAGCGGCGCTGCAAGCGAGACGGCGCAGACGCGGTGACGACGTAGGCGAACACCGCCGGGAGCACCGCCGCCGACGTCAGGCCGGCAACCGCACGCATCCCATAGAGCCCGCGCATCGAGAGGGGCATGGTCAAGACCCACAGCGCCACGCTCGAGCCGGCCAGTCCGGCGGCAAGCACCCAGCGTCGGTCGATCCGATCCGCGAGCGCTCCCCAGGCGGGTGCGAACAGGAACAGCACCAGCGTGTACACGCCGGTGATCCAGCCCGTGTGGTTCTCCACGTCGGCTGCCGAGAGGCCCCCCGTGCGCTCCACCAGCGCGGGCAGCAGCGGCAGCGTGACGCCGTAGGCCATCGACACCGCCGCCCCCGCCGCAAGCAGGGCTGCAAAGGCCCCGGTCGAGAGGTCCGATTGCGAGCCACCTGTCACCGGCGGAGAAGGAGACGACCATGGCTTCTCATCCACGGTAGAGATCGCGGCGTGTCAGGGGGACGGGCCACGCTCCGCCAGCGCGCTTCGAGGCGACGATCTGATAGATGCCCGTACCTCCCGCCTCGAACTCGAGCGCACAAGCCGCCATGTACAAACGCCAGATGCGGTAGGTCACCTCGTCGACTTCCCGCAGCGCTTCGTCACGGCGCGCCTCCAGCCGTTGCACCCAGTGCCGTAGCGTCAACGCGTAGTGGGGGCGCAGACCCTCGAGATCGTGGATCTCGAAGCCGGCGCGCTCCATGCCAAGCTGGATGTTGCTGACGCAGTCGAGTTCGCCGTCCGGGAACACGTAGCGATTGATGAAATCGCTCGCGAGAGTCCTGTTCCAGCCCTCCTCATCGTGGGTAATGCCGTGGTTGAGGAACAGCCCGCCCGGCCGCAGCACGCGTTGGACCGCGGCGTAGTAGTCCGGCAAGTTCGCCAGGCCGACATGCTCGAACATGCCGACGCTGGACACCTTGTCGTAGATTGCCGTGCCGTCGAGATCGCGGTAGTCGCGAAGCTCGACCGTGACAAGGTCCTGCAGACCCTCGGCCTGAATGCGCTCGCGTGCGTATTCGAGCTGCCGTTGGCTCAGTGTGATGCCGTGTGCGCGAACGCCGTGATGGCGCGCCGCCCAGCACACCAGCGCGCCCCAGCCGCAACCGATGTCGAGCAGCCGATCGCCGGGCTGCAGGCGCAGCTTGCGGCAGATGTGCTCCAGCTTGTTGCGCTGGGCCTGCTCGAGTGAGTCCCCGGGCGTCTCGAAGTACGCGCAGGAATAGACCCGCTCGGCATCCAGCCACAGGCCGTAGAACGCATTGGACACGTCGTAGTGGAACGATATCGCCGCCTGGTCGGTTTTGCGTGAATGGCGATACGCGAATCGCCGGGCCACGCGCGAAGCCAGCCCCCCGACCGGCTTCAAGCCGTTCTGGTCGGAGACCCGCAACATCAACGCGTCACGTACCAGCGCAAGCTTGTCGCGCCACGACAGCGAGACCGTCTCGAAGTGGGTCTTCAGACCCAGAGCGCTGTACAGGTCACCCTCGACATCGATGACGCCTCGGAAGTAGGCGTCGGCCAGCAGCAGAGGATCCGGCCGGAGCACGAGACGACGCAGCAGCGCCGGGTCGCGAATCACGAGCGTGTACTCGGGATGGGACTCGAGTTCGTGCAACAGCGCATCGCCCAGCCTCAGCCCCGGTGGTCGCTCGATCCCGGCCAGCAAGCGGCGCAGAATGCGCAGCGCCGGGGCATGCAGGTCGGCAGGCGCGGGCCGAGGGAGCGTTGTCAAGTGTTCCATCGGTTTGTCCCTTCAGGTCTTCAGGTGCGAGTCTTGTGAGTCGGCGAAGGCCGCTGTCGAGTCTTCACCGACGACGATCAACGGTGCGCGTCGCAGCTCGCTCATAACTGCCGCGAGGCATGTCTGGCTCGCAGCGTGGACGGTGAACAGCGGTTGCCCCTGGTCGACGTGCTCGCCGATCCGTGTGTGCAGCACGACGCCGGCACCGCTCCCGCGCGGTGCACCGGCCAGCACCGCGACGCGCTGCACGTGTGCGCCGTCCAGCGACCTCACGTGGCCCGTACGTTCGGCTGCGATGGTTTCAGCGACGGGCGCGAGGATTGGCGTGCGCAGCCCGCCCTGGGCTTCGCACAGGGTCTGGAAGCGCCCCCACGCGGCGCCGCTGTCGAGCAGTCGCCAGGCGTCGAGCTCACCGTGCCCAGGGCAGCTCACGCCGCTCAGCTCGAGCAGTTGACCGGCTTCGACAAGGGCGTGCATGCGCAGATCAACCGGCGCCGCCGCGGCGCCCCGCAGCACGGCCAAAACGTCCAGCGCCTCGGGCGCCGGGCCGACGCCCAGACCCACCGGCTGTGACCCGACGGAACGGGTGACATGGACCTGCAGGCCGACCGCCGAGCCGGTAGCCATGAACGCGGTCTGCAGTCGATGGAAACGCGCGTCGTCGAGCACCCTGGCACCTCGTCCCACGGCCACGTTGACGAGCAGGTGCCCCACGCCAGCAGCGATCCTGCGCGCCAGCACCGACGCCACCAGATGGGCGTCATCCGCACCGGAACTCCAAGACAGGTTCGCTTCCACGCCGGCTGGGGCCGCACGGACGATGCAGGCGCCCAGGCGCGAGGCAATACCGGCCGCGGCCGCACGATCGTGCTCCACCCCGGTGAGCGTCGCCATGGCGTCGGCGGTGCTCCAAGCCTCCGAGCCGGCTGGCAGCGAGAAGTGCGGCATCGTCGCGCCCGCAGCAGCCATGATCGCCGCAACGATTGGCGTCGTGCGGTGCCCGGGGAGATGGTCGAGGCCATGCCGGTCGACCACGGACGTCGCGTCCCAGACGAGGGCCGGAGTTGCTTCCGCCGTCCAGGCCTGCAAGAGCGCGATGGCCTGCCGAACCAACGGTTCGCGGTCGGGCTCCGGCGTCCGGAGCGGGTGAGCCGTATCGGCGACGTGGCTCATCCCTCGCCCCTCTTCGGAGCGGCGGCCCCGCGGTCGCGTCGCGCGGCCAAAACCGGGTTCGCCGCGAAACCCTCGATGAGGCCACATACCGAGTGGCCGTCCGGCACGCCGTCGGGGCGCCTCTTCCAGTCGGCTACCGCCCGCTGCATGCGCCGATGCAGGCGCACGATGTCGTCCAGCTGTCGCCCCTGCTCTGCGAGGCGTTGGTCGAGCAACGTGCGTGCCCGCGAGCATGGCAGTTCGCCGCGCTGCCCCATCTCGATGAGTTCGCCAGCGTCCTTGAGTGTGAAACCCAAGGCCAGCGCGCCGCGGATGAAGCGCACGCGCGCGACGCTGCGCTCCGAGAATGTTCGATAGCCGTTGTCTGTACGGTCCTCGACCTCCACCAAGCCGACCCGCAGGTAGTGGCGCAGCGTGTCCGTCGTCACGCCAGCCTGTCGCGCACAGTCGATCAATCGCATCGCAGTTCTCCGGCGGCGCAGGGCCGCGTCGACTCCCGAGCCACAAGTCTCAACCCGGGTGCTGCACATGGGTCAAGCTCCTGCGTGATCAGGCTGGCGGGCATTGCTCAGATCCGCTCGAGCGCCAGCGCCACGGCCTGCCCGCCGCCGATGCACAGCGTCACGATGCCGCGGCGCAGGCCGTCGCGCTGCATCGCGTGCAGCAGCCGCGTGGTGAGCACCGCTCCGGTCGCTCCGATCGGGTGCCCGTGGGCAATGGCACCGCCCTCGACATTGACCATGTTCTCGGCGAAGCCGAGTTCGCGCTGGCAGGCGAGCGCGATGGCTGCGAAGGCCTCGTTGATCTCCACCCGGTCGACGTCTCCGATTGCCCAGCCGGCACGCTCAAGCGCTTGGCGCACAGCCGGTAGCGGCCCGAGCCCGAAGAAATTCGGGTCAACAGCACCGATGCCGAAGGCCGCCAGACGCGCCTGGGGCTGGAGCCCCTGGCGCTCGGCCCAGCCCCGCTCGGCCACAACCATGGCCGCCGCACCACTGTTGAGACCGGGCGCATTGCCCGCGGTGATGGTGCCCTCCTTGCGGAACGCGGGCTTGAGCCGCGCAAGCGACTCCATCGTCGTGTCCGGCCGGTTGTGCTCGTCGCGCGCGAACGGCACCGGGCCTTTGCGGCCAGGCACTTGCAAGGAGACGATTTCGGCGTCGAACCTGCCGGCTGCTTGCGCCGTCGAGAACGCCTGCTGCGAGCGTAGCGCCCAGCGGTCCTGGTCCTCGCGCGAGATGCCGAACCGAGTCACCAGATCCTCGGTGTGCCAGCCGGAATGCTGCCCGCTGACGGCGTCGTGCAGCCCGTCAAGCAGCATGCTGTCGAAGAGCGTCACGTCGCCCATGCGCGCGCCCCAGCGCCCCTGAGGCAGCAGATAGGGTGCGCGGTCCATGTTTTCCATGCCGCCCGCCACCGCGCAGTCGACCAGACCAGCCGTCACCTCGAGAGCGGCACTCACGACGGCCTGCGCCCCCGATCCGCACACTCGGTTGACCGTCAAGGCGGGAACCTCGACCGGCAGCCCCGCCGCAAGGCCCGCCTGGCGAGCCGGGTTCATTCGATTGCCGGCCTGGATAACGTTGCCCATCACGAGGGACTGCACCTGCGACCCGGCCAGCCCGCTGCGAAGCAAGGTCTCGCGGATCACGGCGGCACCGAGGTCGCTGGCGGAGACATCCTTGATCGCGCCGCCGTAGGTGCCGATGGGGGTGCGGACGGCGCCGCAGAGCACAACTTCCTTAATGGCCATGGTTTTTCTCCTGTCGGTCAATGCGTCTCGCAGGACGCGTGGGTTTGGGGGTCGGTCGCGCATCGGATGCGAGGCCGGCCATCGCATCGCTGCAGAACGTTGTCACCGGTTCCGCGCAATCGGCGGCGGCCCGCCAGCTCAGCGCCGGCATTGCGGAAGTGCTGCGCCGCGGACCAAGCCAGGCTGTCGGCGTTGGCCACTCCGACCACGAGGCCTCTGCGGCCGGAAAGATCGATGATTTCCACGGGGCAACCTTCCGATTTCTTTGCGAGAGCCGGCTGACTGGCGATCAACGCGGGTTGCCTCACCGCTCGGAGCGGTGCGGCGACCAGGCCTCGAACTTGAACTCGATCTCCTCGGTCCGCGGTGGCAGCCGCATCCAAAGTCGGAACCGGTACGGTCCGTCCTTGGCGACGCCGAAGACCTGTCCGTAGCTGGCCTGGTCGTTGACTTTCATCGGCACCAGGTACTTCGCGGGCTCGTCGACGATGCCGGCTTCGCTGATCTGCGCGCGCACAACCGCGTCCTCGATTCGACGGCCACTTGCGCTGTCGTAGAGCGCAACAACGAGGTGGTGAACCTGACCGCCGCCTCTGGGCGGACCGCCGTGGAGTTCCGCGAGCGCGTGCGTGTCCGCCACGACGGCGGCAGGTACCAACCCCCAGTAGAGGGTGACGCCGGAGCGCTCCAGTCGGCTCTGTGCCAGCGCCGGGCTCAGCATGGTGATCAGCAGCAGCAACAGCCACGTCGTGGCCGCGAAACGCCAGCACTGAGCCTGCAACAAGATGGTTCTCATGGTGGGCTCCTCGTGGCGTTTGGTCGACCAGTCAACTCGCATAGAGGTGCTGGAATACAACTTCGGCAAACAGGTCGCGGCTTGTGCGCCACGACTCCAAGGCTTGGGCGTACGCATCCGCGCCGACGCGTTCCAGCTGGTACCAGGGGTTGGCAGTGCGATCCGCGTCGTGCGCGCCCCACTGTTCGAGCCAGTGCTGCGTCCATGGCAACCAGGCAAGGGTTGGAGTCGATTTCTCGGACCAGACCTGCCGACTGATTCGCATTGGATGAAGCTCGCGCAACTGGCGCGCCGATTCATGCGTGACCGCCATGCGAACCCACGGCGAAACCCATTGCGCATAGGCACGCTCGCTCGCCTCCGACATCGCCTGCACCTTGTCGAACCCAGCCGGGTTGGCATCGAACGGCAGATCCTCGAGGCGGCGCGGCTCAAAGCAAGCGCCGGTGGCAGCGTCGCCGGTGACGCCCTCCTCATTTAGGACCATCTCGTAGAGGCCGGGTGCGAGATCCTGGATCGTTCCGGTGTGGTGGAGGATGGCACGATGCTCGCGCCGCGCGACGCCTGCCGACACGAAAATGCCGAGGTGGCCCACCTGCTTGTGCAGCAGGTAGACGACGCGCTGGCCAGCAGCCACCAATTCCTCGGTGGTCGCATATACCTCCTTGAGCCAGCCCAGCGCCTGGTGCGGTGGCGTGATGTTGTCGCCGTAGGAGCTGAAGATCACCAGGGGCGCCCCGATGCGCTTGAGGTCTGCACGGCAATGCTCGTCGACCACGATCTCGCCGTCCTCGAGGCGGTTGCCGACGAACAGATCCCCGGCGATGGTCAGCATCTCCTCACGTGCCAACTGGTAGAAGCCGTTCCACCAGCGCTCGAACTCCAGGAAGCGATCGTGCTCGGCCTCCGGCTGCGCAAAGAGCGTGTCGTATTTCCTGAATACGCCTTCGGGGCGCAACGCCTCGAAGTTCTGCACCAACCAGGCGCCGTCGAAGTGACCGTTCCCAAGGTCCGACATCCAGTGCGCGGGCCAGACGCCGCCGGTGAAGCCACCGAGCAGGCGCATCGGGTTGATGCCGCGCTCGCCGGCCCAGTACGACAGCGGCGAGCCGTTCAGCACAGCCATTGCCGCCCGGTGCTCACAATGCGAAAGCGCAAGCGCGATCGCCCACCCGCCCTGGCAATTGCCGTAGACGATCGGCGCCTTGCCGCGATGACGCTTGGCGACGATGTCAATGAAGGACGCCAGCGTCTGCACGACGGCTCCCATCGTTTGCCCATCGACCGGCTCCGGATCGAAGACCACGAAGTAAACCGGGTGGCCTTCGAGCAGCGCCATACCGACTTCCGAGTCGCGCTTGAAACCACCGATGCCCGGGCCGTGACCGGCGCGCGGATCGACCACGATCACCGGGGCTGCGCCCTTGCGCAGGTGCTTCTCGAGCGCGTCGGTGCCACAGCGCGTAACGCGCAGCAGGCGGTAGTTCGACGGTGGGTCGAGATCCCGCCCATCTGCAATCTGCTCGGACTCGAAGTGGAGCAGCGGCGGCATGCCCGCTGCCTCGTGAGCTGTCATGTTGGCCGCACGCTCGCGCAGTGTGTCGGCCGTCGCGGTGGCGCGCCAGAGCGCATCAAACCAGTAGCGGGTCACCATGCGACCTGGCGTAAGAGAGGCCGCAGCTGCAACGTTCGATGTCGCCATGACGTTTCAACCGCAGCAGCAGCCGCCGCGGCCCTTGGTGGCAGAGCCTGCTCCACAGCCACCGGTCGGGTGCGGGTGCGCTGCCGGCGCTCCTGTCGCGGGCCCAGCCTCATAGCCAGCATCTCCCAGGGCCGCGACAAACGCCGGCACCTGATTGGCTGCATGCTCGCCGCTGATACGCGCGATGCCGCTGCCGAGATTGACTTGGACCTCCTGCACGCCCGGCACACGCTTGAGTGCCTTGGTGACCGATGCGACGCAGGACCCGCAGGTCATGCCGTTGACTTTGAGTTCAGTGGTTTCCATTTCGAGACTCCTTTGGTTTCAATGTTGGTGGCCGCCGTGGTCACCGGGGGGCGCTGTCGGGTTTCATCCTTGGGCTTGGCGTCCGTGCCACCACCGTGCCCGCCGTGGCCACCATGCCCGCCGTGACCGAAGAGGTGCATCAGCGGGCAGGCCAGCAAGATCAAAAACGGCAGCAATTGCCCAAGGTGCGCGTTGTGGCGGTAGAACATCCAAACCACAGCCGAGGCCAGACCGATCCACAGCACCCATTGGTTGATGCGGGACCAATTGGGGCCGGAAGGGCGGCCATTGCTGTGTTCTTGCGAGTGGTTCATAGCGAGACTCCTGGTTGGTTTGACGAGGCCGTCACTGGTTTTTGTGGATCTTTGCGTGGTCATGGGTCGGCTTGGCCTTGCTCTTGACACCGGAGGCAGCAGCCTGCGGCATGCATGACATCGCCTTCGTCGACGGCGCGTTTCGCTCGGCGCCGTGGTCGTGGTGCTTCATTCCGCCAGAACTGCAGTCCATCGGCATAGACGCCGCAGGGGCGGCGGCGGGACGCTCCTGCGCGATCGCGGTGGCGGCACCGAGCGCAAGGGCGACAAAGGACGAAAGCAGAACGAGGGTGGTGCGCATGGCAAGACTCCTGATGAGGGAGGACAACATGGAAAGGAAACAGGAACGGACGACACCGCCACCAAGAGCGCCGCGACGGGGGCGGGGTGGACGGAAGGCAAGACGCAGCGCGGATCAAGTCCGCGTCGCGCCCGGGCGTGTCACAGCGCGAGGCGCTGGAACGCGATGCGCGGCGGGGGCCCGCCGGGCAGGTGTGGCGAGTTGACCATCAGCCGGTCAACGGTTGGCTGGGACTGGCCGGATATCGCAAGTGTGTCGAAGGCCGTCAGTGCTAAGCCGAACGCAGCCAAGCCGTCGTCGACAACCTTCAGCTGCGGAGCAGCGATTGACGACTTCTCGCAGAAGTTCAAGCAGTTGGCCTTGCCAGAATCATCCTGCTCGTCACCGTGGTGGTGTTCCGCCAAACTGACCGCAGCTTCCGCGTTGGCGTGGTGGTGCGTTGACTCTTCCAGGGTGCAGGCGTTTGCAACACCCATCGCGAGGCCAAACAGCCACACCAGCAGCACCTGGGCTGCCCATCGGCGGAGACGTCGGCGATCGCTGAACATGATGAAGTGCTATTGAGACACTGCGGGTTCTTTGAACTCAGAATAGCTTCGGGGTCTCACATCCAGCTTGATCTGCATCAACGATGCCTCCGTAGCCCACTACGGACTCCGGTTCGGCCCGTTTGCGCGCGGAGCGGGAACGCAAGCGCTCTAACCGACAAAGTGAGTGCGTTCTACGCCGACGCTTTGCCGTGCCGTCGACGTTCAAAAAGCAGGCCCCCTCAGCGCAGTGTGAGCGCCGTCGCGACACCGACGAGCGCCATCAGTACATACGCCGGCAGCACCTTAAGCGCCAGCGACCGACTGTCGAGCACCCATAACAGCCCCAGCTTGGAAAGCTGATTGACGGCAGCCGCGAGAAAGACGGCCAGGCCGGCAACGGCTGGGCCCACCACGCTGTCACCAACCATGCGGCCTACCGAAAGGGTGATGGCATCAACATCCACCAGCCCGGAGATTGCCGCAGTGACCAGCAACCCGGCATCACCGAACCGGTCTGCAAGGAACCGGCCGACAAGCAGCACCGCTGCGAGGAACAGCGCGAACTGCACGGCCGCGGTCAGCTTCAACGGGTTCTGCGTCGAGAGGTTTGGAAGGTCCTTCGCATGCTCGCGAGTGGTCAAGTACGCTCCGAATGCAGCCCCGGCGACAGCCATGGCCCCAAGGGTTCCGATCGTCGCCGTGCCGAGCGCTGGTGCTGCGACGCCAACAAGCACCGCCATTCGGCCGAACATCGCCGCGCAAGCGAGCGTGGCTCCCCCGGCAGCCAGTGGCCGCCACTGCGGAGCTTCCTTGGACCAGCGCGCCAGCGTCGCCGTGGTCGCGGTGCTGGACACCAGTCCGCCGAGCAGTGCCGTGAGAGTCAGACCACGCTTGGCGCCAAACCATCGCATCAGGACGAATCCGAGGAACGAGAACGACGCGAGCAGCACGACCGCCCACCAGAGCTTGTAGGGATTCAGTGCCGCGAACGGACCAAACCCTCGATCGGGGAGAACCGGGAGAATGACGACACTGATCAGCAGCAATTGAATGCCACTGGTCAACTCACCTTCCGTGAGCTTGCCGATACCACTGTGCATCGGTCGCTTGAGTTGCAGCAGCGTGACCGTCACCACCGCGACGGCAGCGGCGAGCAGCGTGCTGCCACCCGCCGCCAACACACCGATGAGGAACGTGGTGATAGCTGCCATGGCCGTGGTCAAACCCATGACGCCGTGCATGCGTGACGTCACGATGTAGCCGCTCAAGATCAGAAGGGCCACCACCGCCAACACGCCTACCAAAATGCTTGCGCCCCATCGTTGCGCCAGCAAACCACTCAAGCCGCCAAGCAAGCCGATCAGCGCAAACGTGCGCAAACCGGCCACTCGGTGCCCGTCAGGCAGGTCACGCTGATGCCAGCCGCGCTCCAGTCCGATGAGCAGGCCTGCAGCTAGGGCCATGCCAATACCCGTAAGTTCCGGCAAGGACACGTCGTTCATGGCGGCTGCTCCCTGAAATTCGAAAGCCACTGCTCGATGTGTTCCAGGCAGTCACGCGGTGCGCGCAGCCAGGGATGGTGATCCACACCGCCGCGAACATGCAGCTCCCTGGTGGCGCGCCCCTTCGCCAGATTCTGAGCCTCAGTCAGGGGCGCCGTCAGGTCGGCACTGCCGTGCAGCATCAGTACGGGGAGAGTCTGCGCTGTCGCCTCGGCCTCGCCGTGCCAGTCGTGGTGATACAGAACTTTCCACAGCGACGAGGTCGACGGCACCATGGTGTGCGCGACCAAGTCTTCGGCCACCTCGCGCGGGATGTTGCGAAGGAGACGTGGGAGCGGGTGTCCGACGACGCGACGTGACAGCGCAGTGGCCCACATGTTCGTCGGGCAGCATAGACGAGGGCACCGGCCCACCGGCCCAGTACCGGTGGGTTCCCCCAATCCGTGTAGCAGTACCAACAAGCCCTATTCTCCCTGACCGACGGCAAATCGCCTCAATCTCAAAAACCCTTCCCTTCATCGGTCGACATGACGCCCGGCCTCACCACCAGATACAAAGACCGGCGCGAATGGGAAGTGGTGGCATCTCTGGGTTGGTACGGGTCTCATGGCCCGTCCATCGTCGCGCCTCGTCGTTCCTGCCGTTTGACGCGCATCAAGCTACGGCTCGATCGGAGCTGGCGCAGCAACTTTCGCTGCGGGTTGGGCCAGCTGGACCACACGGGCGGCCGCCAATGGGGTGTAGCCGGCCTCGTTGATGCCGACTTCAGCGCCTGCGTATTGCCGCTGGCCGCCTCGGTGCGACGTGCTTGTTGACGAAGTTGATCCCAGACGGTCGTGCCAGGCTCGACGGACTTGACCGCCTCTTTGACCTACCCACGCACTGGCCCCCGCCGATATCAACGATGGCCACGGTGTGCGGCATTCCCGTGCGCTTCAGATAGGCAAGCGAGGTCATGAGGTGCGGGGCGTACCAACTGACGGCCTCCGGTGCTCGTGTGTTGTAGACCTCCTCCCAGTGCGACTTTGACTCTGCAGGAGGCTTCTCGGGTTCGTGGCTCATTCGCGGGCGTGGTTGATGGTGTATCGGGGAATGTCGATGGTGACGTCCTGATCGGCGAGCACGGCCTGGCAGGACAGCCGGGACTGCGCCTCGAGTCCCCAGGCGCGGTCCAGGAGGTCCTCCTCACCTTCCTCGATCTCGTTGAGCGACTCGAACCCCTGGCGAACGACCACGTGGCACGTTGTGCAGGCCGATGACATCTCGCAGGCATGCTCGATGTCGATCCCGTTCTCGAGCAGCGCCTCGCAGATCGAGGTGCCCGGTAAAGCCTGGATGGTGGAACCCTGGGGCGCGTAGTCCGGGTGCGGCAGGATCTTGATCACGGGCATGTCAATCTGCCAGTTCGTCGAGGATGGGACAGTCGGGCCGATGGTCGCCGTGACAGCACTCGGCCAGGCGCTCCAGCGTGCGCTTCATGGCGGCCATTTCTTCCATGCGGCGGTTCAGGTCCTCGACATGGGCGAGTGCGATCTTCTTGACGTTCGCGCTCGCGCGGCGCCGGTCCTGGTACAGCTTGAGCAGCTCGGAGATCTCCGACATGCTGAAGCCGAGGCTGCGGCCGCGACGGATGAAGCGCAGGGTGTGCACCTCCTTGTCCGTGTACTGGCGGTAGCCGGAGTCGGTCCGGCCGACCTTGGGCAGCAAGCCGAGCGACTCGTAGTGTCGGACCATCTTGGCGGTGACGCCCGAGCGGCTGGCGGCCTCCCCGATGTTGTAGGGACCGGAGGCCACGGTGTCTGTCGCGGCGTGCTTCATTCTTCGCTTCCTTTCCAACGGCGCAGCATCAAGGCGTTGGTGACGACGCTCACGCTGCTGAATGCCATCGCCGCGCCGGCGATCACGGGGCTCAACAAGCCAAGGGCTGCAAGCGGGATGCCGACCACGTTGTAGACGAACGCCCAGAAGAGGTTCTGACGGATCTTGGCGTAGCTGCGGCGTGAAATGTCGATTGCATCGGCCACGAGCGCCGGGTTGCCACGCATGAGCGTGATGCCTGCCGCATGCATGGCGACGTCCGTGCCGGTGGACATGGCGATGCCCACGTCGGCGGCGGCCAGCGCCGGCGCATCGTTGATGCCGTCGCCCACCATGGCCACCCGGTCGCCTCCGAGCTTCAAGCGGCCGACGATGTTGGCCTTGTCCTCGGGCAGCACTTCGGACTCGATCTCGTCCATCCCCAGTTGCTCGCCCACCATGCGGGCGCTGCCGCGGTTGTCGCCGGTCACGAGCACTGTCTTCACGCCCAGATCACGCAGTCGCCGAACCGCCTTCGCAGCGCTGGGTTTGACCGCGTCGCCGAAGGCGAGCAAGCCGAGCAGCCTCGGTCGATCTCCCGCCTCAGCGAGCCAGGACACGGTCCGGCCTTGCGATTCGAGTTCGATCGCGCGTGACTTCAGCGGCGAGAGGTCAACGCGCAGCTCTTCCATGAAGCGTGTGCTGCCGAGCCGCAGCGCCCGGCCTCGCACCGTGGCGGCCATGCCTCGCCCTGCCACGGCGCGCACGTCGCTCGCCATCGGCACACCGACCTGGTCACGGCGTGCTGCATCCATCACGGCACGGGCCAACGGATGCTCGCTGTTCGCCTGGATTGCCGCAGCGGTGCCGAGCAGCGCGGCATGCTGACCATCGGCGGCTTCGAAGGCCACCAACTCCGGCTTGCCCTCGGTCAGCGTGCCGGTCTTGTCGAATGCGACCACCTTCACACTGTGCGCGACTTCGAGGGCTTCGGCGTCCTTGATGAGGATGCCGTGACGGGCGGCGACACCGGTACCGGCCATGATGGCTGTCGGCGTGGCAAGGCCCAGGGCACACGGGCAGGCAATGACGAGCACCGCGACCGCGTTCAGGATGGCCGCCTCCCAGTCGCCCGTGGCGAGCCCCCAGCCCAGCAGGGTGATGGCCGCGATACCGATCACCACCGGCACGAAGACGCCACTCACCCGGTCCACCAGGCGTTGGATCGGCGCCTTCTTGGCCTGCGCCGACTCCACCAGGCGCACGATGCGCGACAGCGTCGACTCGGCGCCCACCGCGATCGTCCTGGCGATGAGAAGGCCTTCGGCGTTGACCGAGCCGCCGGTCAGCTTGTCACCGACGTGCTTGGCCACCGGGAGGCTCTCGCCCGTGATCAGCGACTCGTCGACCTGGCTTGCGCCTTCCACCACCTCGGCATCCACCGGCACCCGCTCGCCGGGTCGGATGACCACCAGGTCACCCACCTTGACGGCGGCGACAGGCACGTCGACATCGACGCCAGCGCGACGCACACGGGCATGCTCCGGACGCAGCGCGTTGAGCGCACGGATCGCTTCCGTGGTCTGTCGCTTGGCGCGGCCTTCGAGCCACTTGCCCAGCAGCACCAGGGTGATCACCACCGCAGACGCCTCGAAATAGAGGTGCGTCATGCCGTGGCCGCTGTGCACCCACAACTGGTACACGCTCAGGCCGTAACCGGCGCTCGTGCCGAGTGCCACCAGCAGGTCCATGTTGCCGGCGCCGGCGCGCAGCGCCTTCCAGCCCGCCTTGTAGAAGCGCGCGCCCAGCCAGAACTGCACCGGAGTCGCCAAAGCGAGCTGAAGCCATCCCGGCAGCATCCAGTCGAGGCCGAACAGGTCGGCGACCATCGGGACGACCAGTGGGAACGACAGCACGGCGGCGACGGCCACCTGCCACCAGTCGGGAAGCTTTGGCGAAGACGCCAGGCCAGAAGACGGCTGATCTGCTTCAATGGCAGGCTTGGCGGTGTAACCGGCTTTTTCGACGGCCGCGATGAGGGCTGCCGCGTCCGCGCTGCCAGCCATCCTCACTTGGGCTCGCTCGGTGGCCAAATTGACTTCGGCGTTCACGACACCGGGCACACGCTTCAATGCCTTTTCGACGCGGCCAACGCAGGAAGCGCAGGTCATGCCCTCGATCTGCAACTCCAGCGTCTGCGCGGCCACGCTGTAGCCGGCCTTCTCGATGGCCGCCTGTAGCGCCTCGGGCTTGACCGATGCGTCGGCCTGCACCGTCGCAGCCTCGGTGGCCAGGTTCACCGTCACATCTGCGACTCCGGGCACGGCGGCGAGCGATTTCTCGACGCGCAGCACGCAGGAGGCGCAGGTCATGCCTTCCACAGGGAAAGACCATTCGCGTGTGGGCACGGCTGGGTGCAGCAAGGTGGCGGTGTTCATCGGAGTCCTTTCATGGCCGTCTTGTCGGCATGAAACGAAGTCTTAAGCTTCCCACAATGGGAGAGTCAAGCATCCAAATAAAACGCCTTACCGCGCAAGGGTCACAGGCACGGGAGACGGCCAGACATTTCTCGCCTCTCCCGCGCTCACAGCAACTGGGAGATCTCCAGGACCGGTTTGAGGCCGCTGCCGAACCGGGCAATGGCGTCCCGGTGCTGCTGGAGCTGGCTGTACGGCAGATAGCGGATGCCGAGCTCCGACACTCGAGAGAACGCCGGGCGACGAAGCTGGGCTGCCACATCGTCACGCCGGTTATCGGGGGCGACCAGGAACAAGGTGCTGGCCGCGCCGACCTCGGTTCCGAGTGCCAGGTCCAGCATGCGCACGATCCCAGAATAGATGGACGTGGAGTGTTCCACCTCGAAGGCCGCAGCCACTTTCCGCGTCGACGGCTCGACCCACACCACGTCGATCAGCCGCACCGCGTCGGCGCTTCCCATGGCGCCCGGGAGCAACTCGGTCAGGCAACCGTCACCCAACTGCCCGCCCTCATGCGCCCGCCCGCGGTCGTTCGATGCGATCCACACGGAGAATCCCAGGCGTTTGCCCAGATCGCGCAGCCACCCTTGGATCTGGGTGTGGGTGGTGTCGCTCTCGCGCGCCGCAGCCCACTGCTTCGCCGCCGCGGCGGACTCTTCTCGCACCCGCGACAGGTCCTCTTCCCACGCTGCCAGTCCTTGGGCATCGTCTCCACGTGGTGGCGCCGAGTAGCGGCCACTGCCAATGTCGAACAGCAGGCCGGCGATGGCGCCCAAATCGTTGGACAACTGATGCCGGTAGGTGGCGTTCAGCCTCATCGCGCCTTCGCGCATCGACAGGTAGTGGTCCCAGCGTCCGAGCTTGACATTGCTGCCCGTCACGGCGTTGTAGCCGTTGACGATGGCGGTGTTGAACGGCAACACGAAGGTCGGATGGATGAAGTACAGCAGGTTCGCTACGGCCGGACCGAGCCCCTTGATCTTGAGTGCATCGATGCGGTTTACCGCCTCCACGAGTGCCTCTGCGTTGTCGCAACAGTCGCATGCATGGAGCAACTGGCCGAACGCACGCTGATTCACCGGGTTTTCGTAGATGTCGGGAATGCGCAGTTTCGGCTTCCACAGAAAAGCATGGTCTGCGCCCTTGAAGATCTGCCGCTGCTCGGCGATGGATCCGACGACCGTCTCCAAAGAGGAGCCCCGGTAGGCGTTCCCGAATGTTCCTGCCTCGACCTCACGCACTACCTGACCGATACCACGTCGAATCGACCGAAAGTTCTTCAGTCGTTCTTCCCACAGGAACCAGGTGCGATGCGTGGCGTGTTCGTCCGCCTTCCAGCGATCGATGAGCAATGAAAGTGGCTGCGACATGGTCCCCCGGTCCCGTGGCAAACGATCTGGCGATCGTCTCGCACGCCTGAATCCATGCGTGGCCAACGAGCCGATCCATCATGCGGTCGGCCGATGTGGCGTCCGCGTCCTGACGCCGTTATAGCGCGATTCCGCCCCGGCCAAGGGAATCGGCCTGTCGTCTCGCCGCACGCCGACCGACTGTCTCGCTAGGCTCAGCGCTGCTTGGCCGGCATCATGCCGTCGCGGCGATCACGCTTCGTTGGGCTGACGTGAATGTGCGATTCGTCGTCCCCGTGGCTTGACGCCGTGTTCGCGGCCTCGCGACGGTTCATCCCGTCGTACCGATCGATGCCCGAGGAGTTGGCGTGCGTCGCCGCGTCGCTGTCGCTCTGACGCTGTGGCAACTGCGAATGTGTTGCGGGAAGCCGATTCATGCCGTCGAAGCTATCCACGTTGGGATGAGCAGCGTAAGCCGACCCGGTGATGGACGCGAAGGCAACAACGGCCGTGGCGAGAAAGTGAAAGTGCTTGGACATGGAGCGCTCCTTGATGACGTGCAGCGGCCGACGGGCCACCATGCCAGTTACTCTAGGGAGTCGCTCCCCACGGGACGCTGTCGGCTACGTGACAATCCGGTCATGCGATGGGCACCTGCGCTAGTGAGAAGCGCCTCAGAGGCCGTCCACGTTGGGCTATTTGCCTGAACGCAGGCGCGCGGCGATCGCCTCCATCTGGGTGATCTCTGCGCGTTGCGCCTTGACGATGTCATCGCAAAGTTTGCGAAGCTCCGGGTCGGTGAGCTTGGCCTCTCGGCACATGAGGATGGCGCCCGAGTGATGCGGGATCATCGAGTCGACGAACTGCTGGTTGTCGACCAGCGCCTGGCGGCGTGTTGCCAACAGCGAAGCGGCGAACAGGACCGCCAAGCCGACATAGAGCGCCACGTTGAGCCGCTTGTTGCCATACATCGTGCCCATGGTTGCCAGCATGATGATGCCCATCGGGGCCAGCATGGTCAGCGCCATGTAGAGCATGTTCACGTTGTTCCGAAAGTCGCTCCACCCGTCGATCATGGTGAACATGGCGAGGTACATCGGAATCAGGCTCAAGGCCAGATTGAGCGCGAACATCCAATATGCCTGGCTGGACGAACCGCCATGGGCAGTCCCGGCGCCTGCGGCTTCACCGTGCTCGGCGTGGGCATGAGCTTTGTGGTCCATGTCGAACTCCTTCTTGCTGGTTTGGATACGGTTCCTTGGGGTGCCGCGGTCGCGGGGCAAGGCGTTTACCGTGGCTCAAATCAACGCTTTGAGCGCAAGCGAAGCGAGTTCGTCACCACGCTGAATGACGACAGGCTCATGGCCAGCGCTGCGATCATGGGCGACAGCAACCAGCCCGTGAACGGGTACAGCACGCCGGCCGCAAGCGGCACGCCCAACGCGTTGTAGATGAACGCGAAGCCGAGGTTCTGCCGCATGTTGGCGACGGTGCTCTCGGAAATCTCCCGAGCACGAGCGATGCCACGCAGGTCGCCCTTGACGAGCGTCACCTGGGCACTGTTCATCGCCACGTCGGTGCCGGTTCCCATCGCCACGCCGACGTCGGCCTTGGCCAGCGCCGGTGCGTCGTTGATGCCGTCGCCAGCCATGCCGACGACGCGTCCTTCGCGCTGCAGCCGATCGACCAGCGCCAGCTTGTCAGCGGGCTTGACCTCGCCATGCACCTCGTCGATGCCCAGCTTCTGGGCGACCGAGCGCGCGGTTGTCAGGCCGTCGCCGGTGGCCATTACCACCCGCATGCCCGCGTCGTGCAGGCTTTGCAGCGCTTCCGGGGTGCTCGCCTTGATCGGATCCGCCACGGCGAGCAGCCCGAGCAGCTGACGGTCACGGGCGAGGAACATCACGCTGCTGCCGTGTTCTCGCAACTGCTCCGCCTGCGAGCGCAGCACCGACACGTCGACGCCATCTTGCTCCATCAGCGCGGTGTTGCCGAGTGACAGCCGGCGGCCTTCCACCGTGCCGCGCACACCGATGCCGGTGGACGATTCGAAATCGACAGCGGCGGCGAGCGGGAGCTGGCGGCTCCTCGCCGCATCGACGATCGCCTGCGCCAAGGGATGTTCGCTGCCCTGGTCGAGGCTGGCAGCCAGGCGAAGCACTTCCTCGTCGGTCGTCCCCGCCGCGGCGAGCGCCCGCTCGAAGGCTGGCTTGCCCTCCGTGAGCGTGCCAGTCTTGTCGACGATCATCGTGTCGACCTTGCGGAAGTTCTCGATCGCAGAGGCGTCACGGAAGAGAACGCCTTGCGTCGCGGCACGCCCGGTGGCCACCATGATGGACATGGGTGTGGCCAGACCCAGGGCACAGGGACAGGCGATGATGAGCACCGACACTGCGTTGATGAGGCCGTACTGCCAGCCCTGCTCTCCGCCGAAGATGCCCCAGGCGAAGAACGACAGCAAGGCGATCCCCACCACCACCAACACGAAGTATCCGGCCACCTGATCGGCCATGCGCTGCATCGGCGCCTTGGAGCGCTGCGCCTGAGCGACCATCTGCACGATCTGAGACAGCATCGTCTGCGAGCCGACTTTCTCGGAGCGCATGACGAGCGTGCCGGAGGTGTTGATCGTCGCGCCGATCACGTTGTCACCGGGGCGTTTGGTGACGGGCACTGGCTCCCCGGTGAGCATCGCTTCGTCGATCGCGCTGGAACCCTCCAGCACCACGCCGTCGACCGGAACCTTCTCGCCCGGGCGGATGCGCAGCCGGTCACCCACGTGGACATGGGTCAGCGGCACATCGGCTTCAGAGCCGTCGTCCTCGATGCGCCGCGCGGTCTTGGGCGACAGGCCCAACAAAGACTTGATGGCGGCCGACGTCTGCGAGCGTGCACGCAACTCGAGCATCTGGCCGAGCAAGGTCAGCGAGATGATGACCGCCGCGGCCTCGAAGTAGACGCCGATGCGCCCGTGAGCCGCAAAACTTGCAGGAAACACCTGCGGCGCCACGGTCGCCACCACGCTGTACAGGAATGCGGCGCCGGTGCCAATGCCGATCAGCGTCCACATGTTGGGGCTGCGGTGGCGGAAGGACTGGGCGCAGCGGGCGAAGAACGGCCACCCTGCCCACAACACGATCGGCAAGGAGAGCACCAGCTCGAGCCAGCTCTGCCGCGCGGGATCCATCCAGCCCAGACGGTGTCCGGCCATCGCTAACACCGTGACGACCACGGTCAGCGGGAGCGTCCACCAGAATCGGCGCGAGAAATCGCGCAGCTCGGGGTTGTCGTCGTCAGCCGTCGCCTCCGGAATCAGCGGCTCCAGCGTCATGCCGCATTTCGGGCAATTGCCCGGACGGTCCTGCCGGATCTCCGGATGCATTGGGCAGGTGTACACCGTCCCTTGGGGCTCCCCCGGCTGTGATCCACGCTCGACGGGTGGCACGTACGGCGAGGCAGGGGAGGAAGTGGGAACTGCCATTGACGGCACCGCAAGCGCCTCGCTCTGGCCGTGATGCGCGTGCTGGTGCGCGTGCGTATGGGAATCAGCTTGAGAGGCGGGCTGCGCGCCATGGGCCACGCCGCTTGGGCCTTCGCCTGTGTCACGCACGAGGTTCATGCCGCACTTGGGACAACGACCGGGCGCGTCGGAGCGCACCTCGGGGTGCATAGGGCACACGTAGTAGCCATCAGATTCCGCGTCCGGCGTACCCATTCCCCCGTGGGGATTCATCTGCGGATGTACATGACCCTGGCGGTGGCCCGCGTGGGGATCAACGGCCGGACCTGACGCGGGCGCAGGGGCTGCGCCCCGCGAGGGGGTGTTTCGCTCGTCCATCTCGTGCTCCTGAATCCTGCAGGTCTTGCAGGCCGCCGATGGGGCGAGCGACTCGCCCAGTTGTCACCGGTCGTGTTGTTGTGGGTCTTGTGGCTGCCGCCCGTGACCGTGGCGCCGGTGCATGAAGAGATGCATCAACGGACAGGCCAGCAGGATGAAATACGGCAGTGCCTGCAGGGCATGGTCGAAATGCCGGGTCAGCAGGAAATACGCTCCCGCGGCGCCGGCGAGCCAGGCCGCGGCGACAAGGGGCAGGAACCAGCGAGAACGCGATTTGGTGGTCACGGTGGGTGTTGTGGAGGTTGCCATGGCCACCATCGTCGCGCCCTGCCATTCCTGCTTGCTTGACCGGCGTCAAGCCACGCCTCAGTGGCAGGTGCCGCAGCAGCTGCCCCCGCGGGCCGCCGCTGGCTGCGACGCACCGGCCACTTCCACTGGGGTGTAGCCGGCCTCCTCGATCGCCAACTTGAGCGTCTGCGTGTCGGCGCTGGTCGCCTCGATTTCCACGCGCTTGTTGGCAAGGTTGACCGAGACGGTCGCGCCGGGCTCGACCGCCTTGACCGCTTTGGTGACCGCACCCACGCAGTGGCCGCAGGTCATGTCGTTGACGTTGAACACAATCATTTGAAGCTCCATCAGGAAGTGTTGGTGTGATGGAACTGTGAAGCTTCCCACCGTGGCAAAGTCCAGCATTCTTCGCGTTATCCACGCAGTCTGTGGGTGCATTGCCACGGCGAGTGCGTCGAGCTTGGGCACACCAGCCTTTCATTGAGCTTCCTGGGAACTGCCCGTGTGCTGCCCGCGCGGCGTGTCCATCGGCTCGCGCAGCGGGTCGCGGCCCTTGAACGGCTGGTAGTCCGCGATGCCGAAATGCTTGTGCAACTCTTCTCGCATCATCTGGATGTCGGCCGTCTGGCTGTGCCACATGCTCGAGCATTCGCGGCGCAAGGCTTCATGTCGCAAGTCGCTTCCGGTGATGCAGCCGTTCACCGGCTCCATCAAGGTGTAGTGGTGGCGGCTGAGCACCTCAAGGAACACGTGGTTGAAGTCAGCGCCCGGCTTCGCCTGATCGAGCAAGGCAAGCATCTTGCGGCCGTCCGGGCGGACGCGCGGCTGGTAGTCGATGCCGTACCACTCGCGCAGGAACGTCTTGAGGGTCATGATCTCTTCGCGCTGCATCCGGTTGTTGCGCCGGGCCAGCGACTTGAGGTCGTCGAGCGCGGCCTTCGCCGGGGTGGCGGCGAAGCCCGGCGTCGGAGATGTGCCCTCCATGGGCGAAATCTCCCCATTGCGCTGAGTGTCGGTGCCGGCGGCGAGCTCTCGGTGGCGCGCAATGCGGTGTAGTGGTGGTCGATCGCGAGCTGCATGAACTCGATCTCGTAGCCGGCCGTGAGGCCGACACCAGGCGCTTGTGAAACAGCCTGAGACGCCGAGGCGGCGAATGCCATCGCACTCGCGAAGGCGAGTCGAACCAGATGGTGGTGGATGTGCTTCATGGAAGATTGCTCCTGTTGGCCGGGTCAGTGCGCGTGCCCGGCCGAGCGGGCCGTTGGCGACGTGGTCCGGGCTGCCTGCGCCATGCGAAGGCATTCCTGTGCGCAACGGCGGCACGCCTGCGCGCAGGCTTGGCAATGGTCCATCTGGTGCTTGCCGCACTCTTCACCGCAGGCTTCGCAGATGTCGGCGCACAGGCGGCAAATCGCTTGCGCATGTTCACTGTCACGCGCCATCGCGGCCGAGGCGAGTCTGCAGATCTCGGCGCAGTCGATGTCAAGCGCGATGCACCGAGCCATGGCCTTGACATCTGGTTCCTGCAGGCAAGCCGTTGCGCAATGACTGCAGGCGGTTGCGCACGCGTCGCAGGCGTCGATACACGATGTGTACTGTTGGTGGGCCATCTCGTACTCCTTCTCAGATGCCGCGGATTCGGCTAGAACCTTGGGCAAGCGAAAGGCCCGAACACGCTTGGCACTTCACCGCGCTCAACACCCAAAACAGACGAAACGCAAAACGCATCCAACCCTGCCGGCTCAGTGAGGTCGGCATCGTGTGAATGCGTTGCAAGACGTGTAGACGGTGCGGCTGAATCTACATGCGCATTTATTTCGTTAGGTCTTTGAAGGGGGTGCTCGTGGTTCACGCCATCAAGGCTGACGCTGCAAACGCACGGAGAGGGAAGTCGCAACGCCCGCCTTGTTGGACCACATCCAGCAGTAGTCTTGGTCCACGGGTACCTTGAGTTCGCCGCTCAGCTCGGCCACTGCATCGCGCTTTTCTGGGAACACCACCTTCTGCCCTTCGTGGTAGTGGACGTTGAAGTTGAGCGCCGTCAGGCTCTTGAAGGACCAGGCGATCGTCTGGCCCCGCGTGAGACGCGTGCAGACCTCGACGAGCTTGCCGGCCCCGATTTGCACCGAACGTTCATAAGCGCCCTGCCCGTCCCACTGCACGTTGATGGCTCTGCCCGTGCGGGAGTGCCCACCATGGCGGCTGCAACAAGCGCCGCGACAGAATGGGGACGTGATGACAGGTGTTTCAAGCTGGACTCCATGGAAAGGTCAGGATCGTGGTCGTCGGCCATGACGCTTGCGCTTGCGTGGCACCGCCTTGCCGTCATGCGGGGGGCGTTTGAGCAGGTGTCCGTGCTTGCGGTGCAGGTAGTAAGCGAAGGCGACGACTACCACCGCGAACACCAGCCCGGCCGTGAACAGCTGTGTGTAGAACTCGGCGGACTGGTGCTCGATTCCGCGCAGCTCGTGTGGCATGTCGATGCCTCGCTTCAGGGGTGAGGCGCGGTATGGCGCCCCACCCGGCAGTTCTTACTTCGCCGCTTCGAGCTGGGTGATGACGATGGCGCCACTCGACTTTTCAGCCGCGAAGCGGATCTTGTCGCCCACCTTGAGGTTGCTGAGCATCGCCGGGTCCTTGACCTGGAATACCATGGTCATGCCCGGCATCTGCAGGTTCTTGATCTCGCCGTGCTTGACGGTGATCTTCTTGTTGTCAGCGTCGACCTTGCGCACCTCGCCGTCCACCATGTCGGCACCGGCAGCCGCCTGGGCCACAGTGGTGTTCGTGGACTTGTCGTGGCCGTGGCCGCCGCCGTGGTCACCGCCGGCGAAGGCGCTGCCGGTGGCGAAGACGAGGGCGACTGAGAGCAGAGAAATGGCGTTCTTCATGGTGACTCCTTAGCGGTAGGACTGGAAAACACGGGTGCTGCCGTCCTTAAGAACCAGCAGCACGTCGTACGGTTGGGTCTGGTTGTCGAAATCGGGGCCGTCCATGCCGGGGCTTCCGAGCGGCATTGCCGGGACCGCCAGGCCGACGGCCGCCGGGCGCTCGGCCAGAAGCCGCCGCACCTCGCGCGCGGGAACGTGCCCCTCGAGGGCGTACGGTCCGACCTTCGCCGTGTGGCAGGAGCCAACCTGAAGTGGCAGGCCCAAGGTTTTGCGGGCGTCGGTGTTGCCATCGTTGTGGACCTTGCCAATCGAGAAGCCGTTCTTCTCCATGTGGGTCATCCACCCCTTGCAGCAGCCGCACTCGGGCGACTTCCACACCTCAAGCGACGGCTTGGCGGCATTGGCCTGGGCGCCCATCGTGGCGGCGGCCAGACCGGCGACCAGCATCTCGCGGCGCTTCATCGCGTCACCCCTTTCAATGCTTGTGGTTGTGGCCGTCGGCCGCCTTCGCCGCCGGCGCCTTGCCCTTAGCGACCGTCACCGCGCCCTTCATGCCGGCGTCCCAGTGCCCCGGTTGCAGGCAGCCGAAGTCGACCTTGCCGGCCTTGGTGAATTGCCAGATGACCTCACCCGTCTTGCCGCCGGCCAACGTGATCATGTTGGGTTCCTCGTGCTCCATCTCCGGGTTCTTGAGCATCACCTGGTAGTGCTCCTTGAGCTCCTTCTCGGTGCCGAGCACGAACTCGTGCTTCACCTGGCCGGAGTTCTTCACCTTGAAGCGAACCGTCTCGCCCTGCTTGACATCGATGCTGGCGGGCGTGAAGCGCATGTTGTCGGTCATGTTGACTTCGACCGTGCGGGTGACCTTGGCGGCCACGCCCGGCACCCCGATGGCGCTCTCGTCGCCGTGACCGCCAGCGTGGGTGCCGCCCGCAAAGGCGACGGAGGCGCTCAGGGCAAGCGCGATGGCAAGGGCAATGGATTTGGATTTCATGGGAGTCCTCGGTGAATCAGAGTGGTGACGTGGATGAATGAATTGGAGTTGGCCAGGCTTCATCGGGAATCAATGGCCGTTGTGCCCGCCGTTGCCGGTGGGCTTGCGCACGCGCATCTCAACGCTCTTGCCCTTCTTGGCGAGTGGCATCGATTGGCCACCCGCGGAGAACGAACGGGCGGGCTCGGGGAGCGTTCCGGTGAACTCGTAGGCCACCTCGCCCTTGGGGTGCTGGTACCAGCCCGGATCCTTGAAGTCGCCGCGCTTCTGGTCGGCGCGCACCTTCATGACGGTGAACATGCCGCCCATCTCGACCGGACCGAACGGACCCTGCCCGGTCATCATCGGCAGCGTGTTGTCGGGAATGGGCATCTCCATCTCCGCCATGTCGGCCATGCCGCGCTCGCCCATCACCATGTAGTCGGGGATGAGCTTGTTGACCTCCTTGGCGATGCCGGTGTGGTCCACGCCGATCATGGTGGCCAGTTCGTGCCCCATGGCGTTCATCGTGTGGTGGCTCTTGTGGCAGTGGAACGCCCAGTCGCCGGGCTCGTCCGCCAGAAACTCCACGGCTCGCATCTGCCCGACGGCCACGTCCGTCGTGACCTCGTTCCAACGGGCGCTCTCACGGGTCCAGCCACCGTCGGTGCCGGTCACCATGAACTCGTAGCCGTGCAGGTGGATCGGGTGGTTGGTCATCGTCAGGTTGCCGATGCGAATTCGCACCCGTTCGCCAAGCTTGGCCACCATCGGGTCGATGCCGGGGAAGACCCGCGAGTTGAAGGTCCACAGGTTGAAATTCGTCATCTCGCTCACGCGAGGCGTGAAACTGCCCGGCTCGATGTCGAAGGCGGTCAGGATGAAGCCGTAGTCGCGCTCGACCGGCATGAACTTCGGGTCCTTGGGGTGCACGATGAACATCCCGTACATGCCCATGGCCATCTGCACCATCTCGTCGGCGTGCGGGTGGTACTTGAAGGTGCCGCTGCGCCGCACGACGAATTCGTAGACGTAGGTCTTGCCGGGCTGGATGTGCGGCTGGGTCAGGCCGCCCACGCCGTCCATGCCGTTGGGCAGGCGCAGGCCGTGCCAATGGATGGTGGTGTGCTCGGGCAGCTTGTTGGTGACGAACAGACGCACCCGGTCGCCCTCGACCACCTCGATGGTCGGCCCGGGCGACGTGCCGTTGTAGCCCCACAGGTGCGCCTTCATGCCGGGCGCGAACTCGCGCACGACCGGCTCGGCCACCAGGTGGAACTCCTTTACGCCGTTGTTCATGCGCCAGGGCAGGCTCCAGCCGTTCAGCGTCACCATCGGGTTGTAGGGACGGCCGGTGTTGGGCACCAGCGGCGGGGCGGTCAGGGGGTTGGTCTGGATGACCGGCTCAGGCAAGGCCGCCATGGCCACCTTGCTTACCGTGGAGGCCGCGACGGCGGCACCCGCTGCTGCGGTGCCGGTCAAAAAGCCGCGTCGACTTGTAGTCATGGAATGGGGTCTCCGTAGAAGTTCAGTGGGCTGCCGCGCCGCCGGAGCCGCCCGCCGGGCGTGCCTCCATGGACACGCCGCCAGAGGGCTTGCCGATCAGCGAGGCCTGCAGGGCCGCGTCCGCTAGCCAGAAGTCGCGTTGGGCGTCGATGGCCTGCACGACGCTGCCGATCTGCTCGCGCGCATCGGCGAGCAACTCGAAGACGCCGATCAGCATCCCGTTGTAGCGAAGCTGGTTCTCTTCGGCGATCGTCTTGCGCAGGGGGACGACCTCGTCAAGGTAGTGGCGGGCAATGTCGTACGAGGTGCGGTAGCCGCCATAGGTCTCGCGTACCTGCGACGTGGCCTCCACGCCGATCTGCGCGGTGCGGTTGAGCGCGGCCATGTAGGTGGCCTGGGCACGGGCGCGTCCCGCGTCCCCGAAATCGAAGATCGGCAGTGGGTAGCTCGAACCCGTAGCCCTTCTGCGGGGGGGAACCGGTCTCGCTGTTGCGCACCGCCGCGACGTGGAAGCCGTTGACCACGCTCGTGATCCTCGACAGCCCCTGCTCTCTCGCGGTGAACTCGAGGTCGGCACGCGCCAGGCGAACGTCCAGCCGCTGGTCGATCGCCTGCTGCGCGACCGATTCTTCGGAGCGCACCGTCTTGGGCAGGTCCGGCAGCCGGTCCGGCAGCTTGAGCTGCTGCGCTTGCGCGGCCGTGAGGCCGAGCGAGCGCACCAGCGCTTCGCGCGCGCTCAATGCCGCCTGACGCGCCCGTGCCAGTTCGGCCACTGCATCGGCCGCGAAGGCCTGCTCGCGAGCCCGTTGCAGCCGGTTGAAGTTGCCCACCGCCTGCATCCTGCGGGCCAGCTCGGCACTCACGTCGGCGGTGCGCTTGACCTGCTCGAAGTACTGCACCGACTGCTGAGCCGCCACCGCGCGCACCCAGTTCTGGCGCGCATCGGTGGCCGCCTGCACGACGTCGCTCGCCAGCCGCATCTGCAGTTGCTGCTGCTGGAAGTCGGCCAGGCGCAGGCGCTGCGGCAGGAGCAGCAGGTCGAACACCGAGATGCCCAGCATGCGCCCGATGTCCACATCGACATCACCACCCGAGCGCCGCACCAGCCGCTCGAAAGTGAAGATCGGGTTGGGCAGGCGGGCCGACTGGGTGGCACCGGCCGAGGCCGCGGCGCTCTCGAAGAGCGCACTCTGCAGCGCCGGGCTGTAGGCGAGCGCTACGCGCACGGCATCGTCGGCGGACAGCGGCTTGGCCAGCAAGGCGTCCACATCGGACTGCGCTTGCCGCCGTGCGGCGTCGCTGTTGAGCCACTTGACCTCGGCGCCGAGCCGGCTCTGGGTCAGGCTCTGCACGTCCTGGAAGTTCTTGTCGATCGCCGTGCTGGCGCATCCGCCCAGCAGCAGTGCCGCGGCAACGGCCGCGATGGCGACCGTGGTGCGCCGGGGGCTTGGTACGGCCCTGAATCTCATGCGGGGCTCCTCAGTGGTGTTTGGTGTGGTCGGCCGGTTTGGCCGGAGGGGTCGCGCTGGACGCCGGTGCAGCCGGCTGTGAGCCGGCCTGCGTGGGACGCGGGGCGGCCTTGGGCGGCGTCGCGGTATCGCTCTGGCCGAACGGCTTGTCGGTCGTGGCCGTCCCGGCGCGCGGCGGCGTGGGACCCGATGCAGCCGGCCGCGTGGCCTCAGCTGGCGCGGCGCCCGGTGCGGGCGATGCGCCATGCTCGCCGTGGGCCCCGCCCGGGGTGTCGCCGGCGGCTTCCTTGGCATAGGTTTTCCAGCCGCCGATGCGGCCGACCTGATCGTTGGCAGCCTTCCAGGGCGTGACCGGCTCGTCGGCGTAGCGCCGGTAGCCTTCGAACGCCGAGCGATATCGCAGGCTGTCAGAGGCGGCCCCTGTGCCCCCGCTGTTTACCGGGAGGCTGGCGGCAGCTGTGGATGGCGCCGGTGTACTGGCCGATGAAGCGCCTGGCGCAGCCGCCCGTGCCGGCTGGGCATTGGCGCCCCAGGACGCGGCCAGCAGTGCTGCCAGCAGGCAGACGTTTTTGTGCAATGACATGGATTCCTCGCGGCCAGGGCATCAGGCATCGGCCCGGTCAGGCCCTGGCGTGGTCGTACAGGCCGACGCGGCGGACGCGTCAGCGTCCGTCACACGCGGCGACGGCGGTCAGGCGAGGAAGGTTCGAGGCGGCCGTTCGGGACCGCCAGTCATGAAGACGGCAGTCTGGGCCACGAGCTGGGGCACCACACGGTCGACCGCTTGGGAGGATCCCATCGGCCATACCGAGGTCGGAAGCACGGCGACCGTGCAGCAGGAAGCGCAAGCGCTGCACTTGCCAGCGGTGTTGTGAACCGGGCTGCCGTCCGGAGACGGGTCAGCCGACAGGTCGTGCGAAGTGGCCGCGTCGCCGCCGTGATGGCCGGCCGTCGACCCGTGGGGATGGGCATGGCCAGAGGCGTGGTCACCGGCCTCGTCGCCGTTGTGCGTGTGGTGGCTTGACACCCCGGCAGGACCGTCGGCATGTGCGTGGGCACCCGCGGCTGCGCCGTGGTGGCCGGGTCCGCACGACAGCATGGTGGCCGCGGCCGCGCCTTGCACGGGCAAAGCGACGGCCAGCAGCCAGATCAGCGCAGTTCGGACAATGAGCCACATGGGCGGAAGTCTAGGCGATCGATCGGTGGAAGTTGAATATCCGATGCCGGGCCAGGGGAGCGCGGATGGCATCCCCGGGCCCAGGTCCCTTACTGGCTCACCAGCTCGGTCACCTTGATCGCGCCATCGACCTTGTCGGCCTTGAAGCGCACGTTGTCGCCGGGCTTGACCTTGGCCAGAACGGCCGCCTCGGCGCGGAAGACCATCGTCATGCCGGGCATCCCCAGGTTGTCGATCGGGCCGTGCTTGAGCGTGATCTTGCCCTGCTCGGCGTCGACTTTCTTCACCTCGCCGGTGGTGTAGCCGACGCTGGCGGTGGCGCCTGCAGCCGGGGCGTCCGTGGCGGCGATGGCGGCCCAGGGGGCAAGCGACGCGAGGGCCGCAGACAGGATCAGTGCTTTGACGTTCATCCTCAAACTCCAGTGGTTGAACTCGGGGCTCCGGCCGATCCGAAGCACCCATGAACGCCACTCTAGGGATCGGCTGCGGACGCCAGCCGAACCCCCACATTACGGTTTCGTAATGCAAAGCCGGGCGGCCTTGGGCCACACTCGCGCCATGAGGATCCTGGTGGTGGAAGACGAGGTGCGGCTGGCCGCCTACCTCAAGAAGGGCTTGACCGAAAACGGCTACGTGGTCGACGTGGCGCACGATGGCATCGACGGGCGGCACCTGGCCACAGAAGGCGAATACGACCTGGTGCTGCTAGACGTCATGCTGCCGGGCATCGACGGTTTCGGCGTGCTGCGCGGGCTGCGCGAGCGCAAGGACACGCCGGTGCTGATGCTCACCGCCCGCGACAAGGTGGAGGACCGGGTCAGCGGCCTCAAGGGCGGCGCCGACGACTACCTCGTCAAACCCTTTGCGTTCAGCGAACTGCTGGCACGCGTGGAAGCGCTGCTACGCCGCGGCAGCAAGAATCCCCAGCCGCTCATGCAGCTGCGACTGGCCGACCTGGAGGTTGACCTCGCCCGTCGCAAGGCCACCCGAGGCGACAAGCGGCTCGATCTCACGCCCAAGGAGTTCGGCCTGCTCACGCTGCTGCTGCGCCGCACGGGTGAAGTGCTGTCGCGCACGGTGCTCGCCGAGCAGGTCTGGGACATGCACTTCGACAGCGAGACCAACGTCATCGACGTGGCGGTGCGCCGGCTGCGTGCCAAGCTCGACGACGGCTTCGACAAACCGCTGCTGCACACGGTGCGCGGTGTGGGCTACGTCCTGGAGATGCGCGAGTGAGCCCTGCACGGTCCATGGCCGCACGCCTGACCGTGACCCTGTGCGTCCTGGCCGTGCTGGTTTTCACCGTCGTTGCGGTGCTGTTGCAGCGCGCGCTGGAAGCCGAGTTCATGCGCGCGCGGGAGCAGGAACTCGCCGGCAAGGTGGACGTGGTGCGCCACTTCCTGGAAGAGCTGGAAACCCCGGAGGACCTGCCTCACCTTAGCCATCGGCTGGACGACGTGCTGATCGGTGACGGGCTCATGCGGCTGTGGCTGGTCACCGATGCCGGTGAGGTGTTGTACGGGGGGAAGCGCCGCCCTGCCGTGACGCCCGATGCCTTCGGACGGGTCGAGGTCCGGCGCGAAGACGGCTTGGCCCTGGAGGGGCTGCGCATCAAGTTGCCGGCGCATGATGTGCTGCCGAACGCGGAACTCATCGTCGCCATCGACGTGCGAGGGCAGCAGGCCCTGCTGCAGCGCTACCGGACCACCATCGGCATCCTGTGCGGGATCGGCGTCGCACTCACGGTCCTGCTGACCGCCTGGATCACCCGCCGCTCGCTGCAGCCGGTGCGCCGGCTGTCGCGGGAGGCCGCGGCCCTGAGCCCTTCCGCGCTGTCGGCACGCCTGTCGCCGGTGGAGACCTCCGAAACCAGGAACTGGTGGAGAGCTTCAACCGGGCGCTGGCGCGGGTGGAAGCCGCCTACAGCCAACTGGAGGCCTTCAGCGCGGACGTGGCGCACGAGCTGCGCACACCGCTGGCCACCATGATCAACGCCACGGAAGTGGCATTGCAACGTCCGCGTGCCGTGGCCGAACTGCGCGAGACGCTCGAGCTCCAACCTGGAAGTGCTGCGCGAGCAGGCGGGCCTCGTCAACGACATGCTGTTCCTCGCACGGGCCGACCAAGGGCAGCTCGCGGACAGCCTCAAGCCGACCGATCTGCGCCTTGAAGCGCAACGGGTCAACGAGTACCTGGAGCCACTGCTGGAGGACCGCCAGCAGCGGGTGCAGGTCGAGGGGGATGCGACGGCAGTGTGCAACCCGACACTCGTGCGCCGCGCGACGTTGAACCTCGTCGCCAATGCCACTCGATACACACCCCGAGGCGGTGTGATCACGATCCGTCTCAGTCGCGGACCCAAGCATGTGAACGTCGTGGTTCGAAACCCTGGCGCCCCCATCGATCCGGCTGTCCTGCCAAGGCTCTTCGACCGATTCTTCCGGGCCGATGCCGCGCGCGAGCGCAGCAGCGGCCACCACGGGCTCGGCCTGGCCATCGTGCGTGCGATCGCTCTCATGCACGGGGGCAGTACCCACGCCCAAAGCTCGGACGGCTGGACCGAGATCGGTTTCAGCCTCGCCGCCCTGCCCTCCCTGCCGCCGTCTCCCACATGACCAAACTGTCATGCCGTCGTGGGCGTGACGTTCGGGGCTGATTTCTACAGTGAGCTCCAGGCGATCGAACAGGTCGATCGCTGCCACTCAACGGAGTCTCACCATGATCAAGACCTTTGCCCGCACCCTCACCCTTGCCGCCATCGCCGCACCCCTGATCGCGTTCGCCAACGACGGCGGCAACTTCCGCAACGGCAGCTCCTTCTACGGACAACCCGCCGACGGCAAGGTGGCCACCCGCACGGTCGACGTGACCACCACCCGCGTCGTGCGCGTCAACTACGGTGAGACGGTCAAGTTCGTGAAGGGCGCGGAACAGTTCGCCTGGACCTTCAACGGCATGGACAACCGCGGCGTGCCGCTGACGAAGATCGCGCCGCACGACTTCGCGAGTACCGTCGTCTACGTGGACCAGGATCCGCTGAACCGCAATTGACTGCCGCGACGTCGCCCGAGCAGGCTCTCAGCTTCGCTTGGGCTTGGTCGCGCCTTTGAAGCGGCGCCTGGCGAGCGCGTGCTCGACCTGGCGCACGAGCGTGTGCCCTTCGATCTCAAGTGCGGCCGCCATCTTCAGGACGACGAACAGCGTCGGCTGGCTTTCGCCGCGCTCGACGCTGCCGCAGTAGGACCGCCCGACATTGGCCATGTCCGCCAGCGTCTCCTGGGAGATCCCGGCCGCGAGCCGGTTTTTGCGGATAACGTCGCCCACGACCGTCGCCACCTCGGAGTCGAAGCTTCCCGCGCCGCGCGGCCTGCCAGTCTTCGGTTTTGCGACACGGGTGGACATGCGCCGGAGGGTCCGGCATCTGCCCAAATTGATCCACGCTATATAAAGGTGGATCTACATAGCGCTTGTCTGTTTCAGCGTTTGCGGCGTCGCTCCACGGAGGTCAATTCCACGAGGGGTGTGGCGGGGGGCAGGCGGTGAACGGTCTCCAGGATGGGCGACTCGCCCAGGCGCCGTTCCAGCTCGTTCATAAAGGCGAGGAAGTCCACGCCAAGGGCGCGCAGCCACTGCCGCAACTGCAGGACGTCAAGCCGGCGCTCGCCGGTTTCCACACGACTCACGGTGGTTTGATCCCTGCCGACCAAGAGCGCCAAGTCGGCTTGGCGCAACTGCACCGACTCGCGGCTGTCACGCAGCAGCGTGAGGAAGATTTCGTTGTGTCGGCTGTACAGGGACTTGGGCATGGCAACCTTTCCACGCCAGCCTAGCGGCGTCGCCACCGTATGCCGAATGAGCATCTAACCCCGAGGCCGGCCCCTGCGAATCTCAGGCGACCGCTGCGGGCGACGGTCTTTATGATCACACTGTCGGCTTTATATACCGCAGGAGCGCATGATCCGCCATGTTCGTTGCCCATGAGAGTTTCGAAGACCCGATGATGTCGGCCCTGGCCGGCGACGGTGAGCATTGCTTTCGGGCGATGCACTTGTCGATTCGCGCACCGTGGTTCATCGTCACGTGCCTGGTCTCTGGCGACGACGTGGAGATGCTGCGTTCGGTGTGTTGCTCATGGGACGTGGACCTCAGAGACCCTGAGAGTCGACGGGGGGCGCCGGCCAGTCAGCGTGCAGCAGATGACGCCGTCACACGAAGGCGACGGCCGATGGGAAGCGCGGCAGATCGAACGGGTATGGACGGTCGAACAATCGGTCGGACACAGCGTGCTGGTCTTCCAGGACTTCGAAGGCAACGAGTTCACCAACACACTCGACCAGAAGGCGGAAGAACCCAAGGGTGAACGAACCCTTCTATTCGGTGCACTGCCGGCCATGCCGCGTGGCAGAAGGACGTCCAGCAGGCCTGAGCCGCGGACCAAGTTGCCGCTGTTCGATGGCGAGGCCGATCCGTTCGCGGCGGTGAGCGCCGCGCAGCTGGCCGCCCAACTCCGGATAACAGTCGAGGAGGTGCGGCATCGCGCCGCCGCGGGCGAGCTCTTCGCCGTCGGGCCGGCCGTGTCTGGCGAACAGCGCTTTCCGAGCTATCAAGCGTTGCCTGCACTGGCCGGGGACAAACTCGGACAGCTGCTCGCCGTGCTCGCGCAGTCCGACGGCCACCCCCAGTTGTTCTTTGCCGGGGAGTGTCCGGAACTTGGACTGCTATCGCCAGTGGAAGTGCTGCTGGGAGCCGCGATCAAACAACGTGGCTTCGAGCCAGAGGCGGCTAGCATCATTGCCGCCGATCCCGAGGCACGCTTCGAATACGTCTTGGATGCGGCTCGAGCCTACGTTGCCGCCACCTCAGGCTGGTAGGCAGTGCGCCGGCATTGCATGTTCGTCTTGCGAACAGCTCATGAACCCGATGAGCGGGAGCTGCGCCGCGCCCGCTTGAAGATCAAGGGCGTAGGTGGCAACGTGCTCAGGTGCACTGCAGGCACATTCCTCGTGGAAGGCCCGCCGGACCTGGTTCAGTCTCTTGCCCTGGTCCTCCCGGGTTGGCGCTGCACCGCAAACTTCAAGTCAGCTCGCCTGCCGGAGCACAGCTTGCGACCATGGATGCGTCGTTGAGCGTCTGAGACGCACTCCGGTCCGTTGGTCGCGGGCTGTGGCCGGTTGCATTGCGCTCCCCCTGGCGAGGAGCGCAAAACCTGGGCTAAGGCCGGTGCAACGCGCACAACTCAGGGGACGCTTCCAGCCTGTGCCAGCGAATCATCTTCGACACAAAGGGCATGCTGCCAATGAACCGGTGTTGGTACCGGCGCACGCTGTTTCGTAAGGCGTCTTCGCCGACCTGGTTGGCCAGCCAGAGGAGTCGTACGCGATCGTCTTTGCACAATGACCCGGACGCCATAGTTGTCCGGCGGCAACCTCTCCACGCTCATGAGCAACCCCTGGTCTGGTTCGACAGCGAGAGCCACTGTACGAACTGGTTTCTAACCGAGACCGAACGCCAAGATGACAACTCCGTCATGTTGGTGTCATGGCTCTTGACCTTCCCATGGGGGAAGGATGTCAAATGCGAAAGAGAATCATTATCCTGAACTCAACATGACCGCATTCCTCGGACGCTGCCTCATGGCGATCGCCATCGGCTTCGGCGCATCCCTCGCTCCTGCCTGGGCCGCCGAGACGCCGGTCGACAACGACCAGCAGGTTCGCCAACTCTGGCAGCTCTTGGACTACGTGGCGGTGGACTACCCGGGCGCTGTGGCCAATGGGGTGGTGAGCAGCGAAGGTGAGTACCAGGAGATGCGGGAATTCAGCGACAACGCCGTTGCGCAGGCGAAGGCCTTGCCACCGCATGGCTCACATGGCCAATTGGTGTCACTTGCCGAACAGCTGCGCAATGCGGTCCTGCAGAAGGCGCCCGCGGACCGCGTCGCTGACCTTGCGCAGCAGGCCGGCGGCCTCTTGCTGACGGCGTACCCGATCCCGGTCGCACCCCGCTTGGCCCCGGATCTGGCACAGGGACAGCGGCTGTACCAAGTGCATTGCGCGGCCTGTCACGGGCCCACGGGCGGGGGGGACGGTCCAGCGTCCAAGTCGCTCGACCCCAAGCCCGTCGATTTCACGGACAAGGGACGCGCCCGTGCGCGCTCGATCCTTGCCCTCTACCAAGTGACATCGCAGGGCGTCGAAGGCACGTCGATGCCGTCGTTCAAGGCGCTGCCGGACCAGGACCGCTGGGCGCTCGCGTTCTATGTCGGGACGCTCTCGTTCGATGCGGCCGCCCGTGAGCGCGGCGCGGCGATGCTTCAGAACGACCCCAAGGCGCGTGCCGCGCTGCCGGACCTGGCGGCGCTCACCACGGCCAGCGAGAGCTTGTTGGTACAGCACCTGGGTGCCCAGGCCACTGACCTGCTGGCCTTTGCGCGCAGCGAGCCCCAGGCCATCACAGGCAACCAGTTGGCCGGCATTCCTCTCGCACGATCACAGATGCAAGCGAGTTTGAAGGCCTTCGAGACGGGAAACGGTACCGAGGCCATCCGTCTGGCGTTGTCAGCCTACCTCGACGGGTTCGAGCCGCTGGAAGCAGCCCTGGAGTCGCGCAACAAGGACCTGCTGGTCGAGGTGGAGCGCACCATGCAGCTGTACCGTTCCGCGATCGCCGCAAAACAGGCCGATGTCGTCGTGGCCAAGGCCCACGAACTTGATCTGCTGTTCTCCCGCGTGGATGGCGAGCTGAGCGCCGGCCGCGCCGACGCCACGACCAGCTTCATTGCCGCTCTCACCATCCTTCTGCGAGAAGGCGTCGAGGCACTGCTGATCGTGGTCGCCATGATTGCCTTCCTCCGAAAGGCCAACCAGGGTCAAGCACTGCGCTATGTCCACGGCGGCTGGGTGACCGCCCTTGCCGCCGGTGGTGTCACGTGGTGGATCGCCACCTATGTGGTGGGCGTCAGCGGAGCCAGCCGGGAAGTCACCGAAGGGCTGTCATCACTCTTTGCCGCGGCCGTGCTGCTGTCGGTCGGCCTGTGGATGCACCAGAAGAGCAGCGCCGGGCGCTGGCAGGCTTACCTACGTGACAAGCTGTCGGCCGCCATGACCCGGCGCTCTGCCTGGGCCTTGTTCCTGCTGGCGTTTGTCGCCGTGTACCGCGAGGTTTTTGAGACGGTTCTCTTCTTCTCGGCGCTGGCAGCCGATGGCCACGGCTCAGCGCTGTTGGCCGGACTGGCCGTCGGCCTGATCCTGCTCGCCATCATCGCTGCAGTGTTCCTGCGCACGAGCGCCCGCATGCCTGTCGGAACGTTCTTCTCGCTCAGCTCGATCCTGGTGGCGGTACTGGCGGTGGTGCTGGCCGGCAAGGGCGTCTCGGGTCTGCAGGAGGCCGGCTGGCTCAGCGCAACGCCGGTAGGCAGCCTGCGCGTGCCGGTCTTGGGCATCTTCCCCACGCTTCAGACCAGCCTTGCACAGGTTGCGGTGCTGTTGGCGGCGTTGCTCGGCTTTGGCCTGAACGCGATGCAAGCTCGTCGAGCGGCACCCGCTTGACCGGTGTTTAAGCGGCGGGGCGCCGATGCGTCGTCACTTCGACGAGACAGATCGGCGAGGGCGGCGCCGACATCGGCTGTGTGTTGCTCCGCCTGCCTTCGCTGACCACCCGAGTCGGTAGGTTGCGTCGCGGCTGGCCACTCACAGTCGGCCAATTCTGTCTTGGCCTCCTGTGGTCGGCCAATGTTGTCGCAGATCTGCGCCACCATTCCCCGTACCAGCCCGAAGCTCCTACCTGGGAAGGGCAGGTCAAGGCGAGTACGGGAGATTCTGTCGCCCAACTGCGAGGACCTGACTGGCGCGCTGATATACACCGGCGGGCACTTCACGCAATTTCTCGAAGGCCCGGAGGGTGCACTCGACACAACGCTCGCTCGCATCTCACACGATCGGCGGCATCGCAGTCTCACGGTGCTCGTCCGGGAAGAGGTAGCCGTGCGTCGGTTTCCGCATTGGCGCATGGCGCTGGCTGAGCCGGTCGGCGTCGATGACCTGTTGCGAGAGTTGCTCGGCAGCTGCCACCTGCCTGCCGCGCGAGCCGACAAACTCATCAACAGGCTGTTCACGTCAGTGATTCCAGACGGCCCTTGAACACGTAGCCGCGGTTGGCGAGCGACTGCAGCGGCGCAACCGCTTCACTGGCACTCTCGATGCGGCGGCGCAAGCGGTAAATGGCAGCATGCAGCGCGCCGATGACGTCGCTCGACAGCGGCTCGGCAGTCGACACCTCCCCCTCTGCCGGCCAGACCGCATCGCGCAGCGCCTCGCGCGTCACCGGCTCACCGCGCGCCTGGGCGAAGCAGGTCAGCAGGCGCACGTCGGTCGGGCCGAGTGTGATGTGGGCGCCGTCGGGTGCGACGAGCTCTCGCTTGGCGCTGTCGAAGTGCCAGCGGCTCGGTGACTCCCCTGCCCTAGAGAGCCGCCGCAGCAACGAGCCCAATGCCGCAGGCCACACCGCGGCCGGCATGTTTAGCGGCAGTACGAGGTCGGCCCCGTGCTGGAACGCCGTTGCGCACTCCGCCCCCAGGTTGTCCGTCGCGAGCAGCGCAGGCGCATCGCTTCGCTTCCTGAGCAGCCGCAACACGTCGAGCGCGCTCAGCCCCTCGGGCTGCGGAGATTCGACCAGATAGGCGCCGGCGTCGAACGGCTGCTCGCCAAGCAGCCAGTCGTCGCCGTCGACCACGGTGTGCACCTGCAGCCCAGCACGCTTGAACACACCCGCCAAGCTGGCGACGCGCGGGCCGATCAGCATCACCGGGGCGAGGCGCGGCGGCGCATTGGGCCCGTTGGCAGGCAAAGCAGGATGAGGTTCAGCCACGGCGCGTCGAGGTGAGACAAGAGGTGGAGCCAGCGAAGGCCTGCAGTGTGGTGGATGTGCACGCCGGCCGGCACGTGGCGGAGTATCGCTGCCGCGACCTGTGTGCACAAACGCGCACACATCGTCAGTTCTGACATTCGCAGCGCGCACTGACATCATTTCTAACGACACCATGGCCGTCACAGCTGGCGATTCCAGCTGCCCCGCCCACCCTCTTTGCGCTCACGTCCATGAACACACTGAATTTCTTTGCCCGCTCGGTCACCCTGCGCGTCGCCGCCACCGGGTGCCTGGGTGTTTTCGCCGCGCTCGCGGTGATCGCCACGTTGATCAGCCACTTGCTGACCACACAGGCGCGCGAGGACCGCGTGACCTGGCTGCGCGATGGCGCCAAGGGCGTGGCGCACGCGCTCGACGCGATCGACCTCAGCTCACGCACGTTGATCGAGCGCTTCTACCCGACCTTTTCTTCGCACTTGCCCGGGCCGTACCAGCTCGACGAAGCGCGTGGCGAATTGCGCGGCGCGAGCGGCGTGCTGAACGGCAACACCGACGCAGTTGACCGATTCGAGCGCGAAACCACCGGCGTGGCCACGGTGTTCGCGCGTCGCGGTAACGACTTCGTGCGCATCACGACCTCGGTAAAGGACCAGTCTGGCGCACGCGTCGTGGGAACGGTGCTCGACAGGAGCGGCGTGGCTTATGCCGCAGTGAGCCAGGGCCAGTCTTACAGCGGTCAAGTGCCACTGTTCGGGCGCACCTACATGACCCACTACGCGCCGCTGAAGGACGCCGGTGGTCACGTCGTCGGCGTTGCCTTCATCGGCTTCGACGTCAGCAGATTCGAGGCCGCGGTGGAATCGGTGATGGCCGAGCAGCGCTTCTTCGACACAGGCGGCGTGGTGCTGATCGACCCGCGCGCGGGATGGGATAGCGCCGTTTTCGCCGCACATCCGCAATGGCGCGGTCGCACGCTTGCCGAGGTGCTGCCCAATGCGCGGGGCTTCTACGAGGCGCTGCGCAACGCGCCGGGCCAGCGGGTCCCGAGCCCCGGCCTACTGACCGCCGGCAAGGGCGACGACCGATGGGCCGTCGGCGTGCCGAGCGAGCGCACCAAGCTGTGGGCGGTGGCAGAGGTGTCGGACACCGAAGCGCTGGCTGCGCACCGCTTCGTGCTGCGCGAGTTGTGGGCGCTGCTGGCCGGGGCTTGCGTGGCGCTGGGCCTCGGGCTGGCATGGATGACCCGCCGATGGATCAGCCGGCCGATGGCCGCACTCGGCGAGCAGGCCCGATCGGTCGCAGCCGGCGACCTCTCGCAAGCCGTCGTGGCGGCCGGCGATGACGAAGTCGGCCGCCTCGCTGCCGATGTCGAGTCCATGCGCAAGCGCTTCGTGCAATTGCTGGGCGCCATCCGCCAGTCAGCCGACTCGATCGCCACTGCGTCGAGCGAGATTGCGCAGGGCAACCTGGACCTCAGCGGCCGCACCGAACACGCGGCGTCGAGCCTGCAGCAGACTGCCAGCTCTATGGAGCAGCTGACCGGCACCGTGCGCCTCACCGCCGATTCGGCACGCGAAGCGAATGCGCTCGCCGCGGAGGCGACGCAGACCGCCACCAGCGGCGGCACCGCGATGCAAGGCGCTGTCGCGACCATGCATGAAATCCACGCCAGCGCGCGCAAGATTTCCGAGATTTCGGGCGTGATCGACGGCATCGCATTCCAGACCAACATCCTCGCGCTCAACGCCGCCGTCGAAGCGGCCCGGGCCGGCGAGCAAGGGCGCGGTTTCGCCGTGGTCGCGACCGAGGTGCGCACGCTGGCGCAGCGTAGCGCCGCCGCGTCGAAAGAAATTCGAGGCCTGATCGAAGCCTCGGTCGAGCGGATGAGCGCAGGCGCGCAGCAGGTCGAATCGGCAGGCCGCACGATGGGCGACATCGTCAGCAACGTGCGCCGCGTGAGTTCGATGATTGACGGCATCGCCCACTCGGCCGCCGAACAGAGCGACGGCATCGCGCAGGTCAACAGCGCCGTGACGCAGCTCGACGAGGTCACGCAACAGAACGCAGCGCTGGTCGAAGAGTCGACCGCCGCGGCGCGCAGCCTTGAAGACCAGGCGCAGCGCCTGAGCCTGCTGCTGAAGGACTTCCGGCTCGACGCGGCTCGCTGAGGCGACACCGCCGCAGGGTTAGTGCCCAGCCCTCACGAGTGCGGACAATCGCCTGAGTCCACGGTGAACCTGCACCTTGTCGAGCCCTGTTGGTGAAGCGGGTGCTCGAGGAGGGTTGGACGGTGGTGGCGGCGACCCAGGCTGCAGGGGTGAGCCGGTGAACGGGCTACAAGTGGCTGGCCCGCTTCAAGGCCGAAGGAGCCTCGGGACTGCTGGACCGAAGCTCCCGCCCGCAGCGCAGCCCGAGGGCGTGTACGCAGCTGGAGCTGGTGTCGTTTGAGGCGCAGCGTCGACTTCGCGTACCGCTGTAGCGCATCGCCCGTGATGGACTCGATCGCCGCCCACTGCGACGGGTACTCCCCTCGGTGCTCCTGCACCATCCGCACCGCTCGCTCACGCACCTCGGGCGAAAACTTGTTCGACTTGCTCATGGCTCAATCCTTTCAGAGTGTTGAGCCTCCTCGAAAGGCGGGGCGGTTCAATGAGCCACAAATCGTCGCAGCTAGTTAAATCAATGACTTAGCAAGGATTGGCGTCAAGCAACAATACCTCCGGCGTTCAAGCCCGTCGTGACGCGCTCGCCTTCAGGCCTGCGCAAATAGCTCGCTGCGCGCCGCTTCGGTGATCGCTGCCACGCCCGGGTGCGAGATGCGTCGCTCGATCGAGATGGCATAGAACTCCTCCACAAGATCTTCCGGGGCGCCGATCCGCTCGACCTCGAACTGCCGGGCGATCTCTTTGGCCAACACCGCGGGTGCGGGAAAGATCCCCAGGCCTTCGCGTCCGAACGCTTTCATGAGCGCGGTGTCGTCGAACTCGGCTGCGATGTTCGGCGCAATGCCATGGCGACGCAGCCATGCGTCGATCCGAGGGCGCAATGCGGAGTCTGACGCCGGCAGCAGCATCGGCAGGTTCTCGAGTGACTTGGGAAACCTGGCGCGCACCTGCCGCAAGGTGGTCGCGTGCTTGACCAGCAGCTTGTCTGCCGCGAAGAAGGCAATGCCGCTGCCGCCGAGCAGGTGCGTGAAGGCCTTGATGCCGAGGTTCCCGGGGAGCATCACGTCCGAGATGACGAGGTCGACCCGGCGCAGCGCCAGGTCGGCCATCAAGGCAGGCAGCTTGCCTTCGGGACACTGGAGGCGAGGCGCCGGGTCGATCCGCAGCGCAGGTTCGAGCACGTGGTAGGCGATCGCCTTGGGCACCGAGTCGACGAAGCCGACCTTCAGCAGCGGCGCGCGTGGCGCTTCCCTGCCCCCTCGCAGCGCGTCTTCCATCTCCTGACCGAGGGTGAAGATCTCGTCGGCGTATTGCATGACCATCCGGCCCGCATCGGTGGGCTCGACGTTGCGCCCGACCTTCTTGAGAAGCGGACGCCCCAGCCGCTCTTCGAGCACGTTGATCTGACCGCTCAATGTCTGTGGTGACAAGTGCAGCTCTTCGCTCGCGCGCAGCACGCCTCCGGCGCGAACCACAGTCCAGAAGTAGTGCAGGTGCTTGTAGTTCATCGAAACGCTCCGATTTATACGAAAGGTTCGGCTGAATTTTCGATTATTCAGAATCGTTGTGGAACCCTAAAGTTTCTTCCATCGACAGGAGAAAGGACCGATATGAGAGTCGATGTGAAGGGCGAAGGCCTGCCACCGGAGCAAGCCCATGCCGTGGCGTCCACCGTGCGGACCACCTTCCGGGAGTTCGCACACCGCGTCGCTGCCGTGCTCGTCTCGGTGTCGACCCAGGCGGAGAAGCGCCATGCAGCACGCAATTGCGTGATCGAAGTCCACATGGCCGACGGTCATGTGGAGTACGTGGAGGAGCGTCAACGCCGGCTGGGGTCGGCCCTGCGGCGTGCCGTCCAGCGCGCCTGGAAGGCCTGCGTGCGCTGGCTCAAGCAACAGTTGCCGGTGCGGGCTGCGCAGCCCCCGTTCATCGCGTCTGGCGCCCTGGTTCCGGTACCCGTTCACCGAGCGACTTCCACAGACCACTAGACAGGACCCAACGTGACCGAATTTCTTCATGCTGACTTCCTCGGCCAGGCCACCTGGCTGTGGCTGGCCTTCATCGTGATCGTGGTGACGCTGCTGGCGTTCGACCTCGGCGTCCTGCACAAGGACGACCGCGAAATCGGCGTCCGTGAGAGCCTGTGGCTCTCAGGCGGCTACATCGCCGTGGCCGCCCTCTTCGGCGCCTGGCTCTGGTGGCATCTGGGCTCGCAGCGCGGCGTGGAGTACTTCACCGGCTACATCATCGAGAAGTCGCTCTCGATGGACAACGTGTTCGTCATCGCGATGATCTTCACGTTCTTCGCGATCCCGCGTCAGTACCAGCACCGCGTGCTCTTCTGGGGCATCCTGGGCGTGATCGTCCTGCGGGCCATCATGATTGCCCTGGGCGCGGCGCTCGTCAGCGAGTTCTCGTGGGTGCTGTACATCTTCGGTGCCTTCCTGGTCCTCACCGGCATCAAGATGCTCTGGATGGCCGACCACGAGCCGAACCTCGAGAAAAACATTCTCCTGAAGTGGCTTCGCAAGGTGATGCGCGTCACGCCGCAGATCCGGGGCAACGCCTTCTTCGTGAGGGAGCCCGACGCCGCCACCGGCAAGACGGTGACCTGGGCCACCCCGCTCTTCCTGGCGCTGTGCATGGTCGAGTTTGCCGATCTGATCTTCGCGGTCGACTCGGTGCCCGCGATCCTCGCGATCACCGACGACACCTTCATCGTCTACACGAGCAACATCTTCGCCATCCTCGGCCTGCGAGCCCTCTACTTCGCGCTGGCGGCAATGATTCACCGCTTCGCGTACCTGAAGTACGCTCTGGCCCTGGTGCTGATGTTCATCGGCAGCAAGATCTTCCTGGTCAACATCATCGGCAAGATCCCCGCGGTCGTGAGTTTGGGCGTGACGGCCTCGCTGATCGCCGGCGGTGTGCTGGTCTCGCTCTGGAAGACTCGCGGCCAGCCTGCAGCCAAGTTCACCTGAGGAAGAAGTCATGACCGTCGCCATCTGGGTACTGTTCACCGTGTTGCTCGTGGTCTGGTCGGGCGTCGTCGGGATCGCCGTTGCCGTGACGCGCTGGGCGGCGCAGACGCTGGAGGACAGTGCTTCTGGGAAGGACCTGCCGGCATCGATGTCCGAGCTGCCGGCCTGGCTGACAGTGTGGATCCCCGAAGACGTGCTGCCCGGCCTTCAAGCGTTGCTTCACGGGGCCGCGCAACTGATCGAGTCGTCGTTGCCCTGGGTCGGCGCGGCTGTCGGCTGGCTGGTCCCGTTGATCTGGATCGGATGGTTTCTTGTCGCCCTGGCGCTGCTCCTCGTCGCCGTCTTCTGCCACGTGATGGTCAAACGCTCGCGGGTGAGTCGCCACGCGATGGCGGCTTGAGGCGCGACTGAAACGGCGCAGGCAGTTCAGTCCGGCCCGATGTCGGCCCCGCGCAGGCGCAGCGCATTGCCGATCACCGATGCCGAACTCAGGCTCATCGCCAGCGCCGCGATCATGGGCGACAGCAGCCAGCCGGTGAACGGGTACAGGAGCCCCGCCGCGAGCGGCACACCGAGCGCGTTGTAGACGAAGGCAAAGCCCAGGTTCTGCTTCATGTTGGCAACCGTCGCCACCGACAGTGCCCGTGCGGTGGCAATGCCCCGCAGGTCGCCCTTGACGAGCGTCACCTGCGCGCTGTTCATGGCCACATCGGTGCCGGTGCCCATGGCGATGCCGACATCGGCGCGGGCGAGTGCCGGCGCATCGTTGATGCCGTCGCCCGCCATGGCGACGGTGCGCCCTTCGGCCTTCAGCTTTTCGACCAGCCTGAGCTTGTCGGCCGGCTTGACCTCGCCGTGCACCTCGTCGATGCCCAGGCGCTCGCCGACGGCGCGGGCGGTCGTGAGGCCGTCACCGGTGGCCATCACGACCCGAAGACCGGCCTTGCGCAGCGACGCCAGCGCATCGGGCGTGGTCGCCTTGATGGGGTCGGACACGGCCAGCAAGCCGGCCAGCTTGCCGTCGACTGCGAGGTGCATCACGCTCGCGCCCTCGGCCCGCAGCGACTCGGCCTGGCTCGCCAGGGCCGACACGTCCACCCTCGCCTGCTCCATCAAGGCCGTGTTGCCGAGCGCGAGAGATCGGCCCGCCACAACGCCGCGCACACCGATGCCCGATTCGGAGTCGAACTGCTCGGGCTTGTCGAGCGCCAGGCCGCGGTCCTTGGCCGCTGCAGCGATGGCCGCCGCCAGGGGGTGTTCGCTGCCCTGGTCGAGGCTGGCTGCCAGGCGCAGCACCTCGTCCTCCGCGAAACCCGGTGCCGCGACGGCCCGCTCGAACGTCGGGCGCCCTTCGGTGAGCGTGCCGGTCTTGTCGACGATGAGGGTGTCGATCTTGCGCAGGTTCTCGATGGCAGCCGCGTCGCGGAAGAGCACGCCGCTGGTGGCCCCGCGCCCGGTGGCCACCATGATGGACATGGGCGTGGCCAGGCCGAGCGCACACGGGCAGGCAATGATCAGCACCGCGACGGCATTGATGAGGCCGTAGACCCAGCCCGATCCGCCGGCGCCCGAGGGACCGAAGAAGCCCCAGCCGAAGAAGGTGAGGATGGCCACGGTCACGACCGCCATCACGAAGTAGCCCGCCACCACGTCGGCCATGCGCTGCATGGGCGCACGCGAACGCTGCGCCATCGCGACCATCTGGACGATCTGCGCGAGCACGGTGGCCGAGCCGACATGCTCAGAGCGCATCACGAGCGCGCCGCTCGTGTTCATGGTGGCGCCGATCAGCTTGTCGCCGGGCCGCTTGGTGACGGGCAGCGGCTCGCCGGTGAGCATGGATTCGTCGAGCGCGCTGCTGCCCTCGACCACGATGCCGTCGACGGGCACCTTCTCGCCCGGCCGCACGCGCAGCAGGTCGCCCACGTGGACGTGGGACAGCGGCACGTCGGCCTCGCTGCCATCGGCGGCGATGCGCCGCGCCGTCTTGGGCGCGAGGCCCAGCAGCGACTTGATGGCGGCCGACGTCTGCGAGCGCGCCTTCAGCTCGAGGATCTGCCCGAGCAGGGTCAGCGAGATGATCACGGCCGCTGCCTCGAAGTACACCGCCACCCGCCCCATCGACACGAAGGACGCCGGGAAGACCTGGGGCGCGACCGTGGCGACCACGCTGTACAGGAAGGCGGCGCCGGTGCCCAGCCCGATCAGCGTCCACATGTTGGGGCTGCGGTTCAGCACCGACTGCGCCCCGCGCACGAAGAACGGCGCTCCCGCCCACAGCACGATGGGCAGCGTCAGCACGAGTTCGATCCAGCTCTGCGTGGCCATGCCGAACCAGCCGAGGCTGTGACCGAACATGGCAAGCACCGTCACGACCACGGTGAGCGGCAGCGTCCACCAGAAGCGCCGCTTGAAATCGTCGAGCTCGGGGTTCTCTTCATCTTCGAGCGAGGGCAGCACCGGCTCCAGCGTCATGCCGCACTTCGGGCAGTTGCCTGGCTGGTCTTGCCGGATCTCCGGGTGCATCGGGCAGGTGTAGACCGTGCCGGTCTCCGCCGGCGCGGCCGGTGCCGGTGCCGCCGGGGCGAGGTACCTGGCCGGTTCGGCCTCGAACTTACCCCGGCACCTGGCACTGCAGAAGTAATACGGCCGGCCCTCATGCTCCAGCCGATGCGGCGACTGCTCGGTCACCGTCATGCCACAGACGGGATCCTTCAGCGTGCTGGCACCTTCAGGCGGCGCTGGGGGATGGGCATGACCATGGTGGTGGCCCGCATGCGCATGCATGTCCATGGTCAGTGGTCCTTGGTTCCGGGCGCGCTGGAGCCGTGGCCGTGGTGCCCCCCATGTCCGCCATGCCCATGGAACAGGTGCATCAACGGACACGCCAACAACAAGAGATAGGCCCAGGATCCTGCGAGGTGAGCCCAGTGCTCGCGCAGCAGGAAGAACAGGGCAATCAGCGCAGTCATTACGATCGCCCCCCGCACCGCACGGCGGCGAAGGCCGCCGGAGTCCGGCTGAGACGCGTGAGGCGTGTGAGACGAGTGAACGTGGTCGGTGGACATTTCAGCGTTCCTTCCTCAAAAAGAGCGCAAAGCGGCGCAAGTTCGTATGAGACCGGCGGATCACTTCGCTGCAGGGGCCGGGCCTGAGGCCGGCATGCGCTGCATCATCATGTCCATCATCATCTGCATCATGTCCATGCGGCGCTCCATGTGTTGCTGGCGCTGCGCCAGGTCCTCGGGCGTGCCCTTTGCGGCCATGCCACCCATTCCACCCATGCCGCCGCCCATGCCTTTCATCATCTGCATGCCGCCCTGCATGGCCTTCATGTGCTCGGCCATCAGGGCCTGACGCTCTTCGGGCGTCTTGGCGTTCATCATCTTGTCGTGCATCTCCCGCATGGCCTTCATGCGGTCTTGTTCACGTGCGATCGGGGCCGGCGCCGATGCGGCACCCGCCGGGTGGTGGGCGGCATGCTCATCGGCACTCGCCTTGGCGCTCTTGCCACTTGTCGTCTCGGGCACCCCTGTGGCGCAGGCTGAGATGAGGGCGACACTGGACAGGGCAGTGAGGGTACGGATGAAAGCCATATGAGTCTCCTGATCGTTGCGGGCGCGTGGTGCGTCCAAGCACAAATGTCAGCGCGTCATGGCCTTGGCCCCTTGTGCCAGATCAAGGCGTCCGAGGTACACCGTGGCATGCATCCCGGTCACCCGCCCCTTGCCTGCCCTGCCTCAGTGGCAGCTGCCGCAGCAGCCGCCTGCACGTGCGGCCGGCGCGGGCCCGCCAGCCACCTCGACGGCGGAGTAGCCCGCCTCGGCGATCGCCTCACGGATCACCTGGGCGTCTAGGGTCGTCGAGTCCACTTCCACGCGCTTGGTGGCAAGGCTCACCGACACATTCGCCGCAGGATCGACCGCCTTCACGGCCCTGGTGACGGCGCTCACGCAGTGGCCGCAGGTCATGTCACTCACTTCAAACGTCTTCATCTTCAAAGCTCCATCGATCAGTTGTGGGTGAAGACACTGTGAAGCTTGCCATCATGGGAATGTCCAGCGCCACGCACGAAAAACCCTTCATGCCCCGTTGTCAATCGAGTGGGCTCCATCACTTGACGACTTCAAGCGTGGTGACGGTGAAGGCGCCGTTGATCTTTTCGGCGGTGAAGCGCACCTTGTCTCCTGGCTTCACCTGCTGGAGCATCGCCGGGTCCTTCACCTGGAACACCATCGTCATGCCGGGCATGTCGAGGTTCTTGATCTCGCCGTGCTTCAGCGTGAGCTTCTTCGTTTCGGTGTCGACCTTGCGCACCTCACCGTCGGCCCACGAGGCCGCCGTGGCAGACACCACCTTGACGGCGCCCTTCATGCCGGCGTCGTAGTGGCCCGGCTGAAGGCAGGCGAAGTCGACCGTGCCGGACTTGGTGAACTGCCAGACCACCTCGCCCGTCTTGCCCGGGGCGACGGTCACCATGTTCGGATCGGCGTGTTCCATCTCGGGGAACTTCTTCATCACCTCGTAGTGGTCCTTCAACTCCTTCTCGGTGCCCAGCACGAACTCGTGCTTGAGCTGCCCCGAGTTCTTGACCACGAAGCGGATCGTTTCGCCTTGCTTGACGGCGACGCTGGCGGGGTTGAAGCGCATGTTGTCGGTCATGTCGACCTGGACCGTGCGGTTCACTTTCGCGGCCTTGCCGGGCACGCCGATGGCGCCGCCGGCGTGCGCATGGGAGTGGCCGTCACCGGGCTTGCCCCCGGCGAACGAGGTTGCGGACATCGCCAGCGCGGCGATGGTGAGGGCGGTGCGGAGTGTGTTCATGGCGATCAGTGCTGATGAGGTTGATGGTGTGAGGAAGGTGCCTTCTGCGAGCTGCCATAGCCACGCAGGCTCGAATAGCGCTGCACCTGATGGGCGTCGAGCAGCCCGGTCTGGGCGATGTGGGTCTTGAGGTGCTCGGCTCGAAGTTGCGCCTGGAGTTCACCCACGCGTGCCGCGGCCTTGTCAACGGCATCCGGTGTGGCTTCGCGTTTTGCGAAGAGGCTGTCGAGGTGGCGCTCGGCATCGACCAGGGCCGCACCGAGGCGCGAGGCTTCGCGCCGGTGCCGGTCCATCAGCTGGCGCGTGGCATCGGCCTGCCCTTCGCTGAGGTGCAACTCCTTCGACAGCTCCAGCACATGCAGCGGGCCCGGGTAGCCATTCAGCTCGGCGGCCTTGGCCAGGCCCGCGCCGTGGCCCGCGAGCAGGCCAGCGACTTCGCTATCGGAGAGCGACTTGATCGCGCGTTGCTGTTGCCCGGCGTAGGGCGTTGCGACGACAGCTTCTGCATGCGCGGCGCCAGCCGCCACAAGCGCCAGGGCGGCGATCAGGCGCGGTGGAAGATGAGGTTTCATGGAGATTTCCTTTCAGTGGTGGCCGCTGTGGCCGGATGAACCGCCTTGCGGCTTGCGGACCTGCACTTCGATGTCCTGCTTGGGCTTGCCGCGCGAGGGCATTGACTGGCCGCCTTCGGAGGCAAAGCGCGCCGGCTCGGGCAGCGAGCCGGTCCATTCGAAGGCGTTGGTGCCGCTCGGGTGCTTGAACCAGCCGGGGTCGGAGTAGTCGCCGCGCTTCTGCTCCTTGCGTACCTTGAGCACGCTGAACATGCCGCCCATCTCGACCGAGCCGAACGGGCCTTCACCGCCCATCATCTTCGCGGTGTTGTCGGGCAGCGGCATCTCCATCTCGGCCATGTCGCCCATGCCGCGCTCGCCCATCACCATGTAGTCGGGGATCAGCTTGTTGATCTCCTTGACCACGCCTCGATGGTCAACGCCGATCATCGTGGGAACGTCGTGGCCCATCGCGTTCATCGTGTGGTGGCTCTTGTGGCAGTGGAAGGCCCAGTCGCCCTCCTCGTCGGCGATGAACTCGATCTGGCGCATCTGGCCGACCGCCACGTCGGTGGTCACCTCGTACCAGCGTGTCGACTTCGGGGTCGGCCCGCCATCGGTGCCGGTCACGAGGAACTCGTGGCCGTGCAGGTGGATGGGGTGGTTCGTCATCGTCAGGTTGCCGAACCGGATGCGCACCTTGTCGCCCTTGCGCACGTTCAGCGAGTCGATGCCGGGGAAGACGCGGCTGTTCCACGACCAGAGGTTGAAGTCGAGCATCGTCATGATCTTGGGCGTGTAGGCGCCCGGCTCGATGTCGTACGAGTTGAGCAGGAAGACGAAGTCGCGGTCGACCTCATCGATCAGCGGATGTTTCGCCTTCGGGTGCGTGACCCAGAAGCCCATCATGCCCATGGCCATCTGCGTCATCTCGTCGGCGTGCGGGTGGTACATGAAGGTACCGGGCCGCCGCGCGATGAACTCGTAGACGAAGGTCTTGCCCGGCTCGATGGCCGGCTGCGTGAGGCCGGACACGCCGTCCATGCCGTTGGGCAGGCGCTGACCATGCCAGTGGATGGAGGTGCGCTCGGGCAGCTTGTTGGTGACGAAGATGCGCACGCGGTCGCCTTCGACCACCTCGATGGTCGGCCCCGGCGACTGGCCGTTGTAGCCCCACAGGTGCGCCTTGAAGCCCGGCGCCATCTCGCGCACGACCGGCTCGGCCACCAGGTGGAACTCCTTCACGCCCTGGTTCATGCGCCAGGGCAGCGTCCAGCCGTTGAGGGTGACGATGGGGTTGTAGGGCCGGCCGGTGCTGGGCACGAGCGGGGGCATGGTGTTGGGCGTGGTCTGGACCACCGGCTCGGGCAAGGCGGCCATGGCGACCTTGCTCACGCTCGTGGCGGCCACGGCGCCGGCGGCGCTGCCCAGGAGGAAGTTGCGTCGATTGGTCATGATGTTCGTGTTCAGTGGGCGGCACCGGCCTTGGCGCCAGCGGTGGGCGCGGCGGCCTCCATCGCGGGGCCGCCCGTCGGCCGGCCGATCAAGGTGGCCTGCAGCGCGGCGTCTGCGAGCCAGAAGTCGCGCTGGGCGTCGATGGCCTGGATGACGCTGCCGATCTGTTCGCGAGCGTCTGCGAGCAGTTCGAAGACTCCGATGAACATGCCGTTGTAGCGAAGCAGGTTTTCCTCGGAGATGGTCTTGCGCAGTGGCACGATCTCGTCGCGATAGTGGCGCGCCAGGTCGTAGGCGGTGCGGTAGGCGCCGTAGCCTTCGCGCACCTGCGAGCTGGCCGTCACCGCGAGTGCGGCGGTGCGCTGCACGGCCGACATGTAGGTGGCCTGCGCACGGGTGCGGCCGCTGTCGCCGAAATCGAAGATCGGCAGCGGCAGCTCCACCACGAAACCCTTCTGCGGCGGCTCGCCGCTCTCGCTGTTGCGTGCGATGCCGATCTCCATGCCGTTGACGAAGCTCGTGATGCGGGTGAGCCCCTGTTCGCGGGCGGTAACGTCCAGGCTGGCGCGTGCGAGCCGCACGTCGAGGCGCTGGTCGAGGCCGGCCTGCAGCACCGATGTCTCGTCGCGCGGAGCGGCAGGCAGGTCGGGCAGGCGATCCGGCAGCTTGAGCGCGGCGGCCTGCTGATCGTTCAGGCCGAGCGCGCGGACCAGGGCTTCGCGCGAGGCAACGGCGGCCTGCCGGGCGCGCGCGAGCTGCGCCACTGCCTCGGCCGAGAACGCCTGTTCGCGCGCACGCTGCAGCTTGCTGAAGTTGCCCACCGCGTGCATGCGCCGCGCGAGCTCCGCGCTGGCGTCGGCGGCCTTCTTGACCTGCTCCGCATACTGCAGCGACTGCTGCGCCGCGACCGCCTGCACCCAGGCCTGGCGCGCTTCGGTTGCGGCCTGCACGACCTTGCCCGCCAGGCTCAGTCGGTTGGCCTGGTAGGTGTCGTCGGCGCGGCGCAGGCGCGACGGCAGCAGGATCAGGTCGAGCACCGAGAAGCTGATCAGGCGGCCGATCTCGACCTCGCGCTCACCGCCTCCGCTGCGCACCATGCGCTCGAACTCGAACACCGGGTTGGGCAGCCGCGCGGACTGGGTGGCTTGCGCGGTCTGCGCGGCACTCTCGTAGAGCATCGCCTGCAACGCCGGGCTGTAGGCGAGCGCGATGCGCACCGCGTCGTCACCGCCCAGTGGCTTGGCCAGCAGGGCGTCGGTCTCGGCGTTCGCCTGCCGGCGCGCCTCATCGCTGGTCAGCCACTTGACCTCGGCACCGAGGTGTTTGCGCGACAAGCCTTGGACCTCGTTGAAGTTGTCCTGGACGGCGGTGCTGGCACAACCGGCGAGGGCCACCGCCAGCGCGACCAGCGTGAAATGTCTCAAGGGACCCGGCAGGCGGCTGGAGACGCCTGCGGGCCGTGGCGTGGAGAGGGTGATCGGTCTCATGGCTTCTTGTGCATGGAATGGCCGCCGTGGCCCTTGTGGGCGTCGTGCGGCGTGGAGGCCGGGTTCGCAGGTGCCGGTGACCTGGCGGGCGCCGGGGCCTGCCCGGGTGTGCTGGCTGCGGGTGCCTGGGGCATCGGTGCGGCATCGTCGCTGGCGGCTTCGCGGGCATAGGCCTGCCAGCCGCCAATGCGCCCGACGTTGTCATTGGCTTCGCGCCAGGGCTGAACCTTCTGGTCGCCGAATCGGCGGTAGCCGTCGAATGCGGACACATACGGCGCAGGCTTCGCGGCTTGTGGCCGGGGCGCGGTCTGTGCCGATGCCATAAGCGGCACGGCGGCCACGTGGGCCACGAGCGCCGCAGCCAAGGCGCCACGGAATGGAGTCGTCATGGAAATCCTCCTCTCAAGGCTGCGCGCCCTGGGGGTCATCGCAAGCCATGGACGGAACATTCCCTCGGCGGCAGCACGCAGGCGCGGGTGCGCCTCGTGCCCCGTCAAGGGCGCGTCAGGCGAGGAAGGTTCGAGGAGGTCGTTCCAGGCCAGCGGTCAGGAACACGACCTGACGCTGCGCTATGCCTGGAGAAACGGTGTCGGAAGCCACGCCGGCTTCAAGGGAGAGGCCGGACATGGGCAAGGCCATGCCAAGGCAACAGGTGGCGCAGGCGCTGCACTTGAACTTGCCCAACGACAAGGTCGGCAGATCGCTGTCGGCCCGGTCGTCATCGGAGAGGTCGGCAACGGCATCGCCGTGGTGGGACGACGCGTGGTCATGGGCATGATGATCGACCGGGGCTGGGTCGGCAGCCTGAGACGTCATGCGGTGGTGCGTGGGCCCGCAGTTCATCATGGTCGCGATGGCCCAGCTCTGCACGGGCAGAGCGGCCAGCAGCAACCACAAGGTCAAGGTACGGATCCGGGACCACATGGCGCGGAGTCTATCGGATGGGGGCGCACGCACATGAGGGTCCCCGCTATCGCAACGTTGCTATGGGGGAAAGCTTGCACGTCCGACGGCACGAAGATCTGCCGTTCAATGGCGTCGTGCGTGATCCCGTTCGATGTGGCCTTGTCGGTCATTTCTTCCTGGCGGCCGCTGCGCGCATGTGGCTGAGTGTCTTGTGACTGCCTTCGGATGCTCGACTTTGCGGATCGCCGCAAGCGTGGACAGCAAATAATTCGGCCTCTCTGAGAAGGATCACATGAGACACCCCTCCGCTCGCCGGCCGTTCACACGCTCAGAAGCGCCGGTCTCCAAGCAGAAGATGCTCCTGTTTCTGCTCTTCGCGTTCGCGCTGATCCCATTTCTCATCGACTGGGGCGTCCACCTTGTGCTCGAGAACCGCGCAAGGGAGTTCTCACGCGTGCAGGCGCAGATCGTGGTGGCCGCGCCTCCTGTGCTGACGCCCCGATACCTGCGCGGTGGCATGACCACGGCGCTGAGTGTCATGGTGACGTACGACTGGAACGGACGCTCGCGCAGTCTGGAGTACTCCGTGCCCGAGAGGGAGGCGGCCGAATTCGTCGAGAAATACCGATCAGGACAGGGCGTCTCGATCTGGGTCTCGGACACAGAAGTGCAAGTCCACCCGCCCGCTCGAACCGCACTCTTCGAATGGTTTCCGTACCTTTACCTGGTCTGTGGATTCGTCATCGTCCTGGGCTACCTACTTGCGGGCGCGCTGCGTTGGGACTACGAACGCCTGTACAAGCGACGGCGCATCTGAGCCCTCCTGGCAGCGCTCACGCCGCCCACTCGTACGCCAGCGCCTGGGCTGCACTGCCGGCCGGTGTGTAGCGCGCCACCAGCAGGTCGATCGGCCGCTCCTTGATCAGCAGCTTGTGCAGCACCGGGTCCTTCAGCACCGCGCCGATGTCGCGCCGCTCGCCATCGACCGTGACGGCGCGGCTCACGAAGCGCACGCCGTGGCTGTAGTCGGTGTAGAACGCGGGGTGCGGCCCGGCCAGCTGCTTGATACCGCCTTCGGTGCCCTGCAGGATGTCGTGCCAGGTCTTGACGCCCGTCTTCGAGTTCGTCCGCTGGTTGCGCAGCCAGCCGCCGTAGAAGACCAGCTTGCTGCGCATGGCGGGCAGGTCGTCGCTGATGACCACGTCCTTGCGATGGCCGGCGACGAGCGCTCCCCTGCTCTTGCCCGCCGCCGACAAGGCCTTGCCGATGCTCTTCTTGATCGCGTCGCTGTATTCCTCGTAGGCCCAGGTCGAGGGTTGTTTCTTCGCGTCTTTCGTGCCGGCGTAGCGGCGCGGCTCCAAGGTGACGTGCACCGCCTGTGCGTGGATGTCCCACACCATCTTGGGCGTGGGCAGGATGCAGCCGAAGGCGTCGGCCAGGCGTTCGGCCATCGGGCCGCCGAGCGGCACGGTCACGTAGTCGTCGTCGCTGCCCACCGCCAGGTAGTCGGGCATCACGTGGTAGGTGATGGTGTGGGCGCCATCGGGGCTCTTCACCGTCACCGGCACGAAGTTGCGCAGGAAGCCCGGCAGGTTGCCGGCCAGCAGTTGCTCGTACAGGGCCTTGTCGCGCTTGTGGTAGCCCTCGGGCGTCGGCTCTGCCTCGTTCCAGATGTCGGGCAGGCGGATCGCCTTGCTGCCCGGCAAGGCTCCTGCGGCGCGCGGGCGAATACACAGCGGCCTCACGACAGGGCACTGGTTCATGCCCTTCACGTCGCGCAGGCAGGCGTAGTACGGGTCCTTCACCTCCAGTGGCTCCACCCAGCCGCCCGCTTCGTTCGCATCGGCGACGGCCGGGGCACCCGGCGCCTTGAGGATGGCGATCCAGCGGCAGCCGTCCGCGGCACGCTCGGGCAGGCGGCCGTTGGCATCGAGGCTGATCCATTTCTCGCCGACCGTCGAATCGACGTTGCCGCCGATGGTGCGGATGCGCCGCTTCGCGCGGTCGACCTCGACCACGATGTCGCTGTGGGTGGCCTTGCCGCGCACGACGTTGTCATACGTGGTGCCCTGGCACTCGTACTTGATGCAGGCCTTCTTGTCGTTCCTCTGGGTGCAGATCTTCCGGTCCTTGCAGACCAGGTCGCCCAGTTCGGGCACGGCCTCGGTGATGCGGTAGGCACGGAAGGCGCCGGTGTCGCCCGCTTCTCGCGCCTTCTTCGCCGCCGCGATGTAGGTCGCATGCGCCGGGCTGTATTCGAAGCTCTGCTTGCCGCCCGCGGTGCGCACCACCCACGAGATGAAGGCCGCACTCCACGGGTGGCTCTCCTGCCACGCGGCACTGCGCACCTCCGCTTCAGACACCTTGGTGCGCGTGCCGGTCAGCCAGTAGTCGCGCAGGGCCTCGCTCATCTCGGGGGCCGTCTCCTTCTTCTTGCCCCTGCCCCAGCGATCGAACTCGGTGAGCGCGATGTCGACGAGACGCTGCTTCAGGTCGTCGGGCGGGGCGTCGAAGGCCTTGCTGCGGGCCTTGGGCGGCGGGCTGGTGCTGGCGTCCTGCAGCAGCACCGGGCCCCACGCCGCGGGCACCTCGTTGTGGCTCATACCGGCCGGAAGCACGCGGTAGTAGCGCTTCAGCAGCGCGCGGATGCGCTCGTTGCCGACCTTGGCGATGGCCGCGTCGACGGCCACCTTCAGCTCGCCGCTGCGCTTGGCCGTGCCGTCCCAGGCGCAGCACAGCGCGCCGCCGCGGCTGCGCATGTACGGCACCCAGTCGTTTTCGTTGCTGATGCCGGCGAGCATGGCCGCATCGGTGGCGATGTGACGTGCTGCCCAACTCGCGGCCGCGGTGGGCGCTTCGTAGAGGCAGTCGAAAAGGTGCAGCTCGTGCGGGTCGTGGCCGTCGGCCAGCAGCTTCAGCAACCGCGCGCCGCCACCGGAATGCGCGGTCAGCAGCAGGCGGTCGACGTCGAGCGGGCCGATGGCGCGGTTGCCCAGCTGGTCTTTCGCGTACCAGTCGAGCGCCCAGCGCTTCATCCTGTCGAACCCGCCCCCGGCCAGCACCGCGGGGAAGTCGACCACGTCGGACGCCCCGTCGCTGCTCGTCTTGCCGGTCTTCCTGCCGATGGGCACGAGGCCGAGCGTCAGGCGGTCGCGGCGCTCCAGGCTGACGCCGCTCATCGCCTCTTTCTGGCCGAGCGAGATCGGCTTGCCCTTGCCGACGAAGCCGTGCAGGTGGCACACGAGGTCGATCGCGGTCGGCACTTCGGCCGGCACCGTGAAGCGCAGTGCGAGGTTGTCGCCCGAGGCGTGCGGGTTGAGCACCGGGCAATTGACGTGCTTGGCCCCCTGCGCCACCAGCTGCATCGCCGTGGCGCGCGCCGGGGGCTTGAAGCACACGCCGATCAGGTGGCCGCGGATGCCGGTGGCGATGGCGCGTGCCAGGCCCGCCACATAAGCGCTGTCGACCAGCTTGGTGGCCTGCTTGGGGTTGGAGAGGAAGGCCACTTCGAGCAGACAGGCGTCGGTGTCGGCATGGTGGCGGTCGCCGCGGATCACGCCGAAGTCTTTCGTGAAGACGCCGCGGTTGGAGATGCCGGCGTAGTAGGCCACCTGGCTCACGAGCTCCTGCGCGAGTGCCTTGCGGCCGGCCTTGCCCGACTTGCCGATCCAGGCTTCGGTGCCGTCGATGCTGGTCTTGTCGCTGCCGTTGAAATGGATTGACACGAAGACCTTGGCGCCCAGGTCTTTGGCCACCTTGGCGCGGTCGGCCAGCGAGAGGTTGACGTCGGTGTCGCGGGTGAAACGCACGTCGGCGTCTTTCGCGAGCTCCTTGCCGACGCGCAGTGCCACGTCGAGCGCGATGTCGCGCTCCAGCAGGCCGTTGGCGCCGCGGGCGTTGTTGGGCGACGAGCCGCCGATCATCTTGCGGCCGCCATGGCCGGGATCGAGCACGACGATGGGCTTGGGCATGGTGTTCTCCTTCGTCAGGGGTCAGAGCTGGCGCAGCTTGAAGGTCGAGGTCGGCAGGATCACCTTCCAGCTCACGCTGCGGGTGCTGCCCTTGCGGCGCTCGCTCTCGCCGGTGACCTCGGCACCGAGCTCCACCACCTCGAAATTGACGCCGGCCTTGCCGGTGGCGCCGACCTTCTCGGCTGCCTCCTGGCTGCTCTCGGCCGAGACGGTGACCTCGTTGCCTTCCTGCACCGCTTCGAGCTTGAGCGGCCCGCTGGCCGGCAACGTGTACTGCTCCACCCCCTCGGGCATGAGGGCGGCCGCGCCGGTGCTCGCGGCGAGCACGCGCACCGAACCTTGCGGCTTGAGCCACACCTTGGCCCACATCACCGCGCCGCCCGTGACCTCGGCCGACTGGTAGATGGTGGCAACACCCGGCGCCTTGAACTCGGCAAACGCCCGGTGGCCGCGCATCGGCTGGCCGAGGAAGTTCTTCAGCGTGATCACCACGTCGGCCTGGCGCCAGCCGGCCTTGCTCAGGATCTGCGCGCGCCGCTTCGACGACACCTCGATCACCTCGGGCTCGAAGGTGATCGGGCCCTGCGCTTCGGCCCACTCCTGGCCGATGGCCGGCGCCGGCAGTCGCGCCGTGCCTGGCCGTGTGGGCAAGGGCTCGTCGCTGCCGGTCACGGTGACCACAGGGTCGATCTCGCGCCAGCCGATGAAGTTCATCACCGGCACCTTGCCGGCGCTGCGCGCCGTGGCCTGGCCGTAGGCGTCGGGCCCTTCGAAGTCGATCGCCTCCACGCTGTGCAGCCGGTACACCGGGCAGATGTAGAGGCTGACGGTGCGGCCGGCCGGCGTCGCCGGAATGCTGAACGTCAGGTTGTGCGTGACGGTGGTGATGCTGCTGGCCGACTTCAGCTGGCTCAGCTGCTCGGTGTTCTGGCTCGCCACGGTCTCCGTCCACTTCTTGCTGTACTCGATGCCCAGCGAGCCGAGCAACTGCTTGCCGGCGGTGGCCAGCTTGCCGAAGGTGGCGTCGATCTTCGGCTTGAACTGCACCTGGGTCTCGGTGGCGCTGGTCGACGTGATCGAGCTGCTGGTGGTCGTGGTGTCGGCGCGGGTGTCGTTGACGCTCGACTGGATGCTGAACGACAGCTCGCGCGGCTTGCTGCTCGCTTCGCCGAACTGCTTGCTCCACAGGTGCACCCAGTACTCGCGGTGCTGCGGCGACGACAGCGCCATGTCGCCGACGAATTTCTTCGTGCTCGACAGCAGCTCCAGCGGCCGCACCAGTGCAAAGCGCAGCTGCCGCGCCTGGCGCACCGGCCGCGCCGGCGAATACGCAATGCCTTCGACCTCGACACGCAGCTCGGCCATCGAGTTGCCCGGCGCCATCGCATGCGCCGCCTCGAGCTTCGCCCGGTCGATCAAGAGCTTGACCACGCGCGATTCGCCGCGCCCGAGCGACCAGTCGCCCTCCATGCGCTTGAACTGCTTGTCGGCCGCCTGCCCTTCGAGGTGTACCTTGGTCCACACGTCGGTGCCGGTGTCCGACTTCTTCGAGAACTTCACGAAGAGCACCGGCTTCAGGAACTGCTGGTCGTCGCTGCGGTTGGTGATGCGCACGTCGAACTGCGCCTTCTGCGTCGCCTTGCCGCCGGTGGTGAGGTAGAACGGCCACTCGCCCGACGGCGCCTTGAGGCGCTTGAGGTTCTCGAACTCGATGTGCAGCCAGTCGGCGGTCGGCGGCGGGCTGCCGAGCGCGTCACTCCAGTCCTTGGCCCGCGCCGAGGCGGCCGTGTCGGCCTTCAGCTGCTCGATGATCGCCGCGGCCAGCGCCTCGGCGATCTTCTGCTTGTAGGCGTCGCTCGCCAGTTGCTTCGCCTGTGCCGGGTTGGTGAGGAAGGCGATCTCCGCCAGGCAGGCCGCGGTGCCGCTGTGGTGGCGGTCGGGCAGCAGCACGCCGAAATCGCTTTCCTTCACGCCACGGTTCTTCACCTGCGTGGTGCCGGCGAGTTTCGTCAGCAGCTTGGCCGCGAAAGCCTTGCTGCGCTGGCTGGCCGAGCGTGCAACCCAGGTCTCGGTGCCGTCGACGGCGGCGTCGTCCCAGCCGTTGAGGTGCACTGAAAGGAAGAGCGCGGCGCCCTTGTCTTTCGCCGCCTTCGCGCGCTCGGCGAGGCCGACGTTGACGTCGCTCTCGCGCGTGAGGCTCACGTCGGCCAGGCTTGACACCAGTGGTTTGACGCGCCGGGCGATGTCGAGCGTCAGGTCTTTTTCCAGGAGGCCATTGGGGCCGACGGCGTTGTTCGGCGACGAGCCGCCAACGCGCTTGTTCCCACCATGGCCGGGATCGATCACGACAACGGGTTTGGGCATCACAGCCTCCTTCAGGGTGCGGGGGCGGGAGCGGCCTTCTTGTCGCCGCTGCCGGTGTTCGGCGTGTTCGCCGCCGGGTTGGGGGTGTGGCCCTGGATCAAGGCCATCATCTGCGGGTTGGCGAAGCGCTCCATCGGGAAGTAGTCGCTCTTGAACTTGATGTCGACTTCGCCGGTGAGGTCGGCGTGCACGTCGAGACTCGTCGGAGCTGTCCTTCTTGGTCGAGCTGACGTAGGCGATGGTGTTCTTGTTGTAGCCCGCCACGCCCATGCCGAAGAAGCCGCCGGCATAGGTCGACAGGCTCTCGTTCTTGAAGTCGAACTGGCTGGCGGACTGCGCGGTGCCGCGGTCTTTCGCATCGATGCGAAAACCCATCTTGGCGGCGATGCGCCCGCTCGTGACCACGATGCGGTTGATGCCCATCAGCACCATCGTCGACAGCAGCTGGTGGCGGCTGCGCGCGAGGTGGCGGCGCGCCGCGGGCACGAGCTTCTCTTCGATGGCGTCGTCGTCGATCTCGATGTCTTCCGAGAGGCCGAACTGGCCCTTGAAGTCGGGCTTCGCACCTTCGTTGGCGTTGTCGCGTGCGCGCACCTTGGCGCCGTCGTCGCCGATCTCCATCTTCATGCGGTCGGGGTAGGCATTGACGAGGTAGTCACGCGCCTGGTTGTCAGTGATGTTGTCGGCCATGAACTGGTCGACCGTCTTCGCGACGTTCGACAGCAGCTGCCCGTAGGCCTCCATCTGCTGGATCGACGCGTCGACGATGGCGTTGAAGGTGCCCTTGATCAGGTCGGCGACGAAGGTCGGGAAGGCGATCGCGTTCAGCGTGTCGCGGGTGACGCGGGCCACCTCGTTCGCTGCGCGCGGGCTGAACTCGTCGGCACGCGGCCCTTTCGGTGCGGCCGGGCCGGCGAAGGCGCGCACGGGAGGTGGCTGCACCGGGGGCGCGGCCGCGGCGGGCGCGGCCGCGGCCGGCAGCGTGACCTGCCCACGCACCATCGGCGTCTGCCCCAGGCGCTCGGTGGTGGCCCATTCGTCCTGCAGGAGTGCGGCGGCGTAGCTGGCGATCTTTTTCCAGGTCGCCGCGCATGCGCTCGCGGCGCGACTCGGGGAGCTCGTAGTAGGCCGGGCTCGCATCGAGCAGCGCCTTCACCTGCGTCGCGACGAACTGCGAGACCGCCGGGCTCGCGGCCACGCCGTCGGGCTGCGACGTGTGGGCGAAGGGTCCCGGCAAGGGCGGTGGAGTTGACGAGGTCAGCATGATGGTGTGCTCCAGTTCCGTCCTGCGGGGCGCAGGGCCAGGCTCTCGGCGACGGCACCCGGTTCGCCGTGGGCTGTGTTGTCCTTCTTCGCCTCGCCACCTTGATCGGCGGGCTTCTTCTCGGCGGGCTTGGCAGCCACCTTGTCGGCGGCCTTCTTCTCGGCCGGTTGCTCAGCAGGCTGTTCGACGGGCTGCTCGCCTGTGGCGCCCTTGTCGGCTTCGGCCTTGGGTTCTTCCTTGCGCACGGGGCGGATCGCATCCGGCTCCAATGGCTTTTCGGGCAGCTTTGGCGGCGGCAAGGCTTCCCCGATCGGCCGCAGCTTCGAGGGCTGGGCCGGTGTGCGCCGGCTGCGCGGCGAGGTGTAGCGGCCGACGCTGCCGCCGGCCTCCGGGGGCGACGAGAAGGGCTCGGCCTTCGCGTCGGGCAAGGGGTTGGACTCGGGCGCCGCGGTGTTGCCGCGGATGGTCTGCATCTGCGCCGAGCCGGCAAAGCGCTGCAGCGGGAAGTAGTCGCTCTTGAAGTGCAGCTCGACCTCGCCGGTGAGGTCGGTCTCGACGTTGATCTCCTGGTCGCTCGACGCCCGCGAGCTGCTCACGTAGGCGAGCGACACCGACGCACTCGCGCTCCACGGGCCGAAGCCGAAGCTGCCCGAGGCGGCGGTGCGGAAGTCGAAGTCCGACGCGTTCTCCTGGTGCGCGCGGTCGGTGGTGTCGATGTGGAAGCCCATCGTTGCGCGGATCTTTCCGCCGGTGATGACGATGCGGTTCACCCCCATCAGCGCGAGCGTCGACAGCATCTGCAGCCGCGTTTCGGCGAGCTTGCGCCGTGCCGCGGGCACCAGCACCTCCTCGATGCTCGACTCGTCGAGCGAGGCGCCGCCCTCGATGTTGAGGTCGCGGCGGAAGTCGGGTGGCGGTTTTTCGTCGGCACCTGGCGCCGGCACGGCCTGCTGGTTCTGGATGCGGATGTGCTCGGGGTAGCGGCTCGCCAGCCAGTCCTTGGCCTGCAGGTCGGAGATGTTGTCGGCCATGAACTGGTCGACCGTCTTCGACACGTTGCCCACCAGCGCAACGAACGACTCCATCTGCTGGATCGAGGTCTTCACGATGGCGTCGAAGGTGCCGCGGATCAGGTCCGCCACGAAGGTCGGGAAGGCCACGGCCTTCAGCGTCTGCTCGGTGATGCGCGCAATCTGGTTGGCCGCCTGCGGCTTGAAGTCGTTGGCCTGCGCACGCGCCAGCGGCGCGGCCACCTCGCGAGTGCGCTTGACCACCGGCGTCTGCCCGAGCTGGCGCGACTGCCAGCAGATGTCTCGGAAGCATTCGGCGGCGTAGGCCGAGATGCGGGTGAGCTTGCGCGCCAGCTCCTCACGCTCGGGCCGCTGCAGCGCGTGGTACGAGGGTGTGGCCGCCAGCAGCGCCTGCACCTGCCCGCGCACGAGGTCGACGGTCGCCGGCGTGAAGCGGATGCCGTCGGGCGACGGCGGCACGTCGAACGGGCCGCTCAACACGCCGTCCGGCGTGCTGTCGTGGTGGGTGGACGTCGCGGCCAGCATGGTCCTTGCCTTCACTGCCTGGGCACGAGGCCGCTCGCCATCAGCCATTGCGCGGCGGCGGCCTGCGCAGCGGCGCTCGCGGCCGGCAGCGGCGTCTGCTTGTGGTGCAGCAGCGGTATCCAGTCGGCCAGCTGCTGCAGCAGCTGCAGCCCGTTCTGCCCGCGCGCCACGAAGCGGCCGAGGTCGGGCGAATTCGCCCCGAAGAGTTTGGCCAGCAAGGGCCACAGGCCGGTCACCGCGAACTGGCGCAGGAGCCCAGGCTGCTGCAGCACCGCGATCGCTTCGCGCAGGTAGAGCTGAAGGCGCGAGCCGGCCGCGACCGCGTTGCCGTAGGGACGTGCGGCGAGGTTGGCTTCGAGCTGCTGCGCCGCCCAGCGCACCGCGCTGTCGCGCATGGCCACGCTTCCGCCGTAGAGCGGCGGCTCGGCCTGGCGCAGCACGGCTTGCGCGAGCGCGGCCAGGCAACGTTGGAAGTCGTTGTTCGAGCCGCCCTCGCCTGCCGCCGCGCCCAGGCCGAAGAGCCGCGCATACAGCGAATCGCGCTGCTGGCGGTTGAGGTGCTCGCGGCGCAGATGCGAGAAACGCTCCAGCGCGCGGGCGGCACCGGCATCCTGCAGCGGCAGCTCGAAGCGGTGTTCGGCCAGGAGCTCGGCGGCATAGGGCAGCCCGGCCTGCTCCAGCTCGGCATCAAGGTACAGCGCGCCAAGCGCCCGCATGGTGTCGGGCAGGATGGCCGACGGGCCCGAGCCCTGCAGCGACGGCAGGTCGATCGCATACGGGTCGCGCGGCGGCACGGCCGGTGCGCGGTCCAGCAGCTGCTGCGCGAGCGCCAGTGAGAGCTGCAGCGACATCGACGTGCCTCAGGACACAGGCTGCGCAGGCGTCTGCTGCGCCGGTGCGGGGGCGCCCGCCTTGTGGGCCGTCGGCGTCTTGCCGCGGATGCGGTCGATCTGCAGCACGTCGACCATCTTCTCCATCGGGAAGTAGTCGCTCTTGAAGTTGAGGTTGACCTTGCCGGTGAGCTTGGCGTGCATCTCCACCTTGGCGGTGGAGTCGTCGCTGCGGGTGGTGGTCACGTTGAAGTTGCTGGTGTTGTCGACATTGCCCTTGCTGTACCAGGTGTTCTTCTTCTCCACGTCGTCGCCGAAGCCGAGGAAGCCCGAGCCCTTGCTGCTGCGGCTGCCTTCGCGGCCCCACTCGCCCTTGTACTGGTGCTTCCAGTCGGAGGTGCGCTTCTGGTTCATGCGGCGCTTGACCTCGTCCTTGGTGTCCAGCTCGAACATGCACGAGGCCTCGATCTGGCCGTTGGTCACCACCAGCCGGTTCACGCCCATCATCACCATGGTGGCAAGCAGCTGCTGGCGGTCCATCGCCATGCGGCGGCGCGCGGCGGGCAGCAGCGTCTCTTCGGCGGTCGAGTCATCGATCGACGAGGGTTTCTCGGGCAGGCCGAGGTCGCTTTCGAAGTCGGGCATGTTGGCCTCGTCGAAGCCCTCGCGCACCTTGAGCTTCGGGCCCTTGTCCTCGAAGCCGATCTCGAACACCTGCGGGTAGCGGTCGGCCAGGTAGTCGCGGGCGTTGTTCTCGGAGACGTTGTCCTTCATGTACTGGTCGACCGACTTCGACACGTTGGCCACCAGCTCGGCATAGGCCTCCATCTGCTTGATCGACGAGGTGACGATGGCGTTGAACACCCCGTCGATCAGCCCGGCCACGAACTTCGGGAAGTTCACCTTGCTGATCATCTCGGTGAAGGCTTCGCTGCCCTCTTCCGCGGCCACCGCGCCCGACTCGGCGAAACGCTGGCCAGCGCTGTCGCCCTCGGGCAGCGGGGCCTTCCTGTCGGCCAGCTCGCGGGTGATCGGTGAATCACCGCCGAACTGCACCGACTGCGGCTGGCTGCGCCCATCGGCGCCGCCGAGGATGTAGGCGAAGGCCTTGACGGTGTCGTGCGCGAGCGCCTGGCGCCGGGCCGGTGGCAGCGCCTGGTAGGCCTCGCTGTGCACGAGGTGCGAACGCACGCGCTCGCGGATGTCTCGCAGCAGCGGGGTGTCGGGCAAGGTGGCGTTCGAGGTGGACACGGGAGCCTCCACTCAGGGTCGTGCCGGTGTCGGCAGCGCCGGCACCCCGGGCGCGGCCGGCAGCGCGGGCATCGGCGGCAGCGGTGGCGCGGCCGGTGCCGGCGCGGCGGGCGCGGCCACCACCTGGGGTGCGAGGCCGGCCGCGGTCTTGTCGCGGATCTGGTTGACCTGCAGCGCGTCGACCATCTTCTCCATCGGGAAGTAGTCGCTCTTGAAGTTGACCTTGACCTTGCCGCCCAGCTTGGCGTGCAGGTCGATGGTCTGCTCGTCGGCGCGGTCGCTCGCCGTGTGCATCTTGAAGTTGGCGGTCTCGGTGCGCGCACCCTTGCTGTACCAGGTGGTCTTGGTGTCCGACGCATCGCGGGCGCCGATGTTGCTGCCGAAGAGGCCCGCCTTTTCCTTGTTCGAGCGGTTGAAGCTGCCGTCGTTGCCCCACTCGTTGCCGCTGGTGTTGGTGCGGTCGAAGTCGCTGGTGCGCGCGGCGTGGCTGGTGCGCGCGCCGTGCGTGTCGAGCTCGAAGAGGCACGAGGCCTCGATCGTGCCATTGGTCACCACCAGCCGGTTCACGCCCATCATCACCATGGTGGCGAGCAGCTGCTGGCGGTCCATCGCGATGCGGCGCCGCGCGGCGGGCACGAGCTGCTGCTCCACGTTGTCTTCGTCGATCGAAACCACCGGCGAGGCCAGGCCCAGGTCGGCGAAGAAGTCGGGCAGGCTGTTCTCGTCGTGCCCCTCCTTGGGCTTGAGCCTGGGGGCGTCGCCGGCGATGTCGACTTCCAGGTGGTCGGGGTAGCGCTCGGCCAGGTAGTCGCGTGCGTTGTTCTCGGTGACGTTGTCCTTCATGTACTGGTCGACCGACTTGGAGACGTTTTTCACCATCTCGGCATAGGCCTCCATCTGCTTGATGGAGGTGGTGACGATGGAGTTGAAGACGCCGTCGATCAGCCCGCCGACGAAGCCCGGGAAGTTGACGTTGGCGATGGTCTCGGTGAAGGCCTGGCTGCCTTCGAAGGCGGCTTCGCCCAGGTCGCCGCGCTGGCGCCTCGGGCCGCCCTCTTTTCCGCCCGGCTGGGCACCCGGCGCGGCCGCGAAGCCTCCGCGCTGCGGCATCGCCCGCACCGCCGCGCCGGGCTTGATGGCAGACACCGGCCCGGCCATCGCCTGGGCGGGCGCGAAGGCACCCGCGTTGCCGCCCAGCACCACCGCGCCCGGCACGTTGTCGCCCGCCTCGCCGCCGGCGATGTAGCGCAGCGCATTGACGGTGTCGTGGGCCACCTGGCGCTGCTTGTCCTTGTCGAGCGCGCGGAAGGCCGGGCTGTTCATCAGCCGCGTGCGCACCTGCGAGCGGATCTCGTCGAGCATCGCGCCGTCGGAAGCTGTGGCCGCCATGTTGCGCTCCTAGGGTCTGTGGACTAGTGCATCGGCGCCCAGTCGGGCGCCGCCCATGCCGCCGCTTCGGCTGCGCTGATCGGCATGGCCGGTGCACGCGGTGCGGGCTGCGTGGGTGCCGATTCGAAAAGCGCCGGCCGCAGGTACAAGGCCAGGCGCGCCGGCAGGTCGGGCCGCACCCAGACCGACAGCACCGACACCGTGCCCGGGCCGGGGTAGCCATCGGGGGTCAGCGCAAGCAGCCAGCGATCCAGGCCCTGCAGGCTCTTGGGGCGCTCGGTCATCTGCAGGCGCATCAGCGCCATCAGCTGCGCCGGCGGGTCGGGCAAGGCGTCGAGGTTGACGTCGAGCCGCAGCTCGATGCCCGAGCGTGTGGGCCGAAGGGTGAGCATGCAGGTGTCGGGCGGCAGCGTGAAGCGCGCACCGAGCACGAAGGCCAGCGCACTCATCAGGCCGGCGTGACGGCTGCCCAGGCCGAGCTGGTCCATCAGCGGCTGCAGCGCGGCCAGCGCGAGCGGCCGGTCGATCTCGAACGACACCTGGTGGCTGCCGCTGCTGCGCCCGCAGCGCACGGTGCTGAGCGCGGGCGCGAGGCCCGGCAGCGACTCCATCGCCGTGCGCACGATGCGGTAGAGCGCCGAGGGCAGCGTGTCCATGAGCTGCGGGCCCCACTCGTATTGCGCGAACGACTCGGAGCAGCCGTTGCGGTCGAAGCTGCTGCCGAAGCGCGCGCCCATGCTGGCGCAGCGCAGGTAGCCGCCGCCGCGCATGGTCTCGGTCTTGCCGTCGAGCCAGTGGCGGGCTTCGCGCCCGAAGTTGCGCTCGACGATGCGCGACATCGACCGTGTGGCGCTTTCGATGCGATCCGACGGCGTGATGCCCGGGCCCTCGGGCTGCACGACGAAGGCCAGGTGCTCCGGCGTGGTCTCGGTGTAGTGCGGCGACAGCGGCACGCTGCGGTGCGGCCCGAGCGGGTAGGACAGCGATCCGTCGACGATGTCGGAGACATCCTCGTCGGGCGCCGCCACCCCCAGGCGCTGCGACGCGCGTGAGATCAGCGACTTGGCCAGCGTGGCCACGTTGTGGGCGTGCATGAGAGGCTCCTTGAGAGGCGCGCCTCAGCGCATCGCCGGCAGCAGTTGCTGCAGCTGGTCGAGGCTGGGCGCGCTGCCGGACGACACCATCTGGCGCAGCTTGTCCATCACGTCGCCGCTCGCGGCCCCACCGCCGCCGCCGAAGGTGGGCATGCTGCCGGTGTAGGGGCTGTCCTGCGGCTGCGAGAACTTCTCGACCTGCGCGTCGCCGTAGCTGCGCGCGGCCAGCCAGGCCTGCGCATGGGTCTTGAGCTGGCGCTCGTCGCCGATCGGAATCGAGCCGCGGATGAGCGCTGCCCCCTGCGCGTTGCCGAAGTCGAAGAGCGGCTGCGCGCTGTTGACTTCGAGGAAGGCTGGCAGGTATTTCGCGAGCAGCTCGTGGATGCCCTTCTCCGCCTCGCCGACGTTGATGGCCATCAGCAGGTTGGGCACGCTGCCGAACTCGGTACGCGAGACACGCTCGATGACCTGGTAAGGCGAGCTGACGCCGAACACCGCCTGCAGCGACGGCATCTTGAGGATGTTCATCGCGGTGGAAAGGTGCTGCACCAGCCGCCGTGCCAGCGACTGCGTGCCGCCCCAGCCGTAGAGCGAGGCATTCGCGAGCACGTCGCGGCCGGCCTTGCGCACCTGCTCGACGGTCAGGCTCATCGCACGGGCGGCGCCGGGTTGCAGCAGGTCCGAGATGGTCTGCTGGCGGTCGTGCTCGGCGAGTGCCGCCACGAAGCGCTGCAGCAGGCCGTCGCGGTCGCGGTTGGGCACCACCTCCTTCGACACCTCGGTGTTCGGGATGCCGAGCACACGCCCGTAGATCGAATTGCGGGCGCCCTCGTGCAGGCGGTCTTCGCTGCTCCAGTAGTAGTCTTCGAGCGCCTTCGCCGCCGCGTCGTAGTTCATCGGCAAGAGGCCCTGCATGTACAACTCGGTGATGCGGTCGACGCAGCGGATGACGTTGGCCCTGTCGAGCTGGTAGGCCTGCGAGATCGACCCCACCGCGCGGGTGCCGTCGGGGTTGAAACCACTGTCGGTGCCGCCGGCGCCGTTGAGAGGCGGGATGGTCAGCGTCAGCTCGGGAGGGGTGCCTTCGACGTACTTGTCGACGCCGATGCGCACCTGGTTCGGGAAATAGTCAGAGTCGAGCGCCACCATGCCCGCGTTGTCGGCGGCGAACTTCGACACCGAGGCCATCTCCTGGTAGGTGATGGTCGTCTTGCCGGCGTTGTCCGTGCGCCCGGGCAGCAGCGCGATGGTCGCGGCCACCTTGATGTACAGGTCGCGGTTCTTTTTGCCGCCAGCCTTGGAGGGGTGTCTTTCAACGAAAGCAGCGCGGCCTCGTCGATGGCCGGGCCGAAGCTTGCGCTCAGCGGGTCGAAGATCTCCTTCAGGATCAGCGAGCCGACGACGACGGCGCTCACGTCGGCGTCTTTCGCGGCCGAGCCGCCGCCGCCCTGATAGAAGCTGGTGTCGAGCCGCGCGAAGACGGCGTTGACGAAATTGGTCTGTGCTGCCTGGTCGAACCCTGGGGGAAGCCCGCGCGGGTCGAAGGAATATGTGACTGCCATGGCTTTCTCCTGTTGCCAGAGTTGATCGAAGAGAGACTCGAACTTCTTCACCTGTGCCTTGCTCGCGAGGCGCGATGCCACGTTGAGCACCACGCCCTCGATGTCGGGAACACCTGGCGGAGCGCGTGCGATCTCCAGCCACCGCTTGGCTTCTTTGAGCCTGAAATTCAGTTGCGGCCGGTTGACCAGCGCCCAGCCGAGCAAGGCGGCGGGCGCAAAGAGTGGCAGGGCCAGCGCGGCGATCTGCGCCGACGGCGCACCGGGCCGCGCCACGGCGACGAGTGCCTGCAGCTCGGCGCGCTGCGCGGCGTCGAACGTGGGCTCCAGATCGCACAGCAGCTGCCAGTACGCGCGGCGCAGCTTGTCGGCCTGCGCACGCGAGGCGCCGTCGTCGCGGGCGAGCTTGCCGAAGGCGCGGGCCACGCGCCACAGCGAGCGCTGGATCGATTCGCTCATGGCTTGCGCCCCTTTCCGGCGTTCCCGACTTGCATCCAGCGGTCGAGTGCGTGCAACGCGGCTACCGCGTCGAGCTGGCCGTGGCCGGTGTCGCGGCTGAAGCCGCCCTGCCCCAGCGGCTTGCAGCTGTCGATCAGCAGGGCCTTGGTCTGCGCACCGTCGAGCCGGTGCCCGCTGCGGCGGGCGCGTGCCTTCATCAGGCTCGCCACGCCCGACACGAACGGTGCGGCGAACGAGGTGCCCGAGCTGTGCTGGTAGCCGCGCACGCCACAGCTCAAGATGCGCTCGCCCGGCGCCGCCAGCGCGACGTGCGCGCCCTGCGTCGAGAAGCTCGATCGCCGGCCCTGCGCGTCGACCGAGGCGACGCAGATCACCTCGGGCAAGGCCGCCGGGTAGATGACTTCCTCGATGCCAGAGTTGCCGGCCGCGGCCACGAGCGTGCAGCCGCGGCTCGTGGCATAGGCCACCACTGCGCGGTGCGGCAGCGGTGCCTCGGGGTCGAGGCCCGAGGCCGGGGTGCCGAAGCTCATGTTGACGACGTCGGCGCCGAGGTCGACGGCGACCTTCACGCCGCCATCGATGTCGGGCTGGCAGCCCACGCCGACACGCTTGCCGCGGCGCTCGTCGAGTGCGCCGGCCAGCACGCGCACCGCGAGCAGCAGGTTGCGCCCGCCCACGCCGCGCGGCAGGTGCCAGCCCTGCGCGCCGATGATGCCGGCCACGTGGCAGCCGTGGCCCACGTCGTCGTAGGGGTTGTAGTCGAGGCCGCGCGAGTCGCCCACGAGCTTCAGCTTGTCGGCCACACGGCCCATGCCGATGTCGACGGTGTCGTAGCCAGCCAGGCATTTGCGCTGGAACTCGGGGTGGCCGACGATGATGCCGGTGTCGACCACGGCGGTGGTGACACGCTCGTCGCCCGGTTCCATCGCGAGGGCCGCCGGCGCATTGACCTGCTCGTGCGGTTGGCGCGCGGCCTGCATGTCGGGCAGCACGGCATGGTGCGTGGAGTCTTCGGTGCACACCAGCATCTGCACGCCCACCGATTCGACGGCGGCGAGGTCGCGCAGGGCCGCGACCACCGAGTCGGTGGCCTCGCGGTCACCGAGTTGCACGCGGTAGCAGCGCGACAAGCCGAGCGACTCCTCGGTGTCGTCGAAATGCGCGTGGTGCTCGCCGAAGCGGCCGAGCGAGCGGCGTGCGTGGTAGACCGTCTCGATGCGCGCACCGCCGCCGTAGCGCGACAGCGCCGCGTCGATGCGGCCACCGTCGAGGCGGCTCGCTGCGCGGCCCGCGCCGGCCAGGCAGTCGAGGTGCGCAGGCACGTGCGACGGCGCTTCGCCGCTGCGCAGCGTGAGCATCAGGTGGCCGGGGCGCCTCATTCGCGCGCTCCCAGCGGGGCCCAGTCGTCGAAGGCGCTGGCGCTTTCGTGTTCATGCGCGTGGTCCGCATCGCCGACCGCGAGCTCGTACGCCATCACCTGCCCGCCCGGCAGGTCGATCTCGAGCGTGCCGCCTTGGTGCTCATCGGGCAGCTGCACCAGCAGGTGGTCGGCCTCGGCTTCGGCGAGCGCGAGCGGCTGCGCATTCAGGCGCACCTCGGGCCAGCGTTCGCCTTCGGCCAGGTTGGCCCCCATCACCGCGATCTGCCGCTGCCCCGGCGCCAGCCGCAGGATGGGAGGCGTGCGTGGCGGCTTGGGCATCGGTGCGGGCGGCATCGTCGACACCGGTGGCCTCGGGAAGAACGGCGGCGTCTTGATCGGCGGCCGGGGCAGCGGCGTGCTGGCGACCGGGGGCGCCGGGCGTGGCGCGGGTGGTGGCGAGGGTTGGGGCGTGGGCGTCACACCACGCACGACCGGCGTGCCGCGTTCGATCACCGAGCGCAACCGGTCGAGCGACACATCGGTCAGGCGCGAGATGGTCTGCATGCCGGTCGAGGCGCGCAGCTGGTTGAGCTGTGCGAGGTTGCGCACCCCCATGCGCTCCAGGCGCTGCTGCTCGTCGCCCGACAGGCCGAAGTCTCGGTGAGCGGCGCACTGCGCGTGGCCGCCATCGACACGGTGTTCTCCTCGATCATCGGCTTGGTGATCGTCGTGAAGCCGAAGTTGACCGTGCTCGCGCCGGACTCGTTGGGCCCCGCCGGGCGGAAGCGCACGTTGCCTTGGGGATCGAGGTCGACAAACACCTTCAGCTCCATTTGCAGGTCTTTGAGGGCATAGGTGAGCGGCCGGTTGACCGCTTTGAGGCGCAGGGCGTCCTGCACGCGATCGAGCTGCGTGGTGATCGCGTTGATGAAGTCCTCGACAGGAAATGCGCCGTCACTGGCCACGGTCGTCCCCGTCGATCAAGGTGAAGCTCATGCGCAGCGGGTGCACCGGCGGCAGGAAGCCCGCCTTCCAGCGCGAATGCGGCGGGCTGCCAAGGAGCGTCAGCGTGCCCTGGTGCTCGGCCATCTGCAGCTCCACCGGCAGCTCCAGCGACAGCTCGGTGACCGTCAGCCCGTACGCGGGCGCATCGGCCACCGAACCCACCAGCGCGAGCAGCGTGTCGGCGAGCGGGCGTGTCATGGTTCAAGCCCCGGGTGCCCATGGGTCTTCTCCTCCCCACGCCTGGCTCACCACCGGCTGCGGTGGCGGTGCCGGCAGTGCCGCCGGCGGCGCCGCCACAGGCGCGGGTGCGGCCCCCACGGCGGGTGCGGGGGCGGCCGGCACGGCGCCTGCGGCCTGCGGCACGCGGGCGTTGCCGTTGATGAGCTGGATCGCCGCCGAATCGGCAAAGCGCTCGAGCGGAAAGGTCTCGCTGCGGAACTTCACCTTCACCTGGCCGGTGAGGTCGGCGCGCACGTTGATGTCGCTCTGCGCGTTGATGCTCGCGGTGTTGACCATCACCGCCTGCGCGCCGAAGGGGCTGCGCCCGGCGGTGCCGCTCATGTTGCCGGCGGTGGTCTTGGTCTGGTCGAAGCGCATCGCCATCGACTCGCTCGCGTCGATGTGGAACTGCAGCTTGGCCGAGATCTCGCCGTCGTCGACCACCACGCGGTTGATGCCCATCAGCACCATCGTGGCCAGCGTGCGCTGGCGCGCTTCGGCCAGGTGGCGCCGTGTCTGCGGCACGACCACCTGCTCGATGGCGTCTTCGTCGATGTCGTCGGGGGTCGAGAAGCCCATGTCCTTGAAGAAGGACGGCAGCTCGGCGTTGCCGGCGCCGCTGCGGCTGCGTGGCTGCATCGAGAGGCGCGGCGTGCCGCCGCTGGTGTCGCGGGTGAACAGCTGGCCGTACTGCTCGGCCAGGTGGTCGCGGGCCATGCCGTCGCTGATGTTGTCCTGCATGAAGCGGTCGACGGTGCCGGCCACGCTCTTCAGCATCTCGGCATACGCCTCCATCTGCTGGATGGACGCGTTGACGATGGCCTGGAAGGTGCCCTGGATCAGCGAGGCCACGAACGACGGGAAGTCGATCGCGCTCAGCGTCGCCCGCGCCACCTCGCCCGCGCGGCTCACCGCACCGGGGCTGCCGCCCGCCGGCGCGGGCGCAGCGCCTGCGGGCGCGGGTGCTGGCGAGGGCGGCGCCGGCCAGCCCGACGCCGGAGGTGCAGACGCGCCGGGGCCGCCGGCGCGCAGGCTCGACAGGTCGGGCGCGAAAGGCCGTGCCAGGCCCGAGGCGGGGTCTGCCGCCAGAAAGCCGTTGATCTTGCCCACGGCCTGCGCCAGCTCGCGCTGCGTGCCCGCATCCAGCGCCTGGTAGGACGGGCTTCCGAGCAGCAGCTCGTTCAACTGCCGCACACGCTGCACTTCGGAGGGCGTCCTGGTGTTCATCGTGGGGTCTCCGCGTCGCACGGCTCAGAAGGCGTAGCGCTCGTCGCCCAGCGCACCCAGCACACGGGTCAGGCGTGCCTGCCACGGTTCGCCCGCCGCGCGGCGCTGCAAGGCGGCCACCGCTTCGGCGGTGGTCTGCGGCATCGGCAAGGGCGAGGCGCTGCCGAGCGCACGCAGCGCGCGCAGCACCGCCGCATGCGTGACCGGCCCCCACTCGCCGTCGGCCAGCATGCCGGGCTGGCTGCGCTGGAAGTCCACCAGGCTGTCGTGGCCGAGGGCCGCCAGCACCTTCTGGCGTTGTGCGAGCGTCTGGATCGGGCTGATGGCCGACAGCACCCAGTCGGTCGCACGCTGCACGCCGATCTGCAGCGCGCGGTCGAACAGCACGCCGAGCGCGCGCTGCGTGTCGAGCCCGAGCAGGCGCGCGAGCGGCAGCATCGGATGCAGGTAGAGGGCGACCACGTGTTCGTTCTGCGCGCCATTGAAGAGCTGCGGCTTGCCGGCACCGAAGAGGTCGGGTCGCGCCGATTCCTTGAAGCGTGCCAGCCACTTGGGCGACCAGAGGTCCTCGCCGCCGACGGGTTGCACACGCGCGCCGCGGCCGTCGGGCGACTGCGCGGCACCCGGGCCGGTGCGGTTGGTGGTGTCGATCAGCTCGCCCGAGTGCGGCCCAAACACCTGCTTGAACATCGACGGGTCGCGCTGCTGCATCAGGCGCAGCAGCGCGCCGAGGTCGCCACGGTCCTGGCTCGCCAGGCCGATGCCGAATGCAAGGCCGAGGTGGTAGCGGCCTCGGGCGGGGTGCTCGCCGAACTGGCCGTTGAACTCGGCATCGGCGAGTGTGGTGGCGTAGCCCTCGGGCGGCCCGGCAACGGCGAGCACGCCTTCGAGCAGGCGGCGCTGGGCCGGCACGTCGAGTGGTGCGGCGGGGGGCGCGGCGTCGTAGGCCTCCGAGGCGTCGAAGGCTTGCCCCCCGTCGAACGCCTGCCCATCATCGAACGCCTGCGGCGTGGCGGAATCGCCGTAGCCGTCGGAGTAGTCCTCGTAGGCGGCGCCCTCGGCCGGCCCGTGGGAATCGTCGCCCGGTTGCTCATGGTCTTCGAGCATCGACGGCGTCGGCGAGCCCTGCGGCCAGCTGCTGTCGGATGCGCCCGACAGCTCGTCATAGTCGTATGGCGGCTCGCCCGCCGCGACAGCGCCAGCATGCCCGCCAAAGCCGTCGTCGTAGTCTTCGTCGGCCGACCAGGCCTGCGCCGCCGCGCCCTCGTTGCCTTCGGTCGGCTCGTCTTCGGTGGCGTCGTGGCTGTCGGCGCCGGATTCCACGCCGTAAGGCGGCTCGCCGTACTCGTCTGCGGCGTAGCTGTCGACGTCCCAGTCGCCCTCACCTTCGGCCTCGCTGGCGCGGCCGTAGCCGTCTTCGCCTTCGCCGCGATCGTCTTCGGCGTTGCTCGCGGCGGCTTCTTCGGCCAGGCTCGGCGGCACCCGCTGCAGCAGGTGCGCCGGCACGCCCAGCACCGCGGCCAGCGTGCGGCCGCTGAAGCCGGCGGCCAGCTGCACGCGCGGCGCGTCGTGGGCCAGCTCGGCCAGTGTGTGCGAGGGCTGCGCGCCGCCCAGCTGTCGATCGGCATAGGCCACGAGCGTGTAGTAGATCGAGCGCCCGGAGGCGAAGCGCTTCAGCACCGCCGACGGCACGGTGTAGAGCGTGCTCTCCGCGCTGATGAGCCCGCTGTCGGCGCGGCTGGAATAGAAACTCGCATCGCGCTCGTGGGCACGCGCCGGGTCGAAGTGCGCCGGCGATGACGCGAGGATCACTTCGTACCAAGGCAGCCCGCGGGTGTCGACGGTGAAGCCGAGCACCGGAAAGCGGTCGTCGACCTCCTGCCGGTTGGCGCGGATGCGCGGGCGGTCGTGGGTGTCGTTGGAGGTGTGGGCCAGCGAAGAGGCGGCCCGAAGGGCCAGCAGGGGCATGTGGTTCATCGCGTGTTCCTCTGGTCACGTCGCACGGTTGCCTTCTTGCGCGCGGGCAGGTCGGGCTCGCGCAGCCGGCGGCGGTACATCACGGGACCCGGCGCCGAGGCGACGCGGTCGACGAGGTGCCGGCGCTCGAGCAGCACCAGTGCCTGCTCGACGGTCTCGGTCGCCTCTTCGAGGCGGATGCGCGGCAGCCACCACTGAAGGATTCCGTCGAGCGTGTCGCAGGCCTGCGGCCGCTTGTTCAAGTACGCGAGGATTTCCCTCGCCACCGATTCGGTCGCCGTGGCCTCAGCTGTCATGAGCAGGTCCCCTTTGCGCATGCGTGGGCTTTCGCACAGCGCGTGCCAAGGCGCGAAAAAATACAAGTCCTTGATTTGCCTCGTGATTTGCACGGCGACTTGTATCGGGGTGGGTCGCGGGCGACCCGGTGGAAACCCGGCGCAGCCACGGCTGATGCGGGTCGCGCGCCCGGCGCAAGCCGGTGGGTCAGCGATGACCCGGCGGTGGGACGGCCGCGCCTCGGCGCAGGCGCGGGTCAACGTGCCGGCCGGTCGGCCGACGAGACACGCTGCTGAAGATGGTGGAGTGGGTGGTGGCGGCGCTCAGGACGTGCCGCTGCGAAAACTTGCGGCGTCGAGCGCGTAACGCTTGAGCAGGCGTGCGAGCGCGCGCCGCTCCTTGCCGGCTTCACGCGCGGCGTGGGTGATGTTGCCGCGATGGCGGCCGAGCAGCTCGCGCAGGTAGCGCTGGTCGAAGGCTTCGAGTGCGCCAATGCGGGCCTCGCGGTAGCGCAGGTGCTCGCCGCTGCTGCTGCCCGCACCATGAGGCGATGCCAGCGCCGCATCCACCGTCTCGCCCAGCAGCAGGTTGCGGCAGACCCAGTGCTCCAGCTCGCGCACGTTGCCCGGCCAGTGGTGGCTGTGCAGCCAGTCCCGTGCCACGGCATCGAGGCAACCGGCTTGCAGGTGGTAGCGCTGCGCCACCGACTTCATGAAGTGGTCGGCCAAGAGGTCGACGTCGCCCTCGCGCTCGCGCAGCGGCGGGATGCGCAGGTCGATGAGCTTGAGCCGGAACAGCAGGTCGGCGCGGAAGCGCCCCTGCTGCGCGAGCAGCTCCAGGGGTTGGTTGCTCGCAGCCAGCATGCGGATGTCGAAGCGCTGCTCGCGGTCGGCGCCCAGCGGGCGGAACACCGGCTCTTCGAGCAGGCGCAGCAGCATCACCTGTCCCTTGGGTGGCAGCGAGTCGATCTCGTCGAGGAAGAGCGTTCCGCCCTGCGCGAGCCGCAGCAGGCCTGGGCTGTCGCCCACGGCATGGGTGAAGGCACCGCGCCGGTGGCCGAAGAATTCGTTCTCGATCAGCGACTCGGGCAAGGCGCCGCAGTTGACCGGCACGAACGGCCCATCGCAGCGCGGGCTCAGGTAGTGCAGTGCGCGGGCCACCAGCTCCTTGCCGGTGCCGGTCTCGCCTTCGATGAGCACGGCCACGTCGAAGCGAGCCGCCCGCTCGACGCGCTGCTTCAGCATCTGCATGGCCCGTGAGTTGCCGATCAGCTCTCTCGATGCCTTGTTGTCCGCCATGCCTGTCTCCCCTGTCGCAGCGTTCTCTCTTTCCGTCGGACTCGCGCTGCACAGCGGCAAAAGATAGGAGCCGGATACCCGAGCGTCAATAGCCCGGGCCGGATCAACATAGGGGGGCGCGGCGCCTCGCCGCGCCGGTGGCGCTACTGCAGCAGCGCCTCGTGCAACGCCTCGCGCCGCGCGCCCGGCATCACGAAGTTCGTGCCGGTGCCGGGCTCCTCGGTGCGCACCGTCAGCAACCCGCGGATGGCTTCTTTCGCCGCGCCGTCCAGCGGCCGGCCGGCGTGGAACTCGCGCACCTGCCGCATCACGAAGCTCGCGATCGTGTCGGCGATGCGCAAGCCCGGGCACTCGTCGGAGTCGTTGAGGACCAAGGGCGCCCGCTGCTCGAAGACGAACGACGAGGTCGGCGCGAAGAACTCCTGGCAGAACGCACCGAGCGTCTCCGAGGCCGTCTTCGCCTCGGCGTCGAGGCCGTCGAACTGCAGCTGGTCGTCGTGCACCAGCCGCTGCGGCATCGCGGTGTGGCTGCAGAAGAGGTTGATGCGCGTGTAGAGATTGGTCAACGACGACTGGCGCGGCAGCCGCCACACCGCATCGTCGCCACGGCTGTGCCGGTCGCGCCGCGGCAGGAAGCGCAGGTGCGCGTTGTGGTCGGTCTTCTGCAGGGCCTTCCAGCGCCCCAGGCTGTGCAGCGCACGCCGGCGCACGGCCTGTGCCACGGGCGAGCAGGGCTCGAAGGGAATCTCGGCCAGCGCATCGAGCGCGAGCCGCAGCGTGCCGCCGCCCGGCAGGCGGCAGGCCTCCAGAAAGGCCACCAGCACGTGGTCGGGCGCGTTGAGGCAGAGCCAGTCGGCCAGATGGTTGCGCTCTTCGGCGACGTCGGGGTCTTCTTCGTCGTCTTCGCTGACCGGCAGCAGCAACACACTGACGACGTTGACGCAGATGCGGTAGCGCTTGTCGACCACCTCGATGAAGTGCGGCCGCCCTGCCCCGACCACCATCTCGACCAGCTCCTGCACGAAGGCCGTTTTCTTTTCCGCCGCGGCGCGCCCGGCATCGCGCCGACTGGCGCCGTGCCGGGCGCGCAGGCGCCACACCTCCTCGAAAAACGCCATCGAGTCGTCCACTCCGATCGCCACCAGCGAGAAGACCGGGTGCCGCCCGAAGCCCAGGCCCGCACCGCGGCCCGGCCGGTCGCCGCCGTGGCCGCTTTCGTCGATGAAGAAGTCCATCACGCTCTCCTGACTGCAAAGAGGTCGTGCGGTGTGCTCATCGTGTGAACCGCCCATCGGCCGCGATGATGGACAGGTCGACGAAGTCGAAGCCGGTGTGGTCGGTCGGCGAATACGAGAGTTCGAGCCCGCCGATGTCGAGCCTGTGCATGCCGTCGAGTGCGGCGAGCACACCGGCGCGCGTGGGTTTGGGGCCGGCGCGCTTCACCGCCTCGACCAGCACCTTGGCCGCGGCAAACCCTTCGAGCATCGCCGGCGAGAGTGCGGTCAGGCCCTTCTGCGCCTTGGCGTACTCGAGCGCCTGCCGCACGAAGCGAGGCCCCGACGCCCGCTCGTACGGGAAGACCTGCGTCACGATCGTGCCCCGCGCGTGCGCGCCCATCTGCTTGATGAACGCGCCCGAGGCGTTGTTGGACAAGGTCAGGATCTGCGCCGACGAGCCCGCCGTGCGGATGGCCTGCGTGGCATCGGCCACGGCGGTCGACGAGCCGATCACGAGCACCGCCTGGGCCTTGCTGTGCATGATCTTCGACGCCACGCCGTAGAAGACCGGCGCTTCGCGCTCGAACTCGTGGACCACCACCGGGCTCTTGCCGATGTTCTCGAAGCCCTTCAGCGCCCCCACCACGGCATCGGCCCCGAAGGAGTCCTTCACGTGAAGCACGGCCACACGCTGCAGCCCGATCACGCCCAGGTGCTCGATCGCCCGCATCGCCTCGCGCTGGTAGGTGGCGCGCACGTTGAACACGTACGGATGGGGCGGCTGGTGCAGCACCATCGCGCCGGTCGAGGGCGCGATCAGCGGCACCTTGTGCCTGGCCAGCAGCGGCAGGACGGCCTGCGTGTGCGGCGTGCCCCGCGTCAGGAAGAGCGCAAGCACGTTCTCCTTGACGATCAGGGTCTCGGCGTTGGCCGCCGCGAGCTTGGGGTCGAACTTGTCGTCGAGCTGGACCAGGCGGATGCGTTCCCCATTGACGCCGCCGGCCTTGTTGATCGCATCGAGGTAGAGCTTCGCGCCGAGCGACAACTCCTCGACGCTGCCTTTGACCTGCCCGGTGAAGCCGCTGGTCTGGCCGATCACGATGTCGGCCCGGGCGGCGAGCGCGCACAGCAGCAGCGCCGGCGCGGCCAGGGCGCGCAGCAGAATCCGTGGGTACAGCATGGTGGCCTCCCGCTCAGTCGAGCTTGAGCTTCTGCTGCTCGACCACGCGCTTGTAGACGGCGTACTCGGCCTTCGTCTCCGCGGCGAACTGCTCGGGCGTGTTGCCGATGATGATCGAGCCGGTGTCTTCGATCCGCTTGCGCGTGGCCGGATTTTCGAGCGCCTTCTTCACCGCGCCGTGCAGCTTCACGACGACCGGTCGCGGCAGGTTCTTCGGGCCGTGCAGGCCGTAGTACGCCATGCGGTTGACCGGCTCCAGCCCCAGCTCCTTGAAGGTCGGCACGTTGGGCAGGATGGCCAGGCGATTGGGTGCCGCCACGGCGAGCGGCAGCAGGCGGTTGTCCTTGATGAAGGGCAGCGCCGATGGGAGGTTGTCGAAGATCATCGGCACCTGACCCGCGACCGCGTCGGTCAGGGCCGGGCCCGCGCCGCGGTACGGGATGTGGGTGATGAAGGTCTGCGTGATGGACTTGAAGAGTTCCATCTGCAGATGCCCGATGCCGCCGGCGCCGGAGCTGGCGAACGAATACTTGCCCGGGTTGGCCTTCACCAATTCAAGAAAGGCCTTGAAGTCCTTGGCCGGAAACGACGGGTGCACCGCCAGCACGTTCGGCGTGGCCGCGATGTTGATGATGGACGTGAAGTCGGTGGTCGGGTCGTAGGGCACCTTGGGGTTGAGCGAGGGCACGGCCGCGGTGGTCGACACCGTCGCGATGCCCACGGTGTAGCCGTCGGCCGGGGCCTTGGCGATCTCGTTGGCGCCGAGCATGCCGCCGGCGCCGCTGCGGTTCTCCACGATCATCGGCTGGCCGAGCGGCACCTGGATCTGGTCGGCCACCACGCGCGCAATGATGTCGGTCGTGCCACCCGGCGCGAACGGCACGATCACGCGCACCGGCTTGTCGGGGTACTCGGCCGCGGCTGCAAGAGAAATGCAGGCAAGCGTGAGCGTGATGAAGTACTTGGCCATGAATCTGAGTTGCATCGTCTGTCTCCGTTTGAATGACGCGGCGACTTCATTGCATCGGCCGTGCCAAGCGCCGCAAACGTGACGCAGCTCTCGCTTCACCTCTGAAGCCTGCGACTTCCTCCGCAAGCGAGCAGCTCGGGCTGGCTGGAAATCCGCACGCGCAACGGATGCGATTGCGGCGGCCCGCACATCCCGCCGATTCATCACGCGTGTACGTAGCTTCCACGACGCAGGGGCGCGTGAACGGCACAACACTGCGCGCATTGAACCCATGCCGCTGCCCATGCTTGCGCCTGACCTCACCCTGGGGACGACATCCCGCCCGACGCAGGGCTGGCCACGTTTCTCGTGGACGGTGCTGGCCTTTGTCGTGTGTGTGGCGCTGGGTGCGTTCACCTACCGCTTCCTGCTCGACAGTCGATTGCAGGATCAGCAGCGCACCGGCGCCAAGCGGCTGGAGTTCTTCACCCTCACGCTCGACGCCGTGCTCACGCGCCACGAGGTGCTGCCCGGTGTGCTCGGGCTGGAGCGCCAGCTGTCGGCACTGCTTGATTCGCCCGACGATGCGAACCGCCGCGCGGCCAATTCATTCCTGGAAGCCGCCGCGGCCACGGCGCAGGTCACCGCCGCCTACCTGATCGACGACACCGGCCTCACGCTCGCCGCCAGCAACTGGAACCAGAAGGCCAGCTTCGTCGGACGCAACTACAGCTTTCGCCCGTATTTCATCGACGGGCTGGATGGCCGGCTCGGCCGCTTCTACGGCATCGGCGTGACCAGCGGCGAGGCCGGGTACTTTCTCGCCTCGCAGATCCGCACGGCACGCGGTGCCAGAGGCGTCATCGCGGTGAAGGTGACGCTCGAAGGCTTCGAGGAGGCCATGCGCCAGAGCGGCGAGACTGTGCTGCTCGCCGACCAGGACGGCGTGGTCTTCCTCAGCTCGGTGCCGGAGTGGAAATACCGCGTGCTGGGGCCGCTGTCGGCCTCGGCGCGCGAGCGCTTCCGCCAGACCCGCCAGTACGGTGACGCGCCGCTCCTGCCCATCTCCGGGCACGACGCGGTGATCGCGCCTTATGGCACCGTCTCCCTCACCCGCGGCGGCACGACGCGCGACTACACCGTCATCAACCACCCGATCGGCCCGCTCGGCTGGCAGATGCTGATGCTGGTCGACCCACAGGAAGCGCACCGCGCCGCCTTCACCGGCGCGCTGGTCGTCACGCTCAGCGGCGGCCTGCTGCTCGCGCTCGCGGTGCAATGGGACCTGCGCCGGCGCAGGCGCCGCGACCGCCGCGTGGCCGAGGCCCGGCTGTCGGCGGCCAACGCGGCCCTCGAAGGGCGCATCGCGCAGCGCACGCTCGCGTTGAGCGATGCGAATGCACAGCTGGAGCGCAAGGTGGCCGAACTGAAGAACGCCGAGGCGATCGTGCGAGAGACACAGGACAAGGCCGTGCAGGCCGGCAAGCTCGCCGTGCTCGGGCAGCTCTCGGCCGGCATGAGCCACGAGCTGAACCAGCCGCTGACCGCCCTGCTCACGCTCTCGTCCAACGCCAGCCAGCTGCTCAGCCAGGGCCGCATTCCCGAGACACGCGAGAACCTCCAACTCATCAGCGAAGTGGCCGCCCGGATGGGCCGCACGATCACGCAGCTCAAGGCGTTCGCCCGCAAGTCATCGACCGAGCCTGGGCGGGTGCACGTCTTCAACGTGGTCTCGCAGGCTGCGATGCTGGTCGAGGCCCGGCGAGACGAACTGAGCGCCACCATCGACAAGGACGAGGTTTCGCCCGACCTGTGGGTGCGCGCCGACGAGACGCGCCTCGCGCAGGTGCTCGTGAACCTCCTGCGCAACGGGCTCGACGAGGTCGCGGGCCTGCCCACGCGCCAGATCGACGTCAGCGCAGAGCGTCTCGATCGGCGCGTGATCGTGCGCGTGCGCGACTCGGGGCCCGGCATCGCGCCCGATGTGCAGCCGCATCTCTTCGAGCCGTTTTTCACCACCAAGCCGGCGGGCGAAGGGCTGGGCCTCGGGCTCGCACTGTCGCTCGGCATCGTCGAAAGCATGGGCGGCCGGCTGCAGGCCCACAGCACCCCGTCGGGTGCAGAGTTCTCCATCGATCTGGAGGCCGCATGAACACAGGAGACACCCCCAGCGCCGCATCGGTGATGCTGGTCGAAGATGACGCCGTGGTCCGCAAGGCGTGCGAGCAGGCGCTGTCGCTTTCATCGATGCACGTGCGGGCGTTCGCGAGCGCCGAGGCGGCACTCGAAGAGTTGCACCAGGTGCAGCCGAGCGTCGTCGTCACCGATGTGCGCCTTCCCGGCATCGACGGCCTCAAGTTCCTGGAGGAGCTGCGAGGGCGCAACGGCGAACTGCCCATCATCGTGGTCACCGGCCACGGCGACGTCAGCATGGCGGTGGAGGCGATGCGCCATGGGGCCTACGACTTCATCGAGAAGCCGTTTTCTTCCGAACGGCTGGTCGACACGGTGAAGCGCGGTCACGAGCGCTACGCGCTGATGGCCGAGAACCGGCGGCTGCGCGAACGATTGCCCAGCTCCGAAAAATCGTCTCTCATCGGCCAGAGCAGCGCGATCGTGCAGGTGCGCCGGCTCATCCGCGCACTCGCGCCGACGGATGTCGACATCCTGATCGTCGGCGAGACCGGCGCGGGCAAGGAGGTGGTGGCCAAAGAGATCCACGAGGAAAGCCGGCGCACTGGCCACTTCGTCGCGCTCAACTGCGGCGCGCTGCCGGAGTCGGTGATCGAGAGCGAGATCTTCGGCCACGAAGCGGGCTCCTTCACCGGCGCCCACAAGCGGCGCATCGGCAAGATCGAGCACGCCAACGGCGGCACCCTCTTCCTCGACGAGATCGAGTCGATGACGCCGGCGATGCAGACCCGCCTGCTGCGCGTGCTGCAGGAGCGTGAGATCCAGCGCCTGGGCAGCAATGAATCCATCCCGGTCAACTGCCGCGTGATTGCCGCGGCCAAAGGGGACTTGAAGGCGCTTTCCGACCAGGGCCAGTTCCGATCCGACCTGTACTACCGGCTGAACGTCGCCTCGATCGAGATCGCCCCGCTGCGCGAGCGGCTGGACGACATCCCTCTGCTGGCCACGCATTTCATCCAGTGCGCGGCGCAGCGCTACCGCGTCGAGCCGCCCGACCTGACGGTCGAGACCCTGGTGCGCTGGCAGCAGCACAACTGGCCGGGCAACATCCGCGAGCTGAAGAACGCGGCCGAGCGCTTCTGCCTGGGCATCGGCGACGGCATTGCGCAGGCCAAGGCCGCCGGCTACTCGCTCGCGGCCCGCCTGGACGTGATGGAGCGCTCGATGATCAGCGAGGCCCTGCGCAACACGCAGGGCAATGTGGGCCGGGCGGCCGACCTGCTGCAGGTGCCGCGCAAGACGCTCTACGACAAGCTGCACCGGCACGCACTCGTCGCGGCCGACTTCTCTGCCGAGCCCGGCAAGACCGCCGAGCGCTGAGCCGGCTTCAGGGCGTCGGGTGCTCGCTCTTGGCCTGCAGGCGCAGCTTGCGGCGGCGCAGGGCCTGTGCGTGGCGGGTCGCCTCCTCTTCCGTGCCCGGGGTCCAGACCGGCACTTCGACCGGCTGGCCGCGCTCGTCCATCGCGACCATCGTGAAGTAGCAGCTGTTGGCGTGGCGGGCGGTGCGCGCCTGGATGTTTTCGGCCATCACCTTGATGCCGATCTCCATCGAGGTGCGGCCGGTGTAGTTGACGCTCGCGAGGAAGGTGACCAGCTCACCCACGTGGATGGCCTCGCGGAAGGTCACGTGGTCGACCGAGAGCGTGACGACGTAGCGGCCGCTGTAGCGGCTGGCGCATGCATAGGCCACCTGGTCCATCAGCTTCAGGATCGTGCCGCCGTGCACGTTGCCACTGAAATTCGCCATGTCGGGTGTCATCAGCACCGTCATCGTCAGCTGATGCAGGCCAGGGGTCATGAACGCTCCTCGTCAAGTTTGAACACGCAGATGGCCTGGGCCAGGTTGAGCGCCTGTTCCTTGAGCGACTCGACGGCCGCAGCGCTCTGCTCCACCAGGGCCGCATTCTGCTGTGTCATGCGGTCGAGGTCGCCGACGGAGCTGTTGACCTGGCTCAGCCCGTCGCTTTGCCGCATGGAAGCGACGGTGATGGCCCCGATGATGCCGGTCACGCCCTGCACCGATTGCACGATCTCTTGCATGGTCGAGCCCGCATCGTCGACGAAGCGCGATCCGGCCTCGACCCGCTGCACGCTGGTCTGGACCAGGGCCTTGATCTCCTTGGCGGCGGCGGCGCTGCGCTGGGCGAGGTTGCGCACCTCGGCGGCCACCACGGCGAAACCGCGGCCCTCGGTGCCGGCCCGTGCTGCCTCGACCGCCGCGTTCAGCGCCAGGATGTTGGTCTGGAACGCGATGCCGTCGATCACGCTGATGATCTCGGCGATGCGCTTGGAGCTGTCGTCGATGTCCTTCATCGTCGACACCACGTCGGCCACCACCGTGCCGCCGCGCTGCGCGACGTCGGCCGCCGACTTGGCGAGCTGATCGGCCTCGTGCGCCGAGTCGGCGCTTTCCTTGAGCGTTCCGGTCAGTTGCGCCATCGAGCTGGCGGTCTCCTGCAGGTTGGCGGCGGCCTTCTCGGTGCGCTGGCTCAGGTCGTGGCTGCCGCTCGAGATCTCTTGCGATGCGATGGAGATGCTCTCGGTGGAGGCACGGATCTGCGCCACGATCGCGCGCAGCCTTCGGCGCATGCTCCACAAGGCGCGTTCCAGGCTTGCCACCTCGTCGCGGCCCACGTCGTGCTCGGGCTGGTCGCGCAGGTCGCCTTGCGCGATGGCATTGGCGAGCTTCTCGGCGTCGCGGATGGGCGAGCAGATGGTCTTCATGTTGACGAGCGTCAGCGGCACGATGACCGCCACCGCGAGCAAGACGGCCACGACGAGCACGCGCTTGACCCAGGTGGCGGTGGTGTCGAGCCGCTCGCCGCCGGCCACGGCCGCGGCATCCAGCCCGTCGCCCAGCGCTTCGAGCTTCTTCTGCGCGGCGTCGTAGTCGCCTTGTGCGCGGGTCATGAAGGTCCAGGCCACGCGGGCCGAATCGAAACCGTCGGCTTCGAGCTGCCGGGCCACCGGCAGGAAGGCCGCCTTGAACTTCGCCAGGTGCGCGATCGCCTCGTCGACCTGGGCGCGGTCTTGCTCCGATCGCAGCACCTCGCGCAGCCGGCGTGCGGTGTCGTCGACCTGGGCCAGCGCCTTCACCCAGCGCTCCTTGGCCTTGGTGACCTCGGCGGCCTTTTCGTAATGGATGATCATGTCCTTCTCGTAGGTGCGCAGGCTGACCATGCCGGTGCGCAACTGGGCGATCAGCTTCATCGCCGCAAGGTCGTGATCGATGAAGTCGCGGTTGGTCGACTGCGCGACCGTCTGGGCGCCCAAGCCCACACCTCCCACGCAGAGAAGCGCCAGCGTCGCCGCGATGGCGGTGACGAGCATTCGCGACCGGATGGAGAACCGGCGCACAAAGGCAAGCAATGTCATGGTTCGCACCTTTCAAGGGGGGGTCTTGCGTTGTCGAACGCTTCGCCGATGACGAAGGTGCGGCGCCCTTGCCGCTTTGCGTCATAAAGATAGGTGTCGGCGCTGTGGCACAGCGCCTGCGCATCGATCGCGCGGTCGTGCGGCCGGTAGGCGACGCCCACGCTCGCGCCGATGTCGACCGTGAGGCCCGCGTCGAGCGAGAACGGGCGCCGCGCCAGTTCGACGATCGCGCCGGCCACCCGCTCGGCCACGCCGACGTCGGCGATCGCCGGCAGCAGCACCGCGAACTCGTCGCCGCCGAGGCGCGCCACGACGTCGTCTTCGCGCACGAGGCGGGCGAGCCGCTTGGCAAAGGCCTTGAGGACCGCATCGCCGGCCGCATGGCCGTGCGTGTCGTTGACCGGCTTGAAGCCGTCGAGGTCGATGAAGAGCAGCGCCAGCAGGCTGCCGTCGGCCGGGGCCGCCGAAAGCGCGGTGGCGAGCTTGTTCTCGAAGCCCTTGCGGTTCATCAGCTGCGTGAGGTGGTCGAGCTGCGACAGGCGGGCCAGGTCTTGCAGGCGCTGCCGCGTCTGGGTCACGTCCTGCGTCATCACGTGCACGCCGGTGACGGCGCTCCTGTCGGCGTTCCATTCGGGGCGGTAGGTCGCCTCGAAGCAGCGGTATTGCCGCATGCTGCGGTACTCGCGCTCGAACACCACGGTCTCGCCGGCCAGCGCGCGTTTCATCTGCGGCTGCGTGGCCTCGTATTCCTCGCGATCGAGGACCTCCCAGACGCCCTTGCCTTCCAGCTCCTGCGGGCTGCGGCCGTACTGCTGCGAGTACAGCGCGTTCGCGAACACATAGTGCTGGCTGTTCGACACGAAACACACCATCACCGGCAGGTTGTCGACCACCGCATGCAGCCGCTCCTGGCTCTGGGCCAGCTGCGCGCGGGAGCGCTCGCGCTCGATGGCGCGTGCGCGGCGAAGCCAGATGAAGAGGCCCAGCGCCAGCACGAGGGCCGCCGCCAGCACGCCGGCCACGGCGCCCAGGAGCCCGGCCGAATGTGCGCCGCGCATGTCCTTGAAGGCGACGATGCTCCAGCCGCGGTCGTCGAGCCCATGCCACACCGGCCGCGTTGAGCGCGACACATCGGGCAGCAGCGCCGCACCCAGGCGGCCGCCGTAGCGCCGCGTCGCCGCCAGCGTGGCCAGCGCCTTCTCGCCCAGCGGCTCTACCGGCCGGTAGAGCAGCGAGGCCTGGGAACACAGGAACACGACGCCGAATTCGTCGACCACCGCCACCACCTCTTCGCCCTGCTCGTCGGATCTCTCGAGCACGGAGTCGAGCGCCACTTTCACCACCACCACTCCCTTCGAACCCTCAGCTGTTTGCATACTGCTTGCAAGAAAGTAGCCAGGTTCGCCCGAGGTCGCGCCGAGCGCATACAGGCGCCCGCTGCCGTGTGCCAGCGAGTCCGTGAAATACGGCCTGAACGCATAGTTCTGGCCGACGAAGGAGGTGGGCTGGTTCCAGTTGCTGGCGGCGATGGCGGTGCCCCGCACGTCGATGAGGAAGGCGGCCAGCAGCTGGCCGCTGCGGGCGATCTCGGCCAGGTAGGCGTTGGCCTCGGCGATCGCATGCGCATCGGCTGGCTCGTTCACCGCTCGCGCGAGGCGCGGGTCGAGCGCGAGCATGCGCGGCAGCGATTCGTGGCGGCCGAGCATCGAGCCTAGCGCGGCCGACACCGAGGCCAGGCTGCGCGAGGTCTGGGCCATCTGCGAACGGGCCGACACCGCATGCGCCAGCTCATACGCCATCCATCCGCTGAGCCCGCAGCACGCCAGTGCCAGCAGGGCCCAAAGTCCGCGGGAACGCAGCAGCGTGTGCAGTTGCAGCAACAGGGGATGGGTGGCGCGTGGGAGGTCCATATCGCCACGTTGTCGGTACGCGCAGCCCAATGCTGAGCGGCGTTACGCCAGGCGCAGGCGATTCGCTGACCGGCGGCACGCGAGTGTGTCGAACTGCGCAGTGCGCGGGCGCGCATTCCGGATTTCCGCATTTCGAGCACTGCACCCGTCTGGAAATCCAGCCGGTTTCCACGCTGTTTTCCACGGCGGTTTCCACGCCGTTTTCCATGACCCGACGGGACAGTCCGTGCCCAACACCCACCCACGGAGCCTCACATGGAACCCACCCCCACACTCGAAGCCGACTACGTGATCACCGGCGCCGGCACCACCGCACTGGCGTTTGCCGACACCCTCTTGAGCGACAGCACGGCGACGATGGTCATCGCCGATCGCCGCGCCAAGCCCGGCGGCCACTGGCTCGACGCCTACCCCTTTGTGCGCCTGCACGGCGCCGCGGCGGTCTATGGCGTCAACTCGCAGCCGCTCGGCGAGGGCGTGGTCGACAGCGTGGGCCTCAACCAGGGCCTGAACGAGCTGGCCAGCGGCGCGGAGATCTGCGCCTACTTCGACCGCCTGATGCAGCAGCGCCTGCTGCCCAGCGGCCGTGTCACGTACCTGAGCCGGCATGAAATCGGTGCCGACGGGGTGGCGACTTCGCTCGTCAGCGGACGCCGCACGCGTCTCGTGGCGCGCCGCAAATGGGTGGATGCGGCGCGCGCCGACAGCCAGGTGCCGGCCACGCACGGCCCGCGCTTCCGGGTGGCCGAAGGCGTGCGCTGCGTGACGCCGACCCAGCTCACGCAGTTGGCCGAGCCTGCCAGCAGCTATGTGATCGTGGGCGGCGGCAAGACCTCGATCGACACCGCGCTGTGGCTGCTGGAGCAAGGCACCGACCCCGACTGCATCACGTGGATCCGCCCGCGCGACGCCTGGCTGCTCAACCGTGCCGACATCCAGCCCACCCTCGCCTTCGCCCACTCCACGCTGGAGGCGATCACCGCCGAGCTGGAGCTGGCGCGCGATGCTGCCTCGCTGCAGGAACTCTTTGCCGCACTCGAAGCACGTCGGCTGCTGCTGCGCATCGACCCGGCGGTCGAGCCCACCAAGTACCGCTGCGCGACCGTCAGCGAAGCCGAGCTGGCGCAACTGCGCCGCATCCGCCGCGTGGTGCGGCTCGGGCATGTGCAGGCCATCGAACGCGACCGCATCGTCTTCGCACAAGGCGAGCTGGCCACCTCGCCGGGGGGGGTGCATGTGCATTGCAGCGCCGCCGGCCTGCCGCATGCGCCGGTAGAGCCGATATTCCAGGGCGAGCGCATCGTGCCGCAGTACGTGCGCCGCTGTTCGCCGTCGTTCAGCGCAGCGTTCATCGCGCACATCGAGGCCACCCTCGAGAGCGATGAGGAGAAGAACGCGCTATGCCGCCCGGTACGCGTGCCCGAAGTGCCGCTCGACTGGCTGCGCATGCACGTGGACAGCGCTGCCAACCAATGGCGCTGGTCGCAGCGGCCGGCGCTGCAGGAATGGCTGCGCCGCTCGCGGCTCGACGCTTTCATGGGGCTCTTCGAGCAGGCCGGTCGCCAGGCGGCCAGCGAGGGCGACATGCGCTGGGCCGAACTCCAGCAGCGCCTGCGCGATGCACGCGCTGCCGGGATCAAGCGGATGGGCGAACTGCTGGCCGCCTGACGGCGGCCAGGTTCGTCAATTCAACAGCCTCACTTCGGCATGACCACGGTGTCGATCACGTGGATCACGCCGTTGTCGGCCGCGATGTCGGTCGCGGTCACCTTGGCGTTGTCGACCATCACGCCGCTGGCCGTGGCGACGGTGAGCCTCGGAGCCCTGCACCGTCTTCACCTTGCCGGCCTTCACGTCCTTGGCCATCACCTTGCCCGGTACCACGTGGTAGGTGAGCACGGCGGTCAGCTTGGCCTTGTCCTTCAGCAAGGCGTCGAGGTCGGCCTTCGGCACCTTGGCGAAGGCCGCATCGGTGGGGGCGAACACGGTGAACGGGCCCGGGCCCTTGAGCGTGTCGACCAGGCCGGCCGCCTGCAGCGCGGTGGCAAGCGTCTTGAAATTGCCGTTGGCCACGGCGGTGTCGACGATGTCCTTGGCTTGCGCAGACAGTGCGGCGGCGGCCAGGGCGGTGAGAACGAGCAGCTTCTTCATGGATGACTCCTTGTGTCGAGGGGGAAAGGGAAAGTGACGAGCACTCACAGCGTCGGGATCAGCACCTTGCTGATCACGTGGATCACGCCGTTGCTGGCGCGGATGTCGGTGGCCGCGATCGGTGCCGGCGTGGCGGTGGTGTCGACGATGCGCAGCGGGGTGTTCTGGATCGTGATCGACTGGCCCGAGACGGTGGCGACCGGGGTGCCGAACGGGATCTGCGTGGAAAGCACCTGCGAACCCAGCACGTGGTAGGTGAGCACCGTGCTCAGCTGCGTGGGCGTGAGACCGGCGACGGTGGAGGCGATGTCGGCGAAGGCCTGGTTGGTCGGTGCGAAGACGGTGAACGGCCCTGCCCCGCTCAGCGTGGTGGCGAGGTTGGCGTCGACCACCGCGTCCACGAGCGTCGAGAAGTCGGGGTTGGCCTGCGCCATCTGGACCACGTTGAGCACGCCTGGCGGCACGAGCACCTTGTTCACGACGTGCACGATGCCGTTGCTCGCCGCCACGTCGGCGGTGGTGACGGTGGCCTGCGTGAGCACCGCATCGGTCAGCCTCACACCGCCGGTGGTCGACACCGCCAGCGTGGCCGGGCTGCCATCGAAGGTGTAGGCCGTGGCCCGCGTGGCGGCGCCAGTGCTCAGCTGGGCCGCGGTCTGCCGCGTGGGCAGCACGTGGTAGTTGAGGATGTTCGCCAGTGCCGTCGGCGACAGCGCCGTGACCATGGCGGTGGCGTCGGCAAACCCGAGTTGCGTGGCCAGGGTGTTGAAGGCGGCATTCGTCGGTGCGAACACCGTCAGGCTGACGCTGGTGTTGGCGAGCGTGGCCGACAGGCCCGCCTTGTTGGCGGCGGCGAGCAGGGCCGTGAGGTTCTGTTGCTGAGCGAGCGCGGCGATGGTGGGCGCAGGCGGCGGGTCGTCGTCACCACCGCCGCAGGCGGCAAGAAAGCCTGTCATGGCGCAGGCGGCCAACACTGTCTTGAGCCAATGGATCATGTTTCTCTCCTTGATTGAGGACGGGAGGACGAGGAAGCCGGGGTCAAAACCGGAGCACTCTTGACTGCTGAGGCGGCGGAATGTGAACTTCAAAGTTCACGTAGTCAACCGTGTGGTCTTTTTGTGAACTCATCAGTATTTTCTCTGAGGGGGCGGGCTCGGGAAAGTTCCGCCCCTTCGAAAACGGCTCGACCATCAGTTCGCCTTATGGTTGCGGCCGAACATCCGATCCCTCGGACGAACCGCCACGTCCCACAATCGCGCGTCGCTCCGGTTCCCCCGTCACGCATCGCCCCTGCATGAAGCTCAAACACGTCGAGGTCTTCAACGCGATCATGGTCAGCGGCTCGGTGAGCGGCGCGGCCCGCTTGCTGCACGTCACGCAGCCGGCCATCACACAGACGCTGCAGCACGCCGAGCTGCAGCTGGGCTATGCGCTCTTCACGCGGCAGCGCAACCGGTTGACGCCCACCGCCGAAGCGCAGGCGCTCTACCCCGAGGTGCTCAAGCTCGTGACGCAGCTCGAATCGGTGCGCCGGCTCGCCAAGGCGCTGCATGCCGGCGTGAAGGCCGAGCTTCGCCTGCTGGTCGTGCCGTCGCTGGCGGTGCGTGCCCTGCCCGACGCGCTCAAGCGTTTCCGTCTGCTGTACCCGAGCCTTCCGGTATCGATCAGGACCCTGCACTCGCACGACATCACCGAGGCCATCGCGCTGCGAGAGGGCGACGTCGGCATCGTCTACGGCACCACGCAGCACCCGTCGGTGCAGACGGTGCCCATCGCGACGGGAAGGCTGGTGTGCGTGTCGGAAGCGCCCGAGACGAACGCGCGCCAGCGCGTGGCGGCGCGCCGCAGCACGGTCGACCTGGCTGAGGTGATGCGCGCGGGCTGCATCCGCATCAACGAGCACGACCCAATCGGCGCGATGCTGGCCGAGCTTTGCGCCCGCCAGGACATCGCCACCGGCGACGGCATCACGGTGCAGACGCACCACATCGCCATGGTGCTCGCGGAACAGGGCTTCGGCCCGGCCATCATCGACTCGTTCACCGCGGCCGCGACGACCAGCGACACCCTGGAGGTGCGCACCGTGCTGCCCGAGGTGCCGGTCAGCATCCAGGCGCTGATTCCTCAGGGTGGCCAATCCTCCAAGCCGGCGACCGATTTCATCGAGTCTTTCAAGGGCATCGTGGCAGCGGGCTAGCGGCCCGGGGCATACGGCGCCGGGTCGATGCGGCTCGGTTCGCCCGACATCGCCTCCTGGAGCAGCAATGCGCTGCCGGCCGCCAGCGTGAGACCGAGCCCGCCATGGCCTGTGTTGAGCCACAGGTTCGACCAGGCCGTGGCGCCGATCAGTGGCCGGCCCCCGGGGGTCGCGGGCCGCAGGCCGGCCCAGCCCCGCGGTTCGGACACCTCGCACGCGCCGGGGAAGGACGTGGCCGCGGCATGGCACAGCGCTGCGATGCGCGCGTCGTCCAACCGCGTCTGCGCGCCAGCGAGCTCGGCGTAGCCTGCGACGCGCAGCTCGTTTCCGAGCCTGGCATAGACGATCTTGCGGCCGTGGTCGGTGACGCTCGCCCTCGGCGCAGCCGCCGATTGAACGATCGGCAGCGTGACGCTGTAGCCTTTGATCGGCTCGATCGGCAGGCAAAGGCCCAGCGGGCGCAACAGCGCGACGCTGCCGGCCCCCGCCGCGACGACGAACGCATCGGCCTCGATGTTGCCGTTGTCCGTGAGCAGCGCCTCGATGAGGTCGCCTCGGCTTTGGACACCCTGCACGCGAGTGCAGAGCCGCAGCGTGGCGCCGCTCGCATGCGCCAGCCCGCGCGCGAGCGCCGCCGCGTCGATCACCTCTTCGCTGGGCGTCCAGACGCCGAAGGCGAGCTGTTGCGCCAAGGCCCGCTCGATCGCAGGCTCAAGGTCGACGCACTCGCGGGGGCCCACGATCTGCTGCTCGCAGCCGGCTCCTCGCTGCGACCGGAGCTGCCGCTCGACGGCCGGCCGTGCCGCGGCGTGCCGGTAGACCACCAGCTTGCCCGGCACGGCATGCCGCGCCGCAGCCGCGAGGCGAGGCAACTCGCCCAGCCACTGGTGCAGGGTGTCGCGGCTCAGGAACGACAGCGCGAGCAGGGCCTGCGTCGTGCGCTGGACCTCGGCGCCCCGGCAGGCGAGCATGAAGGCGGCGAGCCACCGCCAATGGGCCCACTCCAGCCGTGGGTGCCAGCGCACCGGGCCGTCGCGGCGTGCGAGCCAGCCGGGCAAGGCGCGCAACGCGGCCGGCGTGGCGAGCGGCTCCACATAGCAGTAGCTGAGTTGTGCCCCGTTGGCAAAGCTGGCACCGGCGCCGCAATCGGGCTGTGCGTCCACCAGCGTGACCCGCCAGCCGCGGCGGGCCAGCGCATAGGCGCTCGCGCAACCCACGACACCGGCCCCGATCACGCAGACGTGTCGCTGCGGCTTCGCCGAGGCGCTGGTCATCGGCGCGCCTTCACGAATTGCGATCGCGGCGCTGTGCCAGCGACCAAGCCACCGCCCGGCGCGCCAGCACTGCGGTCGCATCGATCAGGGGCACCGGCGCGTCGGCCGAGCGCAGCACCACCGGGATCTCGGTGCAGCCGAGCACGATCGAGCCGGCGCCTCGACGGGCCAGCGCGGCAGCCGCCTTCGACAACAGCGCCTCGCCGTCCTGAAGCTGGCCGGCCTTGACCGCCGCCACGCCGGGCATCACGAGGTCGAGCATTTCGCCCGCCGTCGGCAACAGCCAGCGCACCGTGCCGTGCAAGGGCGCACGGTTCACATACAACCCTGAGGCGAGCGTCGCGTCGGTCGCCAGCAGGCCGATGCGACCCGACGCCCCACCCGCGTCGACCGCGGCTTCGATGGCCGCGTCGACGATGTGCAGCATCGGCAGGCCCACCGCGTCGTGGATCTCGTCGAACCACAGGTGGGCGGTGTTGCACGGCACCACCAGCAGGCCCGCGCCTGCGGCCACCAGCCGCCGTGCGCTCGCGACCATCGCCGCCAGCGGCGATTCACCTTCGCCGCGAAACGCGAGGGTGCGGTCGGGCACCTGCGGGATCGAAGCTTCACGAGCACCGGCACGTGGTCCTGGTCGGCGCTGGCCGGCGTGGCCTCGATCATCTTGCGCATGAAGTCGATGGTCGCCAGCGGGCCCATGCCTCCGAGCACCCCCACGATGCCCGGCACCGCCGGGCCGTCACCCACCATGCGGCCGGCCTGGGCCGGCGCGCGGACCGCCACACATGGCACGTTGGTCACGTTGCCGGCTTGTCGGACAGCGCCTTGAGGTTGTCCCGCAACTCCTGGCTCATCGGCGCATTGAGGTTGATGCCCTTGGGCGGGATGGGCGACTGGAACCACTTCTTGTAGAGCGCTTCGAACTCGCCGCTCTGCATCAGCGCGGCCAGCGTGTCGTCGACCAGCTTCTTGAAGGCCGGGTCGTCCTTGCGGATCATGATGGCGTAGGGCTCGACCTGAAGCGCATCGCCCACCACGGCCAGCTCAGCCGGGTTCTGCGAGCTGGCGCGCAGGCCGTAGAGAAGAATGTCGTCCATGCCGAAAGCCTCGGCCCGGCCCTGCTGCACCATGAGCGCCGACTCGGCGTGGTCCTTCGCGCCGAGCAGCTCGAAGCCGATGTTGCGCTCGGCGTTGACCTTGCGCAGCACCTGGAAATTGGTGGTGCCGACCGTCGACACCACCGTCTTGCCCTTCAGGTCGGTGATCGACTTGACCGGGGATGCGGCCTTCACCAGCAGCCGCGTGCCGGTGTAGAAATAGTTGACCGCGAACGCCACCTGCCGGGCTCGGTCGCTGTTGTTGGTGGTCGAGCCGCACTCGATGTCGATCGTGCCGTTCTGCAGCAGCGGGATGCGGTTCTGCGACGTGACGGCCTGCGTGACGACCTTGAGGTCGCGCCCGGTCGATGCGCGCACGCGGTCCACGATCTTGCTGCAGATCTCCCAGCCGAAGCCGGTGGGCTTGGCATCGCCGCCAAGGTATGAAAACGGGATGGAGGACTCCCGGTATGCCACCGAGATCGAGCCGTTGCGCTTGACCTTGTCGAGCGTGGCTTCGGTCTGCGCGGCAAGCGTCAGCGGCAGCCCGACGAGACAGCAGGCAATGGCCCAGGTGCGCATGTGTGTCATGGAGGAATCCTTTGCGGTGGTGGCGATGAAAAAATTGTGGAGCGCCACCTCGCCGCTGTCACATTGCAATTGCGCGACCACCCATTAGCCCCGCTGATGCCCTCCCGGGCTCGACCGTCACACGCCGATGTAGCGGTGCCAGAGCGAGGGATCGGCCGCCAACGCCGCCGAGCCGCCCTGCCACACCACCTGGCCACGCTCGATGAGGGTGTGGCGGTCGGCCAGCTTCACCAGGCGCTGCACGTATTTGTCGATCACGAGGATGGTCTGGCCCTGGGCGCGCAGCTGGGCCAGGCAGCGCCAGATCTCTTCACGGATGCGCGGCGCGAGGCCTTCGGTGGCTTCGTCGAGGATCAAGAGGTGCGGGTTGGTCATCAGCGCGCGGCCGATGGCGAGCATCTGCTGCTCGCCACCCGACAGCTGGTTGCCCATGTGGCCGAATCGATCGGCCAGCGCAGGAAAGAGTGCCACCACACGATCGAGCGTCCACGGCGTTTCGCTTGCGTTGCGGTGCGCGGCGAAGGCGAGCAGGTTTTCCTTCACCGACAGGTTCGGAAAGATCTGCCGCCCTTCGGGCACGACCGCGAGGCCCATGCGGGCGATGCGGTCGGGCGAGAGCGCTTCGATGCGCTCGCCTCGGAAGCGCACCTGCCCCGCCCTCGCGCGGGTGAGCCCGAGCAGCGAACGCACGGTCGTCGTCTTGCCCATGCCGTTGCGGCCGAGCAGCGTGGCCACCTCGCCCTGGCGGATGCTGAGGTCGATGCCGAAGAGCACCTGGCTGCTGCCGTAGGCGGTCTCCAGGCCCACGACTTCCAACAGCGGCTCGATCACAGCGTTTCCTCCGCATCGTCGCCGAGGTAGGCTCGCTTGACCTCGGGGTGGGCGCGGATCTCGTCGGCGCTGCCGGTGGCGATGATCCTGCCGAAGACGAGCGTCGAGATGCGATCGGCCAGGCGAAAGACGGCGTCCATGTCGTGCTCGACCAGCAGCATGGTCACCTGGCCGCGCAGGCTCTGCAGCAGCGCGACCATGCGCTCGGATTCTTCCGGGCCCATGCCGGCCATCGGCTCGTCGAGCAGCAGGAGCTTTGGGTCGAGGGCGAGTGCGAGGCCCACTTCGAGCTGGCGTTGTTCGCCGTGCGACAGCGCCCCGGCCACGCGATCGAGTTGCGCGCCCAGGCCCACGCGCTCGGCCACGCCGGCCGCCGCCTCGTAACGTGCGCGCTCGGCGCGCGCCGGCCGCCAGAAGCGCAGGCTGCTGCCGTCTCGCGACTGCACCGCCAACGCCAGGTTGTCGAGCACGGAGAGGCGCCTGAACACGCTCGTGATCTGGTACGAACGCACGAGGCCTCGGTGTACGCGGTCGTGCATGGCCACGGCGGTGATGTCGTGGCCATCGAAGTGGATGTGGCCAGCGCTGGGCGCAAGCGCTCCCGAGAGCTGGTGGATCAGCGTCGTCTTGCCCGCGCCGTTGGGGCCGATGAGTGCATGCAGCTCGCCCGCACGCACCACGAGGTTCGCGTGGTCGGTGGCCACGAGGCCGCCGAAGCGTTTGACGAGCTGTTCGGTGCGCAGCAGGTCGGTCATGTCCACCCCTCGTTCGCCGAATACGGCGAACGATCCCCCGAGGGGATCGCGTGCCGGCTTGGGGCAGCCCGGCGCTCGACCCGCGCGCTCATCCAGCCGCCCTTCGCCGCAGCAGGCTCGTAAGCCCGTTGGGCGCCAGCAGCACCACCGCCAGCAGCACCGCGCCGAGCCCGAATTGCCAGTGGATGGTGTAGCCCACCAGCACTTCTTCCAGCAGCAGGAACACCGCCGCCCCCACCAGGCCACCATAGAGGTAGCCCACGCCGCCGAGGATCACCATCACCATTAGCATGCCGGACTGGCTCCACTGCATCAGCGCCGGGCTCACGAAGTTGCCTTGATTGGCCAGCAGCGCCCCGGCCAATCCGGCGATGGCGCCGGCGAGCGTGAAGGCGATCAGCTTGTAGCGGAAGACGGCGAAGCCGAGCGCTTCCATGCGAGTCTCGTTCTCGCGGATGCCTTGCAGCACATGGCCGAAGCGCGCGTTGAGCAGGCGCGCGATGGCGACGAAGGCCAGCACGCAGACACCGAGCACGACGTAATAGAACTGCGCGTCGTGAGCGAGGTCGAGCCCGAGGCCCACGCGCGACCGCGAGGCCAGCGACAGGCCGTCGTCGCCGCCCCAGGTCTTGAGCGACACCATCAGGTAGAAGAGCATCTGCGCGAAGGCCAGCGTGATCATGATGAAGTACACGCCCTGTGTGCGCAGGCTCACGAGGCCGATGACGAACGCAAACAGCCCACCCACCACGAAGGCCGCCGGCCACGCGACCCAGGCCGAGATCACGCCGCCCTGCATCAGGATGCCCACGGTGTAGGCCCCCATGCCGACGAAGGCCGCATGGCCGAAGCTCACCATGCCGCCGAAGCCGAGGATGAGGTTGAGGCTCGTGGCCGCCAGCGCAAAGATCAGGATGCGGCTCGCCACGCCGATGTAGAAGCCTTCGTTCATCGCGTTGAGCACGGGGGAAGCGCGGCCAGCAGGATCAGCAGCGGAATCGCGATGCGCAGGTCGAGGCGATGGTCCAGCGGGCTCGTCTGCGGGTTCTGGGGGGAAGCACTCATGTCAGCCGTGGGAAGGGAAGAGGCCACGCGGCTTCCAGAACAGCACGCCGGCCATCAGCACGTAGATGAGGATCGAGGCCACGGCCGGGCCGGCGGTGGCGGCCGCGGCCGGCCCGAGCAACTGGCCGAAGAGCACCGGCACCAGCGTGCGGCCCGCCGTGTCGACCAGCCCCACCAGCAGCGCGCCGAGCAGCGCCCCGCGGATGGACCCGATGCCGCCGATCACGATGACGACGAAGGCGAGGATCAGGATGCTCTCACCCATGCCCACCTGCACCGCCAGCAGCGGGCCGAGCATGCCGCCGGCCACTGCGCACAGCGCCGCACCCACGGCGAAGAGCGCCGTGAAGAGCAGCCGCACGTTGGTGCCCATCGCCTGCGCCATCTCCCGGTTCGACGCGCCTGCCCTCACCCGCATGCCCACGCGCGTGTGCGTGACCAGCAGGTACAGCAGCAGCGCGACCGCGAGGCCCACGCCGATGATGAAGAGCCGGTACGCCGGGTAACTGAAGCCGGGCAGCAGCTCCACCGGGCCCGAGAGTGCCGCCGGCATCGCCATCGGCACCGGCTGCGAGCCCCAGACCATGCGCACGGCTTCGTTGGCCATCAAGAGGATGGCGAAGGTGCCGAGCACCTGCGAGAGGTGGTCGCGCTGGTACAGGCGGCGCAGCACCGTGAGTTCGAGCAGCACGCCGATCAAGGCCGTGGCCGCCACCCCGCCCGCGAGCCCGATCCAGAACGATCCGGAAGCCGCGGCGATGGTGGCGACGAGATAGGCGCCGACCATGTACAGCGAGCCGTGCGCCAGGTTGATCATGTCCATGATGCCGAACACGAGCGTGAGCCCGGCCGCCAGCAGGAACAGCATCAGGCCGAACTGCAGGCCGTTCAGGGCCTGCTCCAGCAGCAGGATGCCGGTCACGGTGTCTCAGCGGGCATCTTGCAGTCGCCGGCGTAGGCATCGGCGTGGTTGTCGAACACCTTGCCCACGGTCTTGTTGGTGACGCGCCCCTGGGCATCCTTCACCACTTCGCGCAGGTAGTAGTCTTGCACCGGGAAGTGGTTGGTGTTGAACTTGAACTCGCCGCGCACCGACTCGAACTTCGCCGCCTCAAGCGCGCGGCGCAGCGCGGCCTTGTCTTCCAGCTTGCCGCCGACCGTCTTCACCGCACCGTCGATCAGGCGGGCCGCGTCGTAGCCTTGCGCGGCATAGAGCGTGGGCAGGCGGCCGTATTCCTTCTGGAAGTCGGCGACGAATCGCTTGTTGGCCGCGTTGTCCATGTCGTGCGCCCATTGCGAGCTGTTGAGGATGCCCACCATCGGCTCGCCCACCGCGCGGATCACGTCCTCGTCGGCCGAGAAGCCCGGCGCGAAGAGCTTCATTTCCTTGTTGAGTCCGGTGCTCGTGAACTGCTTGATGAAGTTGATGCCCAGGCCTCCGGGCAGGAAGATGAACACCGCATCCGCCCCTGAGGCGCGGATCTGCGACAGCTCGGCACCGTAGTCGAGCTGGTTGAGCGGGGTGTAGGTCTCGAGCGCGATCTCGCCCTTGTAGAAACGCTTGAAGCCGGCCAGCGCGTCCTTGCCCGCCGGGTAGTTGGGCGCCAGCAGCGCGATCTTCTTCACGCCACGCGCCTGCACCGTCTTGCCCACTGCCTCGTGCATGTTGTCGTTCTGGTACGAGGCGCTGAAGAAATACGGGTTGCACTGCGCGCCCGCGAGCTGAGAGGGGCCGGCGTTGGCGCTGATGTAGAAGGTGCGCGACTGGAACACCGGCGGCGCCACCGCCAGCATGATGTTCGAGAACACGATGCCGGTCATGAAATCGACCTTGTCGCGCTTGAGGAGGCGATCGGCCGTCTGCTTGGCGGCGTCGGGACTCATCTGGTCGTCGGCGACGATCACTTCGGCCGGCAGGCCGCCCAGCTTGCCGCCCGCGTGCTTCACTGCCAGCTGGAAGCCGTCGCGGATGTCCAGCCCCAACCCGGAACCGGCACCCGAGAGCGTGCTCATCAGGCCGACCTTGACCTTGTCGGCCGCGGCGGCCGGTTGGGCCGCGAGAGCGGCTGCCGCCGCGAGCGCCAGAAGGGGAATGGAGCGTTGAGAAAAGACGGCCGGGGCTTGCGTGCGCAGGGTTGCTTTCATCGGAGTGGCATCGTGAAGGAAACGGAAGGGCGCTAGTTTGCATGCAGCCCGAGGGGTGCACACCAGGGTTCGCCCCTTCTGGACAGCGCCCATCGACGCCGTCGGTTCGCACCGAAACGTGGCATGGAGGGTCTGGCGCCGCCCCATTCGTGGGCGATTTCAGGTGCCGGAGCCAACTTTTGCACCTGCAACCCTGGCACACCTGTTGCGTAGCTTTGCCTCGGGAGCAGCGTCATGCTGCAGTTCCAGAAATGGCTGGCTAGGGTTCCGATCGGCGCGATCCACACGGAAAGCGCGGATGTCTGGTCCGAGAGCTGGCGACCTCATCGAGGTTACACGGCGGGACAAAAGCCCGGGAGAGCCACACCCCATTGCGGTGTGACGCTGCTCCCACCCTTTGTGTCCAACTCTATTGGAGTGCCGTCGTCATGTTCTCGCGTCAACTCGTGGGCGCCCTCGCCCTCAGCCTTGCCAGCCTGTGCGGCGCCTCCGCGCACGCCGCGCCCAAGACCCAGTTCAATGTCTGCTGGACCATCTACGCCGGATGGATGCCGTGGGAATACGCCGGCACGCAGGGCATCGTCGACAAGTGGGCCAAGAAGTACGGCATCAACATCAAGGTCACGCAGCTCAACGATTACGTGGAGTCGATCAACCAGTACACCGCGGGCCAGTTCGACGGCTGCACCATGACCAACATGGACGCGCTGACCATCCCCGCCGCGGGCGGCGTGGACAGCACGGCCCTGATCCCGGGCAGCTACTCCAACGGGAACGACGGCATCGTGCTCAAGGGCAAGGGCAAGACGCTCAAGGACCTGAAGGGCCAGAACGTGCACCTGGTGCAGTTCTCGGTGTCGCACTACCTGCTCGCACGCGGGCTCGACCAGGCGGGCCTGCGCGAGCGTGACATCAAGGTCGTCAACACTTCTGATGCCGACATCACCGGCGCCTTCGCCACGCCCAAGGTCACGGCCGCCGTCACCTGGAACCCGCAGCTCGCCACCATCGCCGCCACGCCCGGCGCGGTGAAGGTGTTCGACTCCAGCCAGGTGCCGGGCGAGATCATCGACCTGATGGTCGTCAACACCGCCACGCTGAAGGACAACCCTGCGCTCGGCAAGGCACTCACCGGCGCGTGGTTCGAAGTGATGGCGTTGATGAAGGCCGGCAACACGCCCGCGCTCACGCACATGGCCAAGGCCTCGGGTACCACGCTTGCCGACTACCAGTCGCAGCTCAAGACCACCGCGCTGATGTTCACGCCGGCCGACGCGGTGAGCTTCGTCACCAGCCCGAAGCTCGCCGACACGATGAAGCGCGTGTCGAAGTTCTCCTTCGACAAGAAGCTGCTCGGCGAAGGGGCGAAGAGTGCCGATGCGATCGGCGTGGCCTTCCCGGGCGGCGCGGTCAACGGCAACGCGAAGAACACCAAGCTGCGCTTCGACGACACCTACCTGCGCCTCGCGGCCGACGGCAAGCTCTGAGCGCGTGACGATGCGCTTCGTCAACCGCCATCCCGGGCCGGGTGGGCGGTGGCTGCTGATGCTGCTGCCGCTGATCCTGCTCGTCACCGTCTATGCCACCGGCTCGGCTTTGCGCCTGGCCGACAACCCGGACGACAAGCTGCTGCCCAGCGCCACGCAGATGGCCGAGGCCATCGACCGCATGGCCTTCACCGAAGACGAGCGCACCGGCGAGATCCTGCTGTGGACGGACACCGCGGCCAGCCTCGTGCGGCTGGGCCTGGGCTTAAGCATCTCGGCACTCGCCGGCCTGTGCCTGGGCATCGCGGCCGGCGCCTTCCCGCTGCTGCGCGCGCCGCTGTCGCCGATGCTCGCGCTGCTGTCGATGGTGCCGCCGGTGGCCATCCTGCCCATCCTCTTCATCGTGTTCGGGCTGGAGGAGTTGTCGAAGGTGATGCTGATCGTCATCGGCGTCACACCCATCCTGGCGCGAGACCTGGAGCAGCGGGCTCGCGAGATCCCGCGCGAGGTGCTGGTGAAGGCGCAGACGCTGGGCGCCAACAGCTGGACGCTGGTGTTGCGCGTCGTCCTGCCCCAGCTCACCTCACGCTTGCTAGTGTCGCTGCGGCTCATGCTCGGATCGGCGTGGCTGTTCCTCATCTGCGCGGAGGCCATCTCAGCCACCGCGGGCCTCGGCTACCGCATCTTCCTCGTGCGTCGCTACATGGCGATGGACGTGATCCTGCCCTACGTGGTGTGGATCACGCTGCTCGCCTGGCTGATGGACTACGGTCTGCGCCGCCTCAACCAGTGGTGCTTCCCGTGGTCGGTGGGAGACAAGCCATGAGCGCGGCGCCGTATCTGGAAGTGCGCAACGTCTGGCAGCGCTACGGCTCGCACGTCGTGCTGGAGCACTTGAACCTGACGGTCGACGAAGGCGAGTTCTGCACGCTGGTGGGCGCCTCGGGCTGCGGCAAGTCGACCTTCCTGCGCTTGCTGCTGGGGCAGGAGCGGCCGAGCAAGGGGCAGCTGCTGCTGCGCGGCCAAGCGCTGCGCGACGAACCGGATGCGAGCCGCGGCGTGGTCTTCCAGCGCTACTCGGTGCTGCCGCACCTGAGCGTGCTCGACAACGTCGCCATCGGCCTGGAGCTTCCGCAGTCGCCGCTGCTTGGGCGACTGTGGGGGCGGCGCAAGCAGGCGGCCCGCGACGAGGCCGCACGCCTCCTCGATCGCGTGGGCCTCGGTCACGCGCTGCACCAGTATCCGAGCCAGCTCTCCGGCGGCATGCAGCAGCGTCTCGCGATCGCGCAGGCGCTGATCCTGCGCCCGAGCATCCTGCTGCTCGACGAGCCCTTCGGTGCGCTCGACCCCGGCATCCGCAAGGACATGCACACGCTGCTGCTGGAGCTGTGGCGCGAGACCAGGCTGACCGTTTTCATGGTCACGCACGACCTCTCGGAAGGCTTCAACCTCGGCACGCGCCTGCTCGTGTTCGACAAGCTCCGCGTCGACCCGCAGGCACCGCAGGCCTACGGTGCGCGCATCACCTACGACATCCGTCTCAACCAAGACCGCCGCCTGGCCGACGCCGCGCTCTCGTCGCTGCCGGCGCGGGTTCTCACGCAGGAGCCCACATGAGCACTGACACCCTGGCCTTGCAGGCCACGCTGTACGAAGAGACCGTCCCCGGCGGCGGCCACACCTCGTTCATCCTGAAGCGCGGGCAGCTGCTGCGCCTCGTGGACGTGGAGGGCGGCGCGAACGTGAGCCTCATGCTGCTCAACGCCCACCAGCCGAGCGAGCGGCTCAACCTGCCCGACACGCTGAAGGGCCAGCACACCGCGAAGCTCACCGCCGGCCATTGCCTCTACTCCGACATGGGGCGTGTGTTGGCCGCCATCACCGCCGACAGCTGCGGCTGGCACGACCCCTTCGGCGGCGTGCTCAACGCCGACGAGGTGCGCGAGAAATACGGGACCGGCCGCTACCAGGAGCTGCGCAACGGCTTCTTCCGCAACGGCGTCGACAACCTGCTGGTCGAGATGGGCAAGTGGAACCTTTACCTGCAGGACCTGCTGATGGTGGTCAACCTCTTCAGCAAGGTCACGGTCGACGACGAAGGCTGCTTCCATTTCGTGCCGGGCCACTCGAAGCCCGGTGACCACGTCGGCTCTACGCGCCGATGGACACGCTGGTCGTGCTCACCGCCTTGCAGCACCCGATGGACCCGAACCCGCGCTACGAGCCGCGCCCGGTGCAACTGCGCTGGGGCCAGGCGCACAGCGACGGCGTGAGCACGGCCTGCCGCCACTCGCGGCCCGAGAACGAGCGCGCCTTCCACAACACCGAACGCTTCTACCTCTGAGAAGGAGAACCGCATGCAGATGCTGACCGCCAGCGACCGGCGCGCGGACAACGCCGTCTTCCGCCACGTCATCCCGGCCGGCGAGCCCTATCTCTTCGAGGTGAAAACCGGGCAGACCCTGCGCCTGCTCGACCTCGAAGGCAACCAGGCCGTCGACACCCTCTTCTACAGCGCCGCCAACCCGCGCGAGCGCTACGACCCGCAGCGCACGATGCGGCGCCAGAACAAGGTCTACCTCACGACCGGCACGGTGCTGTATTCCAACCTCGGCCACCCGCTGCTCACCATCACCGCCGACACCTGCGGCCGCCACGACACGCTCGGTGGCGCCTGCGCGCAAGAGAGCAACACCGTGCGCTATGCGCTCGGCAAGCGCTACATGCACAGCTGCCGCGACAACTTCCTCTGCGCCTGCCTGCACGACGGGCGGCTCAACAAGCGCGACATCGGCGCCAACATCAACTTCTTCATGAACGTGCCGGTCACGCCCGAAGGCGGCCTCACCTTCGAAGACGGCATCTCCGCCCCTGGCAAGTACGTCGAACTGCGCGCCGAGCAGGACGTGATCGTGCTCATCTCCAACTGCCCGCAGCTCAACAACCCCTGCAACGGCTGGAACCCCACCCCCGCGGAGGTGCTGGTATGGAACTGAAGAGCTTGTCTCGGCGGCTGCTGGCCGCGCTGTTCGGCTTCATGAAGACGCGAGCCGGGCTCTACAGCACCACGCGCAAGCGCTGAACCGCCGTTCCCCCACGACACCCGCCGCGGACGACCGCGGCGCGAAGCCTTCATTGCGGGACGGCCCGCACCTCATCGAAGGACGCTCGAATGTTCGACAAGCTGCTCATTGCCAACCGCGGCGCGATTGCATGCCGCATCCTGCGCACCTTGCGCACGCTGGGCGTGCAGGGGGTTGCGGTGTTCTCCGAGGCCGATGCGGCCAGCCTGCACATCGCGCAGGCCGATCAGGCGCTGAGCCTCGGCGACGGGCCGGCGGCGCAGACCTACCTCGTGGTCGAGAAGATCCTCGCCGCCGCACGCGAGAGCGGCGCGCAGGCCATCCACCCGGGCTATGGCTTTCTCTCCGAGAACGCGGCCTTTGCCGAAGCGTGCGCAGCCGCCGGCATCGTCTTCGTCGGGCCCACGCCCGAGCAGCTGCGCGTGTTCGGCTTGAAGCACACGGCACGTGCCATCGCCAAGCAGCAAGGCGTGCCCCTGCTCGAAGGCACCGAGCTGCTGGACGACGTGGCCGCGGCACTGGCGGCGGCGGAACAGGTGGGCTACCCGGTGATGCTCAAGAGCACCGCCGGCGGGGGCGGCATCGGCATGCGCGTGTGCCGCGATGCGCGGGAGCTGTCGGACGCCTTCGAGGCCGTGCGGCACCTCGGCCAGAGCAACTTCAGCGACTCGGGTGTCTTCATCGAGAAGTACATCCCGCGCGCACGCCACCTCGAAGTGCAGATCTTCGGCGACGGCCGCGGCGAGGTGATCGCCCTCGGGGTGCGCGACTGCTCGGTGCAGCGGCGCAACCAGAAGGTGCTGGAAGAAACACCCGCGCCCAACCTCCCCGCCGGCATGGCCGAGCAGCTGTGTGCCGCGGCGATCACGCTCGGCAAGGCGGTGAGCTATCGCAGCGCGGGCACGGTGGAGTTCGTCTACGACAGCGAGGCGTCACGCTTCTATTTCCTGGAGGTCAACACGCGGCTGCAGGTCGAGCATGGCGTGACCGAGCAGGTGTGGGGGGTGGACCTGGTGCGCTGGATGGTCGAGCTGGCCGCGGGCGACCTGCCACCGCTGGCCGAGCTGGCGCAGAAGCTCTCGCCGCGCGGGCATGCGATCCAGGCGCGGCTGTACGCCGAAGACCCGGGGCGCAACTTCCAGCCTTCGCCGGGCACGCTGACCGAGGTCGCCTTCCCCGCGGCCGACGGGCGTGCGCTGCGCATCGACACCTGGGTCGAGCCCGGCTGCGAGATCCCGCCCTTCTTCGACCCGATGATCGCCAAGCTGATCGCCTGGTCGCCCACGCGCAACGAAGCCCGCGCGAAGCTCGACGCCGCCCTCGCCGACACCCGCCTCTACGGCGTGGAAACCAACCGCAGCTACCTGCGGCAGATCCTCGCCGACACACCGTTCGCGAGCGGCGAGCCGTGGACGCGTTGCCTCGAAGGCCTGGCCTACCGCGCTGACACGGTCGAGGTGCTCGCCGGCGGCACACAGACCACGGTGCAGGACTGGCCGGGCCGCCTGGGCCACTGGGCGGTGGGCGTGCCCCCCTCGGGCCCGATGGACGACCGCGCGCTGCGGCTGGGCAACCGCCTGCTCGGCAATGCGCCCGACGCGGCCGCGCTCGAGATCACGATGAACGGGCCCACGCTGCGCTTCAACACCGCCGCGATGGCGGTGGTGACCGGTGCCGCGATGGCGGTCTCGCTCGATGGCACCTCGGTTCCGATGGACACGGTGTTCGCCATTGCCCCCGGCGCCACGCTTCGCCTGGGCAGCACCCTGCAGGCCGGCGCGCGCAGCTACCTCGCATTACGCGGCGGCATCCAGGTGCCCGACTACCTCGGCTCCAAGAGCACCTTCACCCTCGGCCAGTTCGGCGGCCACGTCGGGCGCGCCCTGCGAGCGGGCGATGTGCTTCACCTCAGTTCACTGACCAATGACACACTCGTCGGCAGCAGCCTGCCCGCCGCCTTGCGCACCACGCTCGGGGAGGTGCGCGAACTGCGCGTGCTCTACGGCCCCCACGGTGCGCCCGAGTACTTCACCCCGGCCTACATCGACACCTTCTTCGCCGCCGAGTGGGAGGTGCACTTCAACTCCAGCCGCACCGGCGTGCGCCTGATCGGCCCGAAACCCGAGTGGGCGCGCGACAGCGGCGGCGAGGCCGGCCTGCACCCGTCGAACATCCACGACAACCCCTACGCGGTGGGTGCGGTCGACTTCACCGGCGACATGCCGGTGATCCTCGGCCCCGACGGTCCGAGCCTCGGCGGCTTCGTGTGCCCAGTCACCGTGATCGAAGCCGACCTGTGGCACCTAGGCCAGCTCAAGGCCGGTGACCGCGTGCGCTTCGTGCCGGTCGACATGACGACGGCGCGGCAGCTCGCGCAGGCACGGCGCGAGGAGATCGAGACGCTGGCCCCGGTGCCCGTGGCCTGGTCGCCGACCCCCTTGTCGTCACCGATCGTGCTCGACATCGGCGAGGCCGACCGCCGCCTGGTGGCCCGCCTGTCCGGAGACACCCACCTGCTGATCGAGATCGGCGCCCCCCGAGCTCGACCTGGTGCTGCGCTTCCGCGCCCACGCGCTGATGCAGACGCTGGAGCGCGCCGCACTGGAGGGCGTGATCGACCTCACCCCGGGCATCCGCTCGCTGCAGGTCCACTACCGCCCCGAGCAACTGCCGCTCGCGCAACTGCTCGCCACCGTGGCCGGCTGCTGGGAGGGCGTGTGCAACGCCGGCAACCTCACGCTGCCCTCGCGCGTCGTGCACCTGCCGCTGTCGTGGGACGACCCGGCCTGCCAGCTCGCGATCCAGAAGTACATGACCACGGTGCGCAAGGATGCCCCCTGGTGTCCGAGCAACCTCGAGTTCATCCGTCGCATCAACGACCTGCCCGACCTCGATGCCGTGCAACGCACTGTCTTCGAGGCGAGCTACCTGGTGATGGGCCTGGGTGATGTCTACCTCGGCGCACCGGTCGCCACGCCACTCGACCCACGGCACCGGCTCGTCACCACCAAGTACAACCCGGCGCGAACCTGGACGGCCGAGAACTCGGTGGGCATCGGCGGCGCCTACCTGTGCGTCTACGGCATGGAAGGCCCGGGCGGCTACCAGTTCGTCGGCCGCACGCTGCAGATGTGGAACCGCTACCGCCACGACGGGGCCTTCGGCGGCAAACCCTGGCTGCTGCGCTTCTTCGACCAGATCCGCTTCTACCCGGTGTCGGCCGAGGAGCTGCTGCGCATCCGCCGCGACTTCCCGCTCGGCCGCTACCCGCTGCGCATCGAGACCACCGAGCTCGACCTCGCCGCCTACCAGGCGTTTCTGGCGCGTGAGGCCGAGGGCATCGCGGCCTTCCGGGCGCGCCAGCAGAGCGGCTTCCACGCCGAGCGCGAGCGTTGGATCGCCTCGGGCCAGGCGCATTTCGAGAGCCAGGACACGGCCGCAGCCGACGACGAACACGCGCCGCTGCTGCCGGGGCAACAAGGCGTCGAGAGTTTCATCGCCGGCAACCTCTGGCAACTGCAGGTGGGCGTGGGCGAGAAGGTGGTCGCCGGCCAGGTGCTCGCGGTGCTGGAGTCGATGAAGATGGAAATTCTCCTGCCCTCGCCCTGCGACGGCGTGGTGCGCGAGCTGCGGGTGCAGCCGGGCTCGCCGGTGCGCGCTGGGCAGCATGTGCTCGTGATCGACGAGGTGCCTGCCGAGGGCTGAGCGTCACGGCGCTGTCTGTTTCGGCCAGGAAGTTGTCGGCTGCGACAGTGGCCGCCTCGGGCGTGGCAGGGTCGAATCGTCGCCACACCCGAAAGGAACGCGACATGCCCCGACCCCTCGACCAGGACGACCCGCTCGACGACTTCGACCGCCGCCACCTCGGTTTCGACGGCATCACCAAGACCGTCTACACCGCCGGCTGTGGCCCGGGGGTGGTCGTGATGACCGAGATGCCCGGCATCAGCCCGCAGGTCGCGCGCTTCGCCCGCTGGGTGCGCGATGCCGGCTTCACCGTCTACATGCCCTCGCTCTTCGGGCGCGACGGCGCCGTGCCGCAGGCCGAAGAAGGTGCGGCCATCTTCAAGCGGGCCTGCGTCAGCGCGGAATTCCGAGCGCTCGCCGCCAATGAGTCGAGCCCGGTCACGCAGTGGCTGCGTGCGCTCGCGAAGCAGGCGCATTCGGAATGCGGTGGCCCAGGGGTGGGCGCGATCGGCATGTGCTTCACCGGCAACTTCGCGCTCACCATGATGCTGGAGCGCTCGGTGCTGGCCCCGGTGCTGTCGCAGCCCACGCTGCCGCTCAAGGACCCGGCCGGAGTGGAGATCTCGCCGGCCGATCTCGCCGCGGTGCGCGAGCGCCTCGACCGCGAAGACCTGAGCGTGCTCGCCTACCGCTTCGAGGGCGACCCGTACTGCCGCGCCGAGCGTTTCGCCGCCTACCGGGCGGCGCTCGGCCCGCGCTTCGTGGCGCGCGTGCTGCCTGACAGCGCCGCCAACCCCGACACCGCGCCCTTCTTCCGCCAGTTCGTGGCGCACCCGCACAGCGTGGTCACGGCGCACCTGATCGACGAGGCCGGGCAGCCTACGCTGCAGGCGCGTGACGAGATCCTCGACTTCTTCCGGCAGCGGCTTGTCCCCTGACCCACGTAGCCTGGGCCGCTGCAGTAGCATCGCGGCATGCGTCGCTGGCTGCTCCTGTTGATGATCGCCCTGATCCCCTTGCGTGGGCTGGCGGGCGAACTCGTCGTGGTCGAGGTCAGCATCAACGCGACGCTGTACGAGGCGAGCCAGGCAGCACCTGCCCAGGCCATGCCTGCCGACTGCCCCATGCACACCGGCGACTCCGCACAGAACTGCACCGCGTGCGGCCTGTGCGTCCCGATGGCCGAGCCGGCCAGCATCAGCCTGCAGACGGCAAATGCTGCCGTCCACGAACAGCCGTTCGCGCCGCGCGCGGCCTTCCACAGCGCCTCGCTCGCGCCGGCTGTCGAGCCGCCCATTTCCTGAACTCCACGCCACAAGTCCGTCCGCAGTTCGCTGCGCCGACCTGAACCGTGGCTCGCACAAGCCACCGCTGGAGATCCGATGAAGAAGATGAAGCCGCTGGCCGCCTGCCTTGCGGCCGGCACGATGGCCACGAGCGCCTTTGCCGCGCCGATGGGTTTCAAGGACAGCACCATGCTGATGGCCGACATCAGCGCCAACTGGCGCGAGTCGTGGGTCAACCACGCCGTCACCGCGCGAGATGCGTTCGGTGTCGGCGGCATCTACATGCGCTCGGACGACAAGGCCCGTTCGCGCACCCTCGCCGAGATCAACTACACCCTGCTCGCGAAGCGCTGGAACCTCGAGCATGCGCAGGCCAACGTGTGGCTCTTCGCCGGCGCCGGCGCGATACGCGGCAACGACTTCGCCGGCAGCCGCTTTGCCTGGGCGCCGGGCCTGCAGGTCGACTACGAGACCACCCGCATCTTCGTCGCCGCCACCGCCCGGCTCTACCGCGCCGAATCCATCAACCACGACTTCGGCTCCGTGCGCGCCGGCTTCTCGTTCTACGAAACCGACTACGACGAGGTGCAGCCCTGGGTCATCGTCGAAGCGCGGCGCATGCGAGGCCTGTCCGACAAGACCGAGATCACGCCCATGCTGCGCCTCATCCACAAACGCTATTTCGTCGAGTTCGGCGTCAATACCGAGCAGCAGGCTCGCGCCAACCTCATGTACACCTTCTGAAGGAACCTCACCATGAACCGAATTGCCAGACTTTTCCTCGCGCTCGCCCTCGCCGCCACCGGTAGCGCCGCCTTCGCCGTCACCTCCGTCAAGGCCTCCGTCAACGGCATGGTGTGCGCCTTCTGCGCCCAAGGCATCGAGAAGCGCCTGTCCAAGCTGCCGGCCGCCCAGGCGGTGCATGTCGATCTCAAGCAGAAGATCGTCGCCGTCGAAGCCAAGGAAGGCCAGACGCTCGACCTCAAGGTCATCACCGCCGAGATCACCGATGCGGGCTACGACGTCACCAAGCTCGAAACGGTGGAGCAGTCGGTGGCCGACATCAAGGCCGGCGGCAAGGCCAGGAAGTGAGCAGCGATGGCGTCGTCGAGACGCGCGCCGGCCTCTGGGCCTCGCTGCTGAGCCTCTTTGCCAGCTCGGGCACGCTCGTCTGCTGCGCGCTGCCGGCGCTGCTGGTGGCGCTCGGCGCGGGGGCCGCGCTGTCGTCGCTGGTGTCGGTGTTTCCGCAGGTGGTGTGGCTGAGCGAGCACAAGGCCGAACTCTTCGTGTTCGCCGGCGTGGCGCTGGCGGCCAGCGGCTGGCTCCAGTGGCGCAACCGCCTCGCCCCCTGCCCCACCGACCCGGCCCTGCGTGACGCCTGCCTGCGCACTCGTCGCACCTCATGGCGCGTGTACCTGTTCAGCCTGGCGGTCTACGTCGTCGGAGGCTGGTTCGCTTTCATCCAGCCGCTGCTGGGCGGTTGAACTCTGGTGCGGGATTTGCACTCAACGCCGTCACCCTCCACTCCTGCCGTGCGAACGCCGGGATGTTGGTGCGAATCCCGCAGACCTTGAGATGGCACTGCTGAAAGAGCAACATCCGAGCCCGCATGACCCTGAACGTTTCACTGCTCCTGCCCGCATTGCTGCTGGCCCTCGCCGCGCCCTGCGTGGCGCACGCCCAGGCCGAGGCCAAGACCGAACAGGTCGCGGTGCGGCTGGTCTCGGCCGCTGCCACCGTGCAGCCCGGCCAGTCGCTGCTGGTGGGCGTGCAGCAGAAGATCATTCCGCACTGGCACACCTACTGGGCAAACCCTGGCGACTCGGGCCTGCCCACCACCATCGCGTGGACGCTGCCGGCCGGCGCCACCGCAAGCCCCATCCACTGGCCCACGCCGTCGCGCTACAGCCTCGGGCCGATCACCAACTATGGCTACGCCGACGAGGTGACGCTGCCCTCCGTCGTGCAGGTGCCGGCCGACCTGCGGGACGGTGGCCGCTTCGGTCTCAAGGCGAAGGTCGACTGGCTGGTGTGCCACGACGTCTGCATCCCCCAGAACGCGACGCTCTCGCTCAGCCTGCCCGTGAGCACCGCGGCCACTGCGAGCGCCGATGCCGATCTGTTGCAGCAGGCCCAGGCCCGGGTGCCGCAGCGTGGCGACGCGGCCCGCTGGCAGCTCGATGGCGGCAAGCTGCAGCTGTCCTTGCCCCAGGGTGCACCGGCCCACGACGCCGCCTACTTCTTCGCGCGCAAGTGGGGCCTCGTGGCCCATGCCGAGCCGCAGCAGTTGCAGCAGGCCCGGCTCTCCATCGCGCCCGGCGACAACGCACCGAAGGGCGGCGATGCGGTCGATGGCGTGCTGGTGCTCTTCAAAGAGGGCAAGCCGGTGCAGTCGCTCGCGATCGGGCACGACCCGGCGCCGCTCACGCCGGTGCCGGTGTCCACGGCACCGGCGGGCGCGGCCACATCGGCCGATGCGCCGTCCCTTCTGCTGGCCCTCGGCCTCGCGCTGCTCGGCGGCCTCATCCTCAACCTGATGCCCTGCGTGTTCCCGGTGCTCACGATCAAGGTGCTCTCGCTGCTGCAGACGGCGCAGGGCTCGCGGCGTGTGGTGCGGCTGCATGGCCTGGTCTACCTCGCCGGCGTGCTGGCGAGCTTTGCGGCGCTTGCGGGGGTGCTGATCGCGCTCAAGGCCGGCGGCGGCAGCGTGGGCTGGGGCTTCCAGTTCCAGTCGCCTGTGTTCGTGCTGCTGGTCGCCTTGCTGATGTTCGCGGTGGGCCTGAGCCTCTCGGGCGTGGTGACGATCGGCAGCAGCGCGGCGGGCCTCGGCCAGGGCCTCGCCTCGCAGCCGGGCCTGCGTGGCAGCTTCTTCACCGGCGTGCTCGCCACCGTGGTGGCGACGCCGTGCACCGCGCCCTTCATGGGCGTGGCGATCGGCTATGCGGTCACGCAGCCGCCGGCGGTCACGCTCGCCGTGTTCCTCGCGCTCGGCCTGGGCCTCGCCTTGCCCTACCTGCTGCTGTGCGAATGGCCAGCGCTGCAACGGCGCCTGCCACGCCCCGGCGCGTGGATGGACCGTCTCAAACAGGCGCTCGCTTTCCCGATGTATGCGAGCGCCGCGTGGCTGGCCTGGGTGCTGGCGCGGCAGGCTGGGCCCGAAGCGCTGGCCGTGGCACTCGCCGGTGCGATCGGCCTGGCCCTCGCGGCCTGGCTCTACAGCAACACGCGTGACCTCGGCGCGCGAGGTCGCCATGCTTCTGCGGTGATCGCGGTCCTGCTGGTGGTGGGCACGGTCGGTTTCGGCACGCTTGGGGTGACCGGCACCTCCACCGCACCACCCGCCACGACGGCGGCCGACAGCGGCTGGGAGCCCTACACCCCCGAGCGCCTCGCCACGCTGCGCCGCGAAGGCAAACCGGTCTTCGTCAACCTCACCGCCGACTGGTGCATTACCTGCCTCGTCAACGAGCGGGTGGCGCTTTCGCCCTCGCATGTGGACGAGGCCTTCCGCCAGGCCGGCATCACGCGCCTCAAAGGCGACTGGACGCGCGGCGACGAACGCATCACCCGTCTGCTCGCCGAGCATGGCCGCAGCGGCGTGCCGCTCTACCTCTTCTACCCCGCGGGCCCGCAAGTCGAGCCGCAGGTGCTGCCGCAGTTGCTGACCCCCGATCTCGTTCTCACGGCGCTCAAGGCGCCCACCTCACCCTGATCGCCACGTCCACAGGAGGACTCCCATGACCACGCTTCGCCGCCATTGCCTGATCGCCCTCGCCAGCGCCGCCTGGGCCCTCGCTCCCTTCGGCGCCCACGCCGCAGCCACGCTCGACCAACCCGCACCCGCCTTCACCGTGCCGGGCGCCGACGGCAAGCCGGTGAGCCTCTCGGCCTACAAGGGCAAGACCGTCGTGCTCGAGTGGACGAACCACGAGTGCCCGTTCGTGCGCAAGCACTACGACCGCAGCGGCAACATCCCCAAGCTGCAGAAGGAAGCCACCGCCAGTGGCGTGGTGTGGCTGCAGGTGATCTCGTCGTCGCCCGGCTCGCAAGGCCACGTGACCGGCGCACAGGCGCAAAAGCTCAACCAGCAGCGCGGGGCCGCGCCGAGCGCCGTGCTGATCGACGCCGACGGCAAGGTCGGCAAGGCCTACGGCGCGCAGACCACGCCGCACCTCTATGTGATCAACGCCGACGGCAAGCTCGTCTACAAGGGCGGCATCGACAGCATCCCGAGCAGCAACGTGAGCGACATCGCCAAGGCCGACAACTACGTCAAGCTCGCGCTGGCCGACGTGGCTGCGGGCCGCAAGGTGGCGCAGGCCAGCACGCAGCCATACGGGTGCTCGGTCAAGTACTCCGACTGAGCAGCGGCCGCGTCGGCAACCGTCACTGGCTGCTGATGAAGATGTTGACGTAGGTGGTGTTGTCCCGCATCGAGGCCGAACGGGCGGTCATGTTGAACGCCAAGCCACCTCGGGCGACAAGGCCGGTCCACGTTGTCGACGTCGTCGTCACGTTGTCGAACGGCGTGGCGACGCCTGCATCGAGCTCCCATGCACAGGGCATGTTGCAGGTGAGCGTGACCTGCTCGCCCACGTGAAGCATGGTCATCACGTTCGGGTTCTGCACCTGCCCGTTGACCGACATCGTGGCGGTCAGGCCCGTTTCCACCGTGATCGTGTACGGCAAGATCGCGCCTCGGACGTCGTACACCACGCTGCAACTGCGGTCCTTGCAGACCCTCCAGCGCAGCGTGCCGGTGTGGCGGCCGACAGGCAGTGCCGGGTTGATCGCGATCATCGAACTCACGTTGCCTTGCAGCGTGGCGTAGATCTGCGACTGGGAGCCGAGGATGTCGTACTGGCCCTCCAGGGTGGCATAGGCACCCGTCGGCAGCGGCGGCGTGATGGTGGCGTTGACGCCGGTGAAGACCGAGGTGCCGCTGCCCTTGTTGACGATGAGGTGCGGGTAGTTGTAGGTGACGGTCCGGGCCGGGCCTTCCACGGTAGGGCCGCTGTCACCGCCACCACCGCCGCCACAGCTGGCCAGCAGCGACGCTGCCAGAAGCGCCACACAGGAAAGGAGACGCGCGCGAGGCGCGGGGAACGTAGAAAGGTTCATGACATTGCAATGCGTGAATTGACGAATCCAGGTTCGCCATTCCACCTTGCAGACGGCTCGCCCTCCCTCGCTCGGCGGAGTGGGCCCCGCTCGGCGAAACATCACTGTAGCGTTTATGCACGGCCGTGCTCACCCCGGATGCGTGGGGTCTATCCAGCGCACCTCTTCCGGCGGTTCCGCCGGCGCGATGTCGAGGTTGATCGCCACCGCCTCGCCGTCGCTTCGCACCAGCACGCACTCGAGCGTCTCGGTGCGGCTCGCATTGATCTCCTGGTGCGGCACGAAGGGCGGCACGTAGATGAAGTCGCCCGGCCCCGCCTCGGCGGTGAATTCGAGCTGCTCGCCCCAGCGCATGCGGGCGCGGCCCTTCACCACGTAGATCACGCTTTCCAGCGGCCCATGGTGATGCGCGCCGGTCTTGGCATTGGCGTGGATGTGCACGGTGCCGGCCCAGAGCTTCTGCGCGCCGACGCGGGCGAAGTTGATCGCGGCCTTGCGGTCCATGCCCGGCGTCTGCGCGGTGTTGGCGTCGAGCGAATCGGCCGGCACCACGCGCACGCCGTCGTGCTTCCAGCGCGGGTGGGGATCGTGAGGCGTGGTCATCGTGGGTTCCTGTGGATGTGGCGCACCGCTGCATTCTGGCCCTGCCATGCCATTCGCGCATATCAGCTAGGACGACGCGATGCTTGGTGGCCACGGGACGCTCGCCACAGAATCGGTGCATGAGCACCACCCCCTGCGCGCAATCTCGTCGATGGCCACCCGCCAGGTGCTGGCCGAGCTGGCCGATCTTTACCGTCGGGCGAGCGGCACCAAGCTGCAGATCGAGTCGGTGGGGGGCGTGGACGCCGCCCGGCGGGTCGAGGCTGGCGAAGCCTTCGACCTCGTGTTCCTCGCCAGCGACGCACTCGCGAAGCTCGCGGCCGCCGGCCATGTGCGCGGCGACACCGAGCGCGCGATCGTCGACTCGTCGGTGGCCATTGCGGTGCGGGCCGGTTCGGCGAGGCCCGACGTCAGCACCGAAGACGCCCTGCGCGCGGCCGTGCTCGCGGCCGGCAGCATCGGCTACTCCACCGGGCCGAGCGGCACGGCCTTGCTCAAGCTTTTCGAGCGCTGGGGCTTGACCGACACCCTCAAGCCACGCCTGGTGCAAGCCCGCGCCGGTGTGCCGGTGGGCTCACTCGTGGCAAGCGGCGAGGTCGCGCTCGGCTTCCAGCAGCTGAGCGAGCTGATGAACCTCGACGGCATCACGCTGCTCGGCGGCATGCCGCCGGGGCTCGAGATCACCACCACCTTCTGTGGAGCCATTGCCAGCAACAGCCGGCACCCGGACGCGCAGGCAGCGCTCGATTTCATGAGCGCGCCGGCCATGGCAGAGCTGAAACGCCGCCACGGGATGGACGAGCCCAAGCGGCGCTAGCTGCGTTCGGGACGGAAGTCGAACTCGCGCAGCATCACGGGTTGAAGCGACCCTTCGGCCACGCGGCGGCGCACGGCCGACTCGATCTCAGCGGTGTGGGCCCAGAAGGTCTTCAACGCATCGTCTCCCTCGGCGCCGGTGCGGAAGCGGTAGCGCAGGGTCGCCTGGCCGATGCTCGCCCAGACGCGTTCTCCGTCGACGTCGACGCTGAATCGGACCTCCCGCGAGCCCTCATGGAAATAGGGTGCGTCGGCCATCGCGCTCGCGGGGCTCATGGCCGCGCCTGCGAAATGACGATCTCCACACGGCGGTTCATCTGGCGACCCTGGGCCGTGTCGTTGCTGGCCACGGGCGCGTCTTCGCCACGCGAGGCTGTGCGCAGGGTCTGCGCCGGCACGCCCAGGTCGATGAGCGCCTTCATCACCGCGTTGGCGCGGCGACCTGAAAGCTCACGGTTGGACTCGTCGGAGCCGACGCTGTCGGTGAACCCTTCGATGGACGCCCGCTGCCCCGGGTCGCGGCGCAAGGCGTCGGTGAGCTTGGCCATCTGGCGGTCGGCGCCGGCATTGAGATCCGAGCGGCCGCTCTGGAACAGCACGTCGCCCAAAGTCACCACCACGCCACGTTCCGTCTTCTTCGCGCTCAGCTCGGCCAGCAGCGACTCGAGGGAGTCCACGCGGGCCTGTTGCGCTTGAGCCTCCTGCTGGTTGCGGTCTGACTGTGCCTGCGCGGCCGCCAGATTGCGGTCTGACTGCGCTTGCGCGGTCGCCATGTCGCGGTCGGACTTCGCCTGCGCGGCCACGATTTCGGACGACTTCTGGGCGTTGCTGCGTTCCGATTCGGAAAGCCGCCGCTGGGCCGTGTCGGCCTCGGCGGTGCGCGACGCGAGGCGCATCCGGTCGCGCTCGGCCGCGGCACTGGCCGTCACCGCCTGGTCGGCGAGGCTGGCCGCGGTCTCCTGGGCCAACGTCACGCGCTGCCCCGCCATGTAGGCCTGGTGGTCGACGACGGCCGGGCTGCCGTCCGCGGCCCAGGTCTTCTCGGCCAGCAGCAAGGCCTGCTCGGCACGCTTGAGTTCGAGCGGCGCGAGCGACACGACACGCGAGTCAGCCTGCGCCGACTTGACGCGCTGGCGTGCCTGCTCCAGCGCGCTGTTGGGCGGGGGCGCCGTGGCGCAGGCGGCGAGTGCGGCGGTCAGTGCGACCACCGGGTAGAAAAGGTGGCGGGTCATGGTGTGCTCCTGCGTTCGCGGGGTGTCTTGCGGTCGATCTCTTCGCGCAGCACGGCGGCGGCGTCCTGCGTTTCACGTGCGGCCTTGCGCGAACGCACGGCCTGCGCGTGCATCTCGGCCACCTCGGCGTCGAGCTGAGCCTGCTCGGCCAGCCGGGCTGCGCGTTCGTACTGCTTGGTCTCGTTGGCTTCCTTGGCTCTGGCGAGCTTCGATTTCGCGAGCTGGAGTTCCGCGGGCGCCATGTCGGCGGTGCCCATGCTGCTGGCGCGTTGCACGGCGGCGTCTGCCAGGGCCATCTGCTGCGTGGGAGGCGGCACGCTGGCGCAAGCCGTCATGACACCGGCCAGCACGGCCATGAGGAGCCCGGTGGCGACCGGGGTTGAAACGAGGTGGGTCATGTGTTGCATCCTTCGAGCACCGGGACAGCGCAGCTCAAAGGGGCTTGCGAACGGCGGGCTGGCATGGACTGTGCGCGCCGACACGGCGCCGCTCTGTGTGCCAACGCACCCTCGGCGGGTGCAGCATGGCTCGATCCAGCGTAGGAGAGCGCGCTCGATGGCGGGCGCTAGGTTGCCACGTTGGCCGGCAGCAGGCGGTCGTATTCGCGCTTGACCACCGCATAGCACTCGCACACCCGCTGCTCGAGGCCGCCCCGGTCGAGCACGGTGATGTGGCCCCGGCGGTAGCGGATCAGCCCCGCGTCCTGCAGGTGCCCCGCGGCCTCGGTGACGCCTTCGCGGCGCACGCCGAGCATGTTGGCGATCAGCTCCTGGGTCATCACGAGTTCGCTCGAATGCAGGCGGTCCAGGCTCAGCAGGAGCCAGCGGCACAGCTGCTGGTCGAGCGTGTGATGGCGGTTGCACACCGCCGTCTGCGCCATCTGGGTCAGCAGCGCCTGCGTGTAGCGCAGCAGGAGGTGCAGCACCGGCCCCCCGCGGTTGAACTCCTGCATCAGGAAGCTCGCCGGCAGCCGGTAGCCCTGCCCCGCGCTTTGCACGACCGCGCGGCTCGTGGTGGAAACGCCTCCCATGAAAAGCGAGATGCCCACCACCCCTTCGAAGCCCACCACCGCCACTTCGGCGGTTGCACCGTCCTCCAGCACATACAGCAGCGAGGCGATGGCGCTCGTGGGGAAGTACACATGGGACATGCGCATGCCGGCCTCGTAGAGCACCATGCCGAGCGGCAGGGCCACCGGCTGAAGCTCACCTCGCCAACGGTCCCACTCGGACGCGGGCAGTGCAGCAAGCAGCAGGTTCTGACGTGCTTCGTCTTCCCCGGACATGGAACTCCAGTGCTGGTGACCGCGGACCATCGGGATGACGGTCAAGAGGCGAAGTTCAGTATAGAGAGACGCGTGGTCGCGTCGCCCCGATGAAAGTGGCGAAGAGGGGCAATCCGCTGGGGCAGCCGACTCAGGGTGCTTCCGCCAGCACGGGCTGCGCAAGCGGCAGCCGCACGACGAACGAGCTGCCGAGGTTGTGGCCTTCGCTGCGGGCAACCACCGTGCCGCCATGCAGCTGCACCAGTTCGCGCACGACGGCCAGGCCGATGCCCAGGCCGTCACGCCGGACGGAGGGCACGCGGTTCTCCTGCACGAAGAGCTTGAAGATGTGCTGCAAGGCCTCCGCCGAGATGCCGACACCCGAGTCGGAGACCATCACATCGATCTCGGCCGGACCGACGTCGACGGTGAGCGTGATGCGCCCGCCCTCGGGGGTGTAGCGCGACGCGTTGTCCACCAGGTTGCCGAACACCTGTGCCAGCCGCACGGCATCGCCGCGCATCGCAGGCCACACCGCGGGCAGCCGGGCGTCCATCTCCTGGCGCCGGCCGTGGATCGCCGGGTGGCAGGCCTCCAGCACGGTCTGGAACAACTCGGCCAGGTCCACGTCTTCGTACTGAAGGTGGAACTTGCCCACACCCTCGCTTGACACATGCAGCAGATCGTCGATCAGCCGGGCCATGCGAGCCACCTGCCGCACGATGATGCCCTGCAGCTTCTGCAGGCTTTCTTCCTGGGTGGTGGCACGCGACAGCAGTGTGGCGGCATGGCGCAGTGGCGCGAGCGGGTTGCGCAACTCGTGCGCGACCATCGCGAGGAAAGCCACATGCTCGGGGTGCAGCCGCATTTCCGGTTTTTCACGCTTTGGCGAGGCGGTGGTGTGCTCCGCGCCACCGGCGCTTCGCGCCGGCATCAGTGCTCCCGCGGCGGCGCCCGGGGAGGCGCCCGTTCCGACGTCGCGCTGAAAAACGCAGCGGCCTCCGCCTGCGCGTTTGGCAGCGTACATGGCGGCGTCGGCCAGTGCGATGAGCGTCTTGGCGTCGTGTGCGTCGGTCGGGTAGAGGCTCACGCCGATGCTGGCCGTCAACCGCACCTGGCCGGACTCCAGCTCGATCGGCGCCTGCAGCTCCTGCAACAGCTTGGCGGCGACCGAGCAGGTGTCGGCACCGGGGGAGAGTTCGGTGAGCAGGACGACGAACTCGTCACCCCCGTGGCGGCTGACCGTGTCGGTCTCGCGCACAGCCGACTCCAGGCGCCGGGCCGCCTCTTTCAGCACCTCGTCGCCCGCGGCATGCCCGAGCGTGTCGTTGACGTGCTTGAAGTTGTCGATGTCGACGAAGAGCACCGCGAAGCTGAGTTCTCGACGGCCGGCGCGCACGATCGTGGCCTGCATGCGATCGAGCATCAGCTCGCGGTTGGGCATGCCGGTGAGGCCGTCGCGCTGCGAGGCATGCGCCAGTTCGTCGAAACTGCTTCGGGCCGCTTCGGCGATGGCGTCGGCGCGCAATGCGGCGAGCACCAGTTGCTCATTCGCCTGCACGACGAGCGCCGCCTCGTTGGCGTTGAGCTCGTGTTGCGCCTCGACGAGGCGCTCGCGAAGCTGCTTCAGGTGCGTGCGCAGGGCATCCGCCTGGGCGTTGAGCAGCGCCAGGCCGCGCACACCCGCCCGCGCACGCGCCATCTCCGTGTTGTCAGTGCCGTCGGGCGGATCAAGCATCGTCCGCAGCCTCGCGAGACGGCGGACGCCGCGTGGGCTGGCCGCCCAGGAGACCTTCGAAGCCGGGGAGCATGGGCCCGACGTGGATTCCGTCATCGTCGATGTGGAACTGGCGCAGCTCGTTCGAGTGCGCGCTCGCGCGCACCTTCACCACCGCCATCACCCGCTGCAGCCGCCCATCGATCTCGACGTAACGCTGCACGATGATCGCGTCGGTGAGGAACGCCGTGCCGTAGGGGCTGAAGCGCAGATCGTTGTAGCGGTCTTCCAGCTCCGAAACCATGAGCACCGACACGCCGGTGGCAGTCAGCGCCGCCACCATGCGCGACAGGGCTTCGCGAAACTCCCCGCGGAAGGTGGGCGCAAGCGCCAGCTCGAAGCCCGAGAGCGAGTCGATGACCACGCGCGACGCACCGAGCCGGCGGATCTCCGCCAGCAGCTGCCAGGTGATCTCTTCCACCGAGAGCGCCGGGGAGCTGGTGTCCACCACCCCCACCTTGCCGCTTTCGATCAGGTCCGCCAGGACCCGGCCTCGCGAGGCACTCGGGCGCTGCTCGAAAGCCGCGATGACCCCGATGTCACCCTGGCGGGCACCTTCTTCGAGGAACGCCCGCGCGAGGATGCTCTTGCCCGACCCCGAAGGGCCGGCCACCAGCAGCGAATACCCCGCCGGCAGGCCGCCGCCCATCATCGCGTCGAGCCCGGGAACGCCCATCGCGAGCCGGTGCTCGGTGGGCGGCGTCGACTCCGGCATCGCCGGCGAGGACAGCCCGCGCGGAAACACCTGCAAGCCGGTGGTGCCGATGCGAAACGCATGCAGCCCGGGCATCGTGGCCTGCCCCCGCATCTTGCTGACTTCGAGCTTGCGGACGACCGCGTTGCGCTTTTCCGTCTGCCTCAGCCAGATCAGGCCATCGGCCACGGTGAACACCACGTTCAGGTGCGCATCGTCGAGATGCTCGCCGACGATGAAGGTCGTGGCCTGCCAGCTGGTCAAGAGCACGCCCAGGTCCTGCACGAAGCGCTCCTGCTCGGCTTCGCCGCCCGACGCGCCGGCCAGCAGCACGGTGCGGAACGAGTCGACGAACACCAGGCCAGGCTCGTGCGAGCGCACTTCGGCGGAGATGCGATCCAACACCTTGCCGGAGCTGCCCGACGAGGCTTCGTCTGCGAGGTTGTAGAAGCGGATGCAGCGGTTGAATCGGTCGAGGTCGAAGAAGCGGTACCGCTGCTGATAACGCAGCATCTTCAGCGGCGGCTCGCCGAGCACGGTGAAATACAAGGCCGGCCGCTCGGGCGTGGCCAGCGCAAACATGATCTGATGCGCCAGCGTGGTCTTTCCGCTGCCGGGCGCCCCTGCGATCACGTTGAACGAGAACTCCGTGAGCCCGCCCCCCAGGACCTGGTCGAGGCCGGGCACCCCGGTCGGTAGCAGCGTTGCGGTGGCCACTTCGTTCATGGCGGACCTCTCTCGATCGGCGGAAGCAGCCTGTCCACCAGCGGCGCGCCGAGCAGTGACGTGAGCACTTCATGGAACACGCGCAATAGCTCGCCCTGCGCCGCGGCAGCCTGCGCCTCCGATCGAGTGCACAGTGCCTGGTGCAGCGCGTTGAAATCGTCGCCGTGGAGAGTGCCGTCGTGCACCGCCTGCAGCCAGGGGTCTTGCTTGCACCGCAGGGCGATGCACCGCTGATAGAGCGCACCGAAGCCGAGCGTGCCGATCACGGGCACCAGCGCGGCCTCGATCTGCCGCCAGGCATCGACCGCGGCGTCAGCCTCTGCGCCCTCGGCTCGAGGGAGATGTCGCGCGGGTCCGACAAGCGAAAGCCGGTGCGCTGCGATGGACGTCATGTGCGCTCCTGTGTCGGACACCCCATGTGGAAGCCCATCCTAGGCCGCGACGCCGAAAACGCCTCGTCTTTTCTTTTCCGATCGTGCGTGGGCTGGCGCACAGACGCGCCGCCCGGCGCTCAATCTGCATCAGGGCAAGGCCGCGAGCACGGCGTTGGCCCCGTTCACCAGCTCGTTGGCCGACACCTGCGACAGCCTGCCCTTCGCCTTCAGCCGCTGAACGTCTTCCACATAGTCGTTGAGCAGGTGGCGCGCGATGCGGCTGGCGATGACCTGCGACTGGCCACCGCTGGCCTCGCCACGGGCGATGGCCTTGATGGCGCCGATCACCTTGTGGGCGAACTCGTCGTCGTGGCCGCTGGTGTAGAGGTAGAAGTAGCTGGCTTCGAGCAAGTCTTGCGCGGCGCGGCAGGTGGCGCTGCAGGGTGCGCCCAAGCCCACGATGGAGTGCGCGGCGAGATGCTTGGTGCGCAGCGCGTCCTGCCACACCACGTAGCCGTCGCGCACGGTGTCGTGGGCCTGGTTGAACACCGGCACCACATAGCTGCCGTGCGTGGGGTAGAGCTGGTCGATCACACTCTGCTCGAACGGGACGTAGCTGCCATAGAGGATGCAGAAGGCCGCGCCCGTGTTCGCGCCGCTGTTGAGTGCGGTGGGCACGGCGAACTCGGCCAGGCGGATGCCGCCGAGCGCGTTGCCGTTCGCGTCGCGCTGAATCACCGCGCCTTCGGTGACGATGGGCGGTGCGCTCGGCGGCTGCACGCCCTCGCGCACCCAGCGCACCATGTGGTCGTAGACGGCGTTGATCACATGCTGCATCGGCACGCGCGGGTATGGCGGGCGGGCGCAGTCGCCAAGCGTGGGCGCCACGCCGTCGCGGGCGAGCAGCGGTCGCGAGTTGAGCACCGTGCGGCGGCCCGAGTGGCTCGCGCCGGCCACCTCCCAGAAGCGGAAGAGCGGCGTGTCGGGCTGGCGCGAGGCCATCTGCACCGGCACGTCGGTTTCCGAGATCAGCTTGAAGATCGGCACGCTGAGGTCGCTGCGCACACGGGCGCCGCCAATGAAGAGCAGGTAGGCATCGACCGGGTCGCCGATGAGCGGGTGCAGCGCGTTGACGAACACCGCCAGCCGGCCGGCCGATTGCGAGGCGCCGATCGCCATCACCCGCTTGACGTCCAGCTTGCCCATCGGCCGCACGCCCGTCGGGTGGCGCAGCGCCTGCAGCGCCTGGGCGTAGATGTCGTAGGAGAGCGAGTCGTCGACGATGGTGCCGCCCGCCGTCACGTCGAGCGAACCGTAGCGGGTGGCGCTCCAGTTCTTGAGACCGTTGGGGGTGCCCTGCACGCCCACGCGTTGCGCCGAGATCCCGACCCACGCATAACCGGAGCGGATCACGTGCTCGAAGGAAGCCCCCCACATCGCGTCGAGGTCGTAGCCCGCCGTGACGTTCTGCCACTCGGCGAGCACGGTGCCGTTGAACTTCCACGGGCTGATGGGCCGTCGCACGAGGATGCGGGTGCGGTACGGGTGGCCGCTGCTGACCACCGCGCCGTTGGTGCCCAGCGGCACCGCGGTGTTGTAGCGGCTGGCCGTGCCTTCGATGAAGTATTCCTCTTCCACGTAGCCGACCGCCGCGAGCTTGTGCAGGGTCGACATCCATGGGTAGTCGCGCGAGGCGCTGCCGGGCGGCTGCGAGGGCACGGGGCCGATCACCGTGGGGCTGGGCACTGCCGCCGCCACGACCGGAGAGAGTGAAGAACCGACCGCCAACAACAGCACCGCGGCCCACGACCTGAGCTTTTGCATCACGCTTGTCTCCCTGGGTGGATTGAAGAGTCTCGAACGGTTGCTGAACCGTTTCAAAGGCGCGCGAATCTAGTGCCGCAAGGGCGGTCTTGGCTTGAATACACCGCCTGGTGTACGGGGTTATTGAGGCTCCGTACCGAGCGTCAGGCAGCAGCTTCAACCGCCCTGCGCGCGGCTCGTGCTCGGACTCAGGCCATGAACCCGAGGTTGCGCTCGCTGAAGTGGCGCAACCCCGGAAACACCATCGACACCTCGCTCTCGCTCAGGCCGAACCAACGCGCGAGCGTGGCGCCGATCTGCTCGACCGAGGTGCCGGGGATCAGTGCGCCGTTGCCGATCTGATCAGGGCTGCTGTCGAAGGCGTTGCTGTTGGCGTTGCGCAGGCCGAGCACCGGGAAGCGGCCGTAGAGATCGCCGCCCTTCACTGCACCGCCCATCACGAAGTGGTGGGCGCCCCAGCCGTGGTCGGTGCCATCGCCGTTGCTGGTGAAGCTGCGGCCGAAGTCCGAGGCGGTGAAGGTGGTGACGCTGTCGCGCAGGCCCATCGCGCCAAGGGTGGTGTCGAAATAGCGCAGCGCATGCGAGAGGCGTGCGTAGAGGTCGGCCAGCGCGCGGTTCTGGTTGTCGTGGGTGTCGAAACCGCCCAGGCTCACGAAGAAGATCTGCCGCCTGGCCTGGATGCCGCCCGAGCCGGCGGCGTCGATCATGCGGGCGACCGTCTGCAGTTGCTGGGCGAGGCCGTTGATCGCTTTCGTGCCGGTGAGAGGCGCGTCGTAGAGCAGCTTGGGGTCGGGGCTGGTGCCGGGCGTGCCGAAGAGCGGCTCGCCCGCATCCTTGAGCGCAAGGCGCAGCACTTCCTCGGCCTCGATCGATCGGTTGTTGATGTCGGCCAGGTCGCGCTCCAGCGGGTGCGTGCCGCGGGTGCTGCGCACGATGCGACGCAGCGCCTCGCCCACGCCGAGCTGGCCGTAGACGGCATGCGTGGTGCCCGAGGTCGCCATGCGGATCGCGCCACTCGTGCTCACCTGGTACTGGCGCACCCTGTCGCCCGAGAGCCAGACGGCGTTGCCCGAGGTCGAGATGGCGGTGAAGACGGCGCGGCCGTTCTGGGCGGCCAGCAGGTCGGCCATCAGGCCGCCCCACCCTTTGGTCGCACCTTCGGGCTGGAACGACTGCCACATGTTGGCCTGGTCGTTGTGCGAGAAGAGGTGCGCGGGCTTGGGGTGCATGCCGCTTGCGTATTGCGCCTTGGTGGTGGGCATCACCAGCGGGCCGGCGTTGGGCACGATGGCGAGGCGCTTCTCGTCGTTGAAGAGCGTCTGCAGCGTGCCCATCAGCGGGTGCAGCGCGAAGCTGCGGCCCTGCGGGTGTGTCGGCAGGATGGGCAGCACGCCTCCCAGCCGCGCCGGCGAACCAGCCGTGGCACCGGCCACCGGCGGTGTGCCCGGGGCCTGCAGCGCAATGGATTCGGGCGACTGGTCGCGCACCGATGTGTAGGCCGCCCACGAGGCTGCATCGGTGGGCAGCACCATGTTCATCGAGTCGTTGCCGCCATGCAGGAAGAGACACACCAGCGCCTTGTAGTCGCGCGCCGACTGCGCCGCCGCGCTGCCGAGCGCCGACAGATTGAGCGCGAATGGCGCCGCGGCGCCCAGGCCCGCCAGCGCCGTGGCGTGGCGCAGGAAGAGACGGCGCGCGCCGTCGTGCTGGAAGTGGGGGCCGGTCGTCATTTCTGCACCTGGAACTCGGGCGAGGCAAGCGTGAGCAGCACGGCCGAGGCCACGCGCACTTTCTTGCCGATATCGATGGCAGCCTGGCTGTGGGTCTGGATGGGCACGCTCGCCACCGCGGCCACGATCTCGGCCTTGAGGGCGGCGGGCATGCTGCCGTACATCAGCTTCGCGTCGAGCCGGTCGACCAGTTCGGCGGGCTTGTCGGCGATGGCCAGCTCGGCGGCGTAGTCGGCCTGCACGTCGGCGCGGTTGAACGGCGCACCGTTGACCACGCCCACGCCGCTGAAGACCACGCTGCGCAGGTAGTTCACGTAACCGGCCGCGCTGGTCTCGTGCGCGATCTGCAACTCAGGCGCCACCAGCCCCGCGGCTGCCGCGGCCGAGCCGGGCGGCACGTAGCCCGGCCGGTAGAAGTTGAAGACCGACGGCGAGCGCAGCACCGACTGGCCGAGCCGGCTCGCCGGGTCGTCGGTGTTGCCGATGCGCCAGTGCCCGCCGTCGGAGCGCGCGTTGAAGGCGCGGTAGTAGGCGGTCATGCGCAAGAGCGGCTCTCGCACCTTGCCATCCGTCGCACCCGGCCGGCGCGCTTCGTCGTGCAGCAGCAAGGCCTTCACCACCGCCTTCAGGTCACCGCCGGACGTGCTGAACACCTGGGCCACGTCGCGCACATAGGCCGGGCTCGGATTGCTGGTGACCAGGCGCTGGATCAGCTGGCGCGAGATGAACGGCGCCACGTTCGGGTGGCCGGCGAGCGTGTCGAGCGCGATGCGCAGGCTGGTCATGCCGTCGGTATGGGCCGGCACCACCGTGCCGAGGAAACGCTTTTCCTCCGGCGCGTGCATGCCGGGGTAGAGGATCATCGGTTTCATCGCACGCTCGGGGTCGCTGCGCGACGAGCCGCTCACGCTCACAGAGCCGGTGGAGAAGCAGGTGTGCTGGGTGGCGGTGGGCACCACCGGGCAGGCCCAGCTCCAGCCGGTGAAGACACGCGCAAGGCCGGTGATGTCGGCCGGGCCGTAGGTCTCGACGGGCTGGCCGTCGGCGAGCTGGTGTGTGCCATCGGCGTTCAGCCGGTAGAGGCCGATGCTGAAGAGCTGCATCACCTCGCGGGCGAAATTCTCGTCGGGCACGCGGCCGGTGCGGGTGTCGGCCTTGCGGTTGCCGAGCGCGCTGAGGTAGCGACCCATCATCGGGTGCAACGCCACGCCTTCGAGCAGGTCGCGGTAGCGGCCGGTGCCGCGCGTGGCGAGCAGGTCGAGGTAGTGCGCCACGGCGCGCGGCTCGTTGCCGACGAAGGTGTCTTGCATGGAGATCACGAAGATCTGCGACAGCGCCAGCGCCACGCGCTGGCGCAACTGGTCCTCGCCCGTCACGGCGGTGCGCCAGAAGGCGTTGAAGACACCGTCCTGCCCGGCCCAGGCGCTGGGGTTGACGGTACGCAGCTGGGCGGTGAGCGCGTCCCAGTGCGCGACATGCGAGCTGGCGGGCACGGCGAACTGCTCGTCGATCCAGCCGGCATAGCCCAAGGCCTGTACCCGTTGGATCGAGGCTTCGTCGGGGCCGAAGCTGGCTTGCGTGAGAAAGCGGGCCGCGGCGTGGCGGTCTGGCGCGGGCGCCGGGGTCGGAGCGGGTGAAGGTGCCGGAGAAGGAACCGGCGCAGGGCCGGGTGACGGGCTGTCGGCAGGCGCACTGCCACCGCCGCCGCCCCCGCCACACGCTGCGAGAACCGCCGCCGCCATCGCCATCGCCGTGACGCGTTTCACACGCGCACCCCACCCGCCGCGCAAGGCTTGCGCTCTGTACGTCAACACATTCACCACCGTCGAGAAAACTGCCTGGAACTCGCACGACGGGCGCGTGTTGACGCTTCTCTTGTGCAGGCGGGGATTGTTCCCGCCTGAGCGCGGCGGCTACCGCGCAGCAGCGGTGGCAAAACCGCCCTTTTCAGGCGATTCCTTGTGACGGATCAAGTGACCCGCAACGCGTCTTCACATACTGGCCGCATCGACTTGCCAGACGCGAGGCCACCATGCACCCCACCCTCCAGATCATCCGCAGCGAACACCAGGCCTTGACCGCCATGCTGCGCAGCATCCGCCTGCTGCTGGCCGAGCACCGACGGCGCAACACCCTGCCCGACTTCTCGGTGCTGCGCGCAATGCTGTTCTACGTCGACGAATTTCCGGAGAAGCTGCACCACACGAAAGAAAGCACCCTGCTCTTCCCCCTGCTGCGCGGCCAGGGCAGCGAGACCAATGCGGTGCTCGACAAGCTCGACCAGGACCACGCCCGCGGCGAGGCGGCCATCCGCACACTCGAGCACGAGCTGCTCGGCTTCGAGATGATGGGCGACACCGAACAAGGCCCGCGCCGGCGCGAGCGTTTCGAGAAGGCGATGGACGAGTACATCGACTTCTACCTCAGCCACATGCACGTGGAAGAGACCGTCGTGCTGCCGCTGGCCGAGCGTGTGCTGAGCGCCGCCGAGTGGCGCGAGCTCGACAAGGCGTTCAAGCTCAACCGCGACCCGATCGCAAGCTACGACACCGACGGTCCCTACCGCAGCGTGTTCCAGAAGGTGCTGATGCACTTGCCGGCACCGCTCGGGCTCGGGCCGGCGCTGGCCGTTCCTGCACCCTAGGTACGCACGTCGCAAACACGACCATCGCCGCCTCTTGTACGCACTTAGCGCAGCTTGGCGCGCAGTGCAGCACCACCGCTCCGCAATCACCCTCGACTGAGGACAATCGAGTAGAGACAGGCCGACACCCCCACCTAGACTGGTTGTCGTTGTGGGAAGGAACTGTCCATGAACGAATTGCCGGTGCCGGTTGCGGCACCCTCCGCGCACCTTGGCACGCTTGCGCCTGGCGTGGCCGACCCGTCGCTTGCCTCGCCGGTCATGCCGGTGCCGCCCGCTCACGAGAATGCCTACGTCGTGCAAGGCGGGGTGATGTACACCGCCCCGTCGCTGCGCACCTGCACCATGCTGCGCCGCAGTGGCGGCATCGTGGTGTCGGCGAATGGCAAGCCCTTCGAGCTGCACATGAAGGGCGAGGTCACGCACCACCAGGCGCTGGTGGTCAAGCCGCTGGTCGAGCACCGCTTGCTCGCCGAAGACACGCCGATCGTGTCGCTGCTGGTCAACCCGCTGCACCCGATGTTCCGCATGTTCCGCGGCATGCCCCGGCATGGCGTGATGTCGCTGCCGCGCGAGGCCTTCGCCTACCACGAGCCACAGCTGCAGGCGGCCAGCGGCGGCGAGTTCGACGGCGCCCAGGGCGGCCTGCTCTACAACGGCCTGATCTCGACCGTGGCGCGCTACCTGCCCCCCGTCACGCACAGCGCCATCGACGACAAGGCCGACCATGTCGTCGCACTGCTGCACGCCGACGTGAACCGCAGCCTCGACGAGCTGGCCCGCAGCGTGGGCGTGTCGTACACGCGCATGTCGCACCTCTTCACGCAGTCGCTGGGCATCTCGCTGCGCAACTACCAGCTCTGGCTCAAGATTCACAACGCGCTCAACATGCTCTACAGCGGCACCACGCTGACCGAGATCGCCCGCACCAACGGGTTTGCCGATCTGGCCCACCTCTCGCGCGTGTCGCGTCAGGCGCTGGGCGCGCCGCTCACCCACTTCCGCTCCAGCGCGTCGCTGAAGAAGATCTACTGCCCCGCGGCCTGAGGCACGTCGGCCAATGAATCGATGATCGGGCAGTCGGGCCGGTCGTCGCCCGCACAGCAGTGCACCAGGTGCGAGAGCGTCGCCTTCATCGCCTGCAGCTCGCGCAGCTTCTGGTCGATCTCGTCGAGGTGCGTCTGCGCGAGCGCCTTCACCGTGCGGCTCGGACGGCGGCGGTTCTGCCACAGGTCCAGTAGCGCGCGGATCTGCTCCAACGAGAAACCGAGGTCGCGCGAGTGACGGATGAAGCGCAGCGTGGCCAGCTCCTTGTCGCCATACAGCCGGTAGCCGGCTTCGGTGCGGCGCGCTTCGGGGAAGAGGCCCACGCTTTCGTAGTGGCGGATCATCTTGGCCGACACGCCGGTGGCTTGCGCGGCCTGGCCAATGTTCATCGGTGTGCTCATGACAGCTCCTCGTCCGCCGGGTACGTCGGCCGATCCCCCCGGGGGGATGGCGGGCCGGCTTGGGAGCGGCCCGGCGCTTGGCCCGTCCCAACAGGTTGACACAGGGTGTCTCATGTCGTCTCCTTGTCGGCCGAAGCGCCTTGCCAGCGGCGCAGCAACAGCGCGTTGGTCACCACGCTCACGCTGCTGAAGGCCATGGCCGCTCCGGCAATCACCGGGCTCAGCCAGCCGAGCGCGGCGAGCGGAATGCCCAGCACGTTGTAGGCGAAGGCCCAGAAGAGGCCCTGCCGGATCTTGGCGTAGGTGCGACGCGACACGTCGAGCGCATCGGGCACCAGCAGCGGGTCACCGCGCATCAGCGTGATGCCGGCGGTTTCCATCGCGACGTCGGTGCCGGTCGACATCGCGATGCCCACCTGCGCGGCCGCCAGAGCCGGCGCGTCGTTGATGCCGTCGCCCACCATCGCCACCACTTCGCCGTTCGCCCGCAGCGACTGCACGATCGAGGCCTTGTCGGCCGGCAGCACCTCGGCGCGCACGTCGGTAATGCCGAGCGCCTCGGCCACGGCGCGGGCGCTGCCGCGGTTGTCGCCCGTCAGGAGCACCGTCTTCACGCCCAGCACGTGCAGGCGCTTCACGGCCGAGGCCGCATTGGGCTTGAGGGCGTCGCCGAACGCGAGCAGTCCCAGCAGCGAGGCGCCGCCCTGGCCGTCGAGCGCGACCAGCCACGACAGCGTGCGGCCGTGGGCCTCGAGCGCCTGCGCCTGGTCGTGCAGCGGGCCGGCCTGCAAACCGGTCTCGTGCAGCAGCCGCGTGCTGCCAAGCTGCAGGGTGTGCCCTTCGACCACCGCCTCGACGCCGCGGCCGGGCAAGGCACGTGCAGCCGTCGACGCCGGCACCTCGACCGCCTCGCTGCGTGCCCGCTCCAGCACCGCGACCGCGAGCGGATGGCTGCTGCTGCGCTGCAGGGCGGCCGCAAGGCGCAGCACGTCGTGCGCGGTGTGGCCGGGCGCCGGCTCGATGGCCACCACCGCCGGCTTGCCCTCGGTGAGCGTGCCGGTCTTGTCGAACGCGATCGTGGTCACCGCGTGCGCGACTTCCAGCGCTTCCGCATCTTTGATGAGGATGCCGCGTCGCGCCGCCACGCCGGTGCCGGCCATGATGGCCGTCGGCGTGGCCAGGCCCAGCGCACACGGGCAGGCGATCACGAGCACCGCCACCGCGTTGATGAGCGACTGTTCGAGCGTGCCGCCTGCGAGCATCCACCCGATGAAGGTCAGCGCCGCGATGCCCAGCACCACCGGCACGAAGACCGCACTCACCCGGTCGACCACGCGCTGGATCGGCGCCTTGGCGGCCTGCGCCGACTCGACCATGCGGATCACCCGCGCCAGCGTGGTCTCGGCACCGATCGCGAGCGTCTTCACTAGCAAGGCGCCTTCGGCGTTGATGGCACCGCCCGTGACCCGGTCGCCCACGTGCTTGGCCACCGGCCGGCTCTCGCCGGTGATCAGCGATTCGTCAAGGTGGCTTGCGCCTTCGACCACTTCGCCGTCGACCGCCACCCGCTCGCCGGGGCGCACGACCACCAGGTCGCCGACCTGCACCGACTCGATGGGCAGCGCCAGCTCGGCACCACCTCGCCGCACGGTGGCGGTGGTGGGCCGCAGGGCGTTGAGTGCGCGGATGGCGTCGGCCGTCTGCCGCTTGGCGCGCTGCTCCAGCCACTTGCCGAGCAGCACCAGCGTGATGACGGCGGCCGAGGCTTCGAAATAGAGATGCGGCATGCCGTCGTGGCCCGCATGCTGCCACATGAGATAGAGCGAGAGGCCGAAGGCCGCCGAGGTGCCGAGCGCGACCAGCAGGTCCATGTTGCCGGCACGGGCGCGCAAGGCCTTCCAGCCGGCAACGTAGAAGCGCGCGCCGAGCCAGAACTGCACCGGCGTGGCCAGCGCCAGCTGCCACCACGGGTCGAGCATCAGCTGTACGCCGAAAAGCGCCAGCGCCATCGGCAGCACCAAAGGCAGCGTGAGCGCCGCGCTCACCGCCACCGGCCACCAGGTGGGCGCCGCGGGGCGGGTGGCCTGCGCCGGCAGCTCGTGCACGACTTCACGGGCGCTGTAGCCGGCCTTCTCGACCGCGGCGAGCAGGTCGGCCAGCGGCACGCTGGCTGCGGCGCTCACGCTGGCCTTTTCGGTGGCCAGGTTGACCGCGGCCGCGGTCACGCCCTGCACCTTGAGGAGCGCTTTTTCGACGCGGGCCACACACGAGGCGCAGGTCATGCCTTCGACCTGCAACTGGACATCGGAAGAAAGTGAGGTGTTCATGAAGCCATGTTCATGCTTCCCATCATAGGAAGGTCAAGGCCTCTGACTTTCCCACACTGGACAGCAGGTGGCTTCGATCCAGCTCAAGCGTCGGGCGCTACTTGGGCACAGCGGAGTCGTCGTCGCTCGAAGGGGGCTCCGGGGCCATGCCGCCAGGCACCGCAAGGGCGGTGGGCGCGAGGGGGTCGGCGTCCGGGGTGCCGAGTTCGAGATCTCGCAACAGCTGGCGGGTGGCGGCGAGCTGCTGGCTCAACTGGTTGAGCGATCCGCTCAGCTCCGCCTGCTCCTGAGGGCGCATGCCTGCGAAGTCTGATTCGCGAAACGCGGGTTTCGCACTCTGCCGCCCGACCGATGTCTTTCTCATTGACTGCAACCCTTCGCGGCATCGTAGGCACTGCAACACAACACTTGCAGCACTGAAATTCGCATGCGCTTGTCGGAATCGTCCTACGTGGAGGGGCCTTTGGGCAAAGGCGCTGTGCTAGAAACGGCAGATGCGGATTCGCTCGCTCCTGTTGCTCGTCACCACTGTCATCTTCGTGCCGGGCTTCCTTGCCGCCGTGATGGCGGTCCAGAAGGTCCGCGAAGGCGAGCGCACCGCCGCGCTCAACGGCCTGCGCGAAACGGTGCGAGCCTCGGCCCTGCTGGTCGACGTGGAGATCCAGCGCTCGATCGGTGCGCTGACGGCGCTGGCCCAGTCGGAGTCGCTGCGCGAGGGTGACCTTGCCGCCTTCTATGAACAGGCCAAGGGCGCCAACCGCCCCCCGCACGTATGGACCTTCCTGCTCGATGAGGACGGCAACCAGTTGCTCAACACGCTGGAGCCGCTGGGCAGCCCACTGCCCGCGGCCCCCAAAGCGCGCATCCAGCAGGCTCTCAACTCGGGCCAGCCGGTGGTGACCGACCTGATGGTGGGACCCGTCTCCGGCAAGCTCCTCACGGCGCTCTACGTGCCCACCGACACCCTCAACGGCAAGCGCTACGTCATCGCACATGCCTACTCGGTGGACCACTGGCGCGCGACCGCGCTTCAGGTGGAGAACGGCTCCACCGCCACCATTGGCGTGATCGACGGGACGGGCCGCTTCATCTCGCGCAACGTCAACGCCGACACCACGCTCGGCAAACCGGCGCGGCCCGAACTGGTGGCGGCCGCCGAGGCGGCGCCGGAAGGCTTGATCCGGCACGACACGCTGGAAGGCGTGGACTCATACGACGCCTTCACGCACTCCGAGCAGACGGGCTGGACCGTCGCGGTGGCGATGCCGGTGAGCACCATCGAGCGCTCAATCACCCACGCGGTGCTGTGGCTGGCGGTGAGCGGGCTGCTGGCGCTCGGCGCCGCGGTGCTCGCGGCCTACTACCTCGGCCGCACCTTCATGCGTGCCATCGACAACGCCTCGCGCGCCGCCGAAGCGGTGGGCGCCGGCCAAACGCCGAGCCTCGGTGCGACGCGCCTGGTCGAGGTCCAGGCCCTCTACGACGCATTGGCCGGCGCCGGCCGGCTGTTGACGCAGGAGCGCCAGTCGCGTGAAGCCGCCGAGCGCGAGCGCGAGCAGCTGCTGGCGCGCGAGACCGCACTGCGTGAAGCCGCCCAGCGCGAAAACACCGCGAAGGACCAGTTCCTCGCCCTGCTCGGCCACGAGCTTCGCAACCCGCTGGCCGCCATCGCCGGCGCCACCGCGGTGCTCAGCCACGAGCGCAGCCCGCCCGAGGCGCGCGAGAAGTTCCTCTCCATCATCCAGCGCCAGAACCGCCACCTGAGCCACATCGTCAACGACCTGCTCGACGTGAGCCGGCTCATGTCGGGCAAGATCGTGCTGGAGGCGCGCCGCATCAACCTTGCCGAGTGGGTGACGAGCTGTGCCGACGCGCTGCGTACCACCGAGAAGGCTGCGGGTCACAAGATCGTGGTGCAGGCCGACGACGCGTGGGTGCTGGGCGACGGGGTGCGCATCGAGCAGATCGTCAACAACCTCGTCTTCAACTCGCTCAAGTGCTCGCCGGAAGGCACCGAGGTGCGCATCACGGTGAAAGACGACGGCGAGCACGCCGTGCTCTCGGTGCAGGACCAGGGCATTGGCATCGACGCGGCGCTGCTGCCGCGCATCTTCGAGCCCTTCGTGCAGGGCCCGCCGTTGCCGGGGCGCATGTCGAGCGGGCTGGGCATCGGCCTCGCGCTCGTGAAGCAGCTGGTCGCCCTGCATGGCGGCGAGGTGACGGCGCACAGCGCCGGCCCGGGCCAGGGGGCCACCTTCACCGTGAGGTTTCCGAAGGCCGTGGCCGGC